>NZ_JACAQP010000010.1:178629-328163 GCF_013387025.1 Pseudomonas reactans | reverse complement strand
CAAGACAGTTGCTCCCACATTTTGACCGCGTTTAGCCTGATATTACGGTTTTAGCGGGCGCTCCTGATCCCGCTCGGAAAGCTCCGTCCCATCATCGGGATGCTTCCAGGTCTGCGGTTTTTCTTCCTCCCGCTGTCGGGGTTGTTCACGCTCCGGCTCGTCCCGTCGTTTCTGCTGGTCAGTCATCGCCACCTCCCATCCGTAAGAATTGGTCACATCTTCAGCATAGAACAGCGGACGCATTTTTGACCGCACCACCGATTGATAGCCAATACACATCAATCCATCCAAATTTGTCACTTATCATTTCTAAATGTGTCAGCCACTATTCTCGGTCTTAGGCGAAACAAGCACTTTAAAAAGAACGCTGGAGACACAAAACCATGACTAGCCCTACCCGACCCGACTCTGCCCGCTCGAAAGTGGGTGCGGTTTTCCGCGTGACTTCGGGCAATTTCCTCGAACAGTTCGACTTCTTCCTGTTCGGTTTTTATGCCACCTATATCGCTGCCGCGTTCTTCCCTGCCGCTAATGAGTTTGCGTCATTAATGATGACCTTCGCCGTGTTCGGCGCGGGCTTTCTGATGCGTCCATTAGGCGCGATCATCCTGGGGGCCTACATCGATGACGTGGGTCGCCGCAAAGGACTGATCGTGACCCTGTCGATCATGGCCAGCGGCACGCTGCTGATCGTGCTGGTACCCGGTTATCACACTATTGGCCTGTGGGCTCCGTTGCTGGTGTTGCTCGGGCGACTGTTGCAAGGCTTCTCGGCTGGCGCGGAACTGGGCGGTGTCTCGGTTTACCTGTCTGAGATGGCCACCCCAGGCCGCAAAGGCTTCTACACCAGTTGGCAATCGGGCAGCCAGCAGATCTCCATCGTGGTCGCGGCCGCGCTGGGTTATGGCCTGAACGTGTGGATGGAACCTGCCGTGGTGGCCGATTGGGGCTGGCGCATTCCGTTCGCCATCGGTTGTGTGATCATCCCGTTCATCTTCATCCTGCGTCGCAACCTGCAGGAAACCGAAGAATTCGCCAACCGCAAGCATCGCCCGACCATGCGTGAAGTGCTGGCGACCCTGGTGAAGAACTGGACCGTGGTGATCGGCGGCATGCTGATGGTGGCCATGACCACCACCGCGTTCTACCTGATCACCGTGTACGCGCCGACCTTCGGCAAGACCGTGCTGCAATTGAGCACTTCCGACGCGCTGTTGGTGACCCTGCTGGTGGCGGTGTCGAACTTTGTCTGGCTGCCGATCGGCGGCACCTTGAGCGACCGTTTTGGCCGCAAGCCGGTGCTGATCGCCATGACCGTGTTGACGGTTCTCACCGCATACCCAGCATTGTCCTACGTGGTGAACGCACCGAGCTTCGCCCATATGCTGGAAACCCTGCTGTGGTTCTCCTTCCTCTACGGCATGTACAACGGCGCCATGATCCCTGCCCTGACCGAAATCATGCCGGTGGAAGTGCGTGTGGCGGGTTTCTCCCTGGCCTACAGCCTGGCGACCGCGATTTTCGGTGGTTTTACCCCGGCGATTTCCACCTGGTTCATCCACATCACCGAAGACAAGGCCTCGCCGGCCTACTGGATGATGTTCGCCGCAGCCTGCGCGCTGTGCTCGACTCTGGCGCTGTACCGTCGCGCCAACACCCGTGGCCAGGTGATGCAGGAGGCGGCATGATGAAGCCATTGCTCAAGACCCTGACGACCCTGGCCCTCGGAGCCCTGGCGCTGTCGGCCCAGGCCGAACAGCTCAAGGTGATGACATCGGGAGGCTTCACCGCCGCTTATAAACTGCTTGGCCCGCAGTACGCCAAGCAAAGCGGTGACAGCCTCGACACCATTCTGGGTCCGTCCATGGGCAAGGCGCCGGAAGCGATCCCCAACCGTCTTGCCCGTGGCGAACACGCCGACGTAGTGATCATGGTCGGCTACGCCTTGGATGACCTGATCAAACAAGGCAAGGTCGACCCGGCCTCCCGCGTGGAACTGGCGGACTCGCGCATCGGCCTGGTGGTCAAGGCGGGCGCGGTCAAACCTGCAATCGGCACTGACGCCGAACTGAAAGCCGCGCTGAGCAAGGCCAAATCCGTGGCTTACTCGGACAGCGCCAGCGGTGTGTATGTCGAGAAGGAGTTGTTCAAGAAGCTCGGCATGCCCGCCAAGGGCACCATGATCGAACGCCTGCCGGTGGCCGAACAGGTCGCCAAGGGTGACTACGAAGTGGGCTTGCAACAGGTCGCGGAATTGCTGCCGGTACCGGGTGTGACCTACGTCGGCAAGATCCCGGAAGATGTGCAATCGGTGACGCGTTTTGCAGCCGGTATTCCGATCAATGCCGAACACCCTGAACAGGCCAAGGCCTTGTTGCAGTACCTGGCGTCGCCCCAGGCGCAACCGGTGGTGCAAGCCACCGGCCTGGACTCGGTGTCACGCTGACCGAAACGGCATTTCCCGCACCAATCGCTCCAACTCCAGCGCCGCTGGCGGCAAGGTCCGCCCGCGGCGTTTTATCAAGCCCACATTGCGCATCACCTGCGGTTCCACCAGCGGCACGCTCACCAGGATCGGGTGCTCGCCCGCCGGCATGGCAATCGAGGGCACCATCGCCACTCCCAATCCCGCCTCCACCAGCCCGATCATCGTCGTTACGTGGTGCGTCTCGCAGATACTCGGCTTTTTCACCCGCACGCCACGCAACGCCTGGTCGAGCAGGAAGCGGTTACCAGAGGTCTTGTCCACGGTGATGTAGTCGTGTTCGTAGGCCTCGGACCAGCTCACGCTGTCACGCTGGGCCAGGGGATGATCGCGGCGACAGGCCAGCACATAACGCTCCTGCAGCAGCAGTTCGAACTCCACTTCATCGGCCAGACTGCCACTGAAACTCACGCCGAAATCCGCCTCGCCACTTTCCACCGCATTGCACACTTCACCGGCACTGGCATCCAGCACCCGCAGGCGAATTTTCGGATACAACTTGTGGAATTCAGAGATCACGTGGGGCATGAAGTAGTACGCGGTGGACGGCACGCACGCGATGGTGACATTGCCCATGCGGGTGGACGCCACATTGCTGATGCCCATGAGCGCGACATCGAGATCGTCGAGCATGCGCTCGACCTGAGGCAGGAACGCACGGCCGACCATGGTCAGGCTGACGCGCCGCGTGGTGCGTTCGAACAGCTTTACATCCAGGGCGGTCTCGAGCTTTTCGATACGCCGGCTGAGGGCCGGCTGCGAGATCCGGATAGCTTCGGCGGCACCGCGAAAACTGCCCTTGTCTACCACGGCGCGGAAGGCTTGGAGGTCGTTGAGGTCGAAGTTGATGATCACGGGAAGGCCAATGTGGTCGAGGTGGCAGGCATTATCGTATGGGAGCCGATGGCGCGCCATGCATGCCGGGACCGGCTTGTTGTAATAACCCTGCTACAAATATGAAGTCATACATATCAGTGGGTTATTGGGTTTAAGCGGCCACGCAGTTCTCTAAATGGGTCAATACTTGCGACCTGACCTAAACAACGGGAGATGTAGCACGCATGGAAACCTATCACTTCTGGACAGATGACGAGTCGCCGGATATCGGCATCGATCAGTTGCTTCTTGCATCACGCCAATGGTCAAGTAGGATTGAATCCTACCCTCCTCCGGCGGACATCTACATGCGCTCAACCCAGCAAATGAGCATTACCTTGCCAATCGAAATGGCTGCCCTGGTCAAAGCCAAAGTCGCGGCTGGTGAATATGCGTCCGAAAGTGAAGTGATCCGCGACGGCCTGAGGGCCTTGCTGGCTCGTGATCGCGCCATGGAAGACTGGCTGCGGGACGAGGTGATCCCAGCTGCGGCAGCCCTCAAGGCCGAACCCGAGCGCGCGCTGTCCGTCGAACAGGTTCGAGAACACATGGCAGCCAAGCGTCAGCGACAAGGCACCGGGAAAGCGTGAGTTACACGGTAGCCTTTTCGCCTGAAGCGTTGGCGCAACTCGACGCCCTTGAAGACTACATCAGCGATGCCGGTTCCCCCGTTGTAGCTGCACGCTTTATCGACAACCTCATCCGCTACTGCGAAAACCTTTGCCTGTTTCCCTTGCGCGGCACCCGACGTGACGACCTGCTGAGCCACTTACGCATCACTCACTATCGACGTACCACCGTTATCGCATTCATGGTGGACTCCGATAACGAAACAGTGTCGATCCTGGGGCTATTTTACGGTGGTCAAGACTACACGGCGTGGTTGCAGAGCGATGGGGAGTAATCCCTTACCAATAAGAGTGATCAATGAACAAGACAGCTGGAAGAATCAACAGCGCTCTGCACCGAGCACTGAAGCCGGGGCTCTGGGTAATCGGCCTATTGTGCATCGCCACCCTGGGGTTCTTTGCCTGGCAAAGCTTCTACCCTGTCAGCGCAGCCAGCGGCTGGAGCGTGCAGGTGCTGCATCGCGATGTGCCGAAGGCTGCTTCACTGATGCCTCTGGCCGATGGTTCGTTGATGGTCAGCCAGGAACTCGATGACACCAAGGGCAGCATTGTGCGCATCCTCAAGGATGGCAGCCGTGAAGTGGTGGTGAGCAGCCTGTCCAAACCCGATGGCCTGTTCGCCACCCGCGGTGGTTGGGTGTTCAGCCAGGAGTCCACTGATCTGCCTGTCAGTTTTCTCAAGGATGGCATCGTCACCGAACTGTTCAGAGGTGAGAGCGTGCAGGGCCTGTGGGATGACGGTGACTACCTCTATGCCATCGAGGACCGCAAGCCTTTCGGACGGCTATTGCGTTACCGCTGGAGCGACCAGTCCCTGACCGTACTGCGTGATCAGCTTCAGGAGGGCGAGTCCATTGTGCGTTGCACCGATGGGCGCATGCTCTACACCGAGAAGAAAAAAGGTGTGGTACGTGAACTGACGGAAGATGGCAGTGATCCCGACGTACTGGTCGGTTTGAACAAACCAACATTTCTGATGTGCGATGAGCGCGGGTTGTGGGTCAACGAAGACTCCACGCATCGGGCGAGGTTGTTGCTGATTGATAAGCAGGGGCACCAACGGACGATCCTATCGTTCCTGAAGGCACCGCAGTCGATTGTGCCGACCGGTCGAGGGACCTATCTGCTGGCCGAAGGTGGGCGGGATCGTGTGTTGGAACTGGTACCCGACACAGGTAAATCCTTACCGTGAACATCGCACCACCGCCTCATCCATAGGTTGAGGCGGTGCTCACAGGTTAACGCGGCTTCCACGCCTGCGGGCCATTAAAAAACGCTCGCGCATTGCTATCCAGCGTCTCCAGGTGATATCCACCCTCCTGCACGATCACACAGGGCAATCCCAACCCGCGAATGCACTCACCCAACCGTGCGAACCCTTCACGTGTAACGGCGACTTTGCTCTGTGGGTCCAATTCGTAGATATCGAAACCCAGTGACAGCACCAGCACATCTGCCGAGAAGTGCTTCACCGCCGCCAAGGCCAATTCCAGCTTTTCGAAGAATACCGCCTCACTGGCACCGTGAGGCATTGGCAGGTTGAGGTTGAAGCCTTCGCCCGCTGCGCTACCGCGCTCTTCGGCGAAGCCGGCAACGCCAGGATAGAAGTTGGTGGGGTCACCGTGAATCGAGACGTAAAACACGTCGTCACGGTCGTAGAAAATCTCCTGAATGCCTTGGCCGTGGTGCATGTCGGTGTCGAGCACGGCGATGCGCTGAAAACCTTGGCGCAATGCTTGTGCAGCAACTGCGGCATTGTTGATGTAACAAAATCCTCCTGCCGCATCGTAACGAGCATGATGGCCCGGTGGACGACAGAGAGCGTAGGCCGCCGGAGCGCCATCAAGAATATCCTTGGCGGCAGCAACGGCGCTCTGGGCCGACCAATAGGCCGAGCGCCAGGTCAGTTCGCCGATCGGGCAACTGCCATCTGCGAGGTAACGCGCAGCCTGGGCAAGGATGCCACGCAGGGCGTTGGGCTCACGGACGAAGATGTTGGACATGACTTCGTCGCCCCAGTTTTCGGGGATTTCCTTCCAGCGTTGGTGGGCCTCCTGCAGGAAAGCCAGGTAGGACGCACCGTGTACGGCCAGCAATGGATCGAGGCCGTAGTCCTGCGGCTGCTGGATGTCGAAACCCAAGGTTTGCGTGGCCAACAACAGATTCCGGGCGCGCTCGGGAACCTCCTGCGGCGTGCGCATCTGGCCACGGGAGTAGTAGCTGCGCGGATGATGCAGCAGTTGTTCGGGGTGGAAAAACGTACGCATAAAAAATCTCCTTACCGAACCTGGCCGGCGCGCTTCAGCACGGCGTTGAGTAATACGTCGGTGCCCTGGCACACGTCCTCGGGCAACACGTCTTCGGCTTCGTTGTGGCTGAGGCCGCCGACGCAAGGGATGAAGATCATCGCAGTCGGGCAATAGCGCGCCAGGTGGATGGCGTCGTGGCCGGCGCCGCTGACGATGCGTTGCTGGCTGTAACCCAGGGCATCCACAGCGGTTTGCACGCAGGCGACACAGTCGGCGTCAAAAGGTGTGGCCGGGCTGATCCAGTGTGGGGTTACGGTCACGGACAATCCGCGTTGCTCGGCGATGGCCTGCAATTGTCGGCGCACCTGCTGCTCCATGGCGTCGATATCGCTGTCGCGGTGGTGACGCAAATCGACGGTGAAATTCAGTAGGCCAGGGATGGTGTTACGTGACGATTTGGCGATGCTCAATTCACCCACGGTGGTCAGGCCTTCCGGAGCAAAATCCGCCGCCAGGTTCTCCAGCGCCTGGATCATCTGTGCGGAGCCATACAATGCGTCTTTACGCAGCGGCATCGGCGTAGTGCCGGCGTGGGCGGCCATGCCCTCGACGCGCACATCCAGCCAGCGAATCGCCTGACCGCCGGTGACCACGCCGATGCTCTTGGCGTTGTCTTCAAGAATCGGCCCCTGCTCGATATGCGCTTCGAAATACGCATCCACCGCGCCGCCCAAGGGGCGTGAGCCGTTGTAGCCGGTAGCACGCAAAGCCTCGGCCACACTGATGCCATCGACATCGGCAGTGCCCAGGGCCTTATCCAGTGCCAGGGTGCCGGTGAATACCGCCGAGCCGAGCATGGCTGGCGTAAAACGGGCGCCCTCCTCGTTGGTCCATACCGCAATCTCCAGTGGCTTGCGCGTCTGGATCCCGTGATCGTCAAGGCTGCGGATCACCTCCAGCCCCGCCAATACACCGTAGACACCATCAAAGCGCCCGCCTTCGGGTTGAGTGTCAAGGTGGCTGCCCATCATCACGGGTGCCGCGTCGTTGTCCGTACCGGCACGACGGGCGAACAGATTGCCGATGGCATCCACGCTCAGGGTCAGCCCGGCGGCCGTGCACCAGTGGCTGAACAGTTCGCGACCGGCTTTGTCTTCTCCACTCAAGGCCAGGCGGCAACTGCCGCCGCGCGCCGTAGCGCCAATCTCGGCCATGGCCATCAGGCTGGCCCACAGGCGCTCACCATTGATCTTCAACATTACAGACACTCCATCAAACACTATGGGCCATTTCATGGCGGTGGGCGGTGGCATGCCGACGCGACAACGCCAGTACACACACCAGCGAGACCGCCGCGATCAAGCTGTAGAACACTGCCATCGGCCACCATTGGCCTTGGTATTCGTGGGCCAGCCAGGTACCGATCAACGGCGTAAGACCACCCGCCAGCGCGCCGCACACCTGGTAGGCCAGGGAGATCGCGGTGTAGCGCACGCGGGTTTCAAACAGGCCGCTGACGAAGCCGGCGATCACGGCATAAAACGACGCCATGCACACCACCGCCAAGGCAATACCGAGGATGATCAACGGCGCCTGGCCGCTGCTGACCAATACGAACATGGGATAAGGCGAAGCCATGGCCAGCACCGTCATTGCGCACAGGAAACGCGTGGCACCGACCTTCTCCGCGACCCAGGCGGCCAGCGGCTGGACGCAAAACTGGATGATGGCGACGAAGAACAGGCACTCCAGAATCAGCGAGCGCGGTAGGCCCAATTGCTGAGTGCTGTAGGCAATCATGAAAGTGTTGGTGAAATACACGCCGGCAATGCCCAGGGTGTTGGCCCCGATGCACAGCAGCAGTGGGCGCCAAGCGGTTCGCAACACCTCTATGACAGGCGCCTGGTCTTTCTTGATCGCCCGCGCTTTTTCCGCCAAGGCTTTGTCTTCAAGAAATTCCGGCGACTCATTCACGCCCAGGCGAATCGCCAGGCCGACCACCAACAGCAACGCGCTGGCCAGGAACGGCAAGCGCCAGCCCCAACTCATTAACGCGTCTTCCGGCAGACGGGTGACCGCACTGAATGCGAGCAGCGACAGGATCAGCCCAGCCGGGCTGCCCAATTGCGCGAAGGAAGCAAAGAAGTTGCGCCGGCCTTTCGGCGCATGCTCGCCCGCCATCAACACCGCACCGCCCCACTCGCCGCCAACGGCAATCCCCTGCACCACACGCAGCAGGATCAGCAGCACCGGCGCAGCCGCACCAATCTGCGCGTAGGTCGGCAACAGACCGATGCATACGGTGACCACGCCCATCATCACCAGGGTGATCACCAAGGATTTCTTGCGGCCGATCCGGTCACCGATATGCCCGAACACGATGCCGCCCAACGGCCGCGCGAAGAACCCCACGGCAAAGGTGCCGAACGCCGCCATGGTGCTGAAGAGTTTGTCTTCGGAAGGAAAAAACAGTTGGCCAAACACCAGCGCTGCGGCAGTGGCGTAGATGTAAAAGTCGTACCACTCGATCATGGTGCCGATAAAAGCGGCGGCCGCAGCACGGCGAGGCTGGGGCGAAGCGGAAGGCTTCATGGGGCTGGCTCCTTTGGTTATTTTTTTGGCAGGAGAAAGGTCGAACGCATGCGCTCTGATGGCGCTTGTTAAGGGTGATTTATCGTCTCGGGGCTATGATTAGTCAATTTTCTATTTATTATTCAAATTATAAATCCTGCTTATTATCGAGCTGCGCCATGCCCGAAGCCCGCCGCGACATTCATCCCTTGCTCAACGACCGTCTGGACTGGAACCTGCTGCGCACCTTCCGTGTAATCGGCCAGGAGCTGAGCATCAGCCGCGCCGCCGCCCGCCTGCACCTGACCCAGCCAGCAATCAGCCAGGCGCTCAAGCGCCTGGAAGAACAACTCGACTGCCAGCTCATCGTCCGTCGTGGTCCGCGCTTTGTGTTGACAGAGGCCGGTGAGCAGATCTTCGCCATCGCCGGCGAGATGTACGGCCAGGTGTCGCAGATGAGCAATGCCCTGCAAAAACCGGGCGATGAGGTAATCGGCAAAGTGCGATTGCTGATGATCAGCCGGATCAACTCGGACACCTTCGATGAATTTCTGGCAGATTTTCATCGTGAACATCCTCGGGTCGACCTGGAAGTCGAGGTAATGCGCAGCTCGGACATCGTCGCCGCACTCCTGGAAAAAACCGCGACCCTGGGTCTGAGCCTCAACCGTCGGCCGCAGCCACGCTTGGAACAACACCTGTTCCTGCGCCAGCGCTATGCGTTTTTTTGTGGGCGACACCATCCATTGTTCGGGCGCATCGGTTTGGCGGAGGGGGACCTGCAATCTGAGAACTTCGTCAGTTTTACCAGCGACCAGATTGGCGGGATGCTCTCGCCGTTAACGATTTTCCGGGATCAGCAAGGGTTCAGCGGGCGGATTGTGGCGTCGTCTTCAAGCCTGGAAGAAGTGCGGCGATTGGTGATCGCCGGCTTCGGCCTGGGCTGCCTGCCGATCCATGTCGTCGCGGAAGATGTGAAAAACGGGCTGCTCTGGCGGTTACCACCGGATGAGGGAATAACGGACGTGGACATTCATCTACTGTGGAATCGAGAGCAGAAGATGAGCCGTGCAGAAACCGTGTTTATTCAGAGCCTGACCGCGCGCCTGGCTGACCACGGCGCGCACGTTGCTAAAAGTTGATGAACGCCGGCTGCTTGCACAGGATTAGATTGCCGAGGTTCTCATTGATATCGAGCTTCGATGTGCCGATGTCGAATTGGTAATACACCCTCCAGGAAATCGCGGCACGGGTGCCGGTCGTGCAAAACTTGATCAACTTGGCCTTGCAGGTGGCCTCGTAATAGGTGCCGGCAAGCATGCGCGCCGGGCTGGCGCCTGGGTCTTTTGATTGGCAAGGACAGTGGGACAGAAACACCTCGGCTTTTGCCGGCGGACGACCGCGCAACGCGACGAAATTTTGCACGCATTCATCAAAGTGCTCGATCAACAACTCTTCGGCATGCCGGCTTTCGGCCTCCACCCCCCGTTGCGTTGCCAGGTCCCGCGCAATGGGCAGCAATTGAGCGTACTTCGCCTGGTGTATCTGCGGGGATGGCGGGACTTTGAGCAGTTGCGCACTGACCCTCAGCTTATTGCCCACAGCGCTGTTGGCGACCTGATCGCGTGATTGCCGACTGACAAATACATAGTAGCGGGCGCCTTCCAGGCTCAACACCAAACCGATTGCGCCCGGACGTTCACGAAGCGGCAACGCTTCGCTGAGTGTGTTCCGATAAACAAGCATGGACCTCTCCCAAATCAATCGATAACCCCGAACAGAACTCCAGCAGGTGCACGGGCGTCGGCAGTTCTATGGGGTTAACGGTTGAGGCGCTGTGTTTATTCCGTCGACATGCGTGGGCGTGCGATGTGGGTGAGCCTTTTTCTCAGCTTCCCCGTTCTTTATTGGCCTGGGAGAGAACCGACGCGGCCAGGGATTTTGTGTCCTCGCTGTACTTGTCGCTTTGAAGCACTTTCCCCGCCTTTTCTTCCAGCTCAGCGCTCGTCTGCTTCTCGGTACTGCGCTGAGCCAGCGCCGAAGCAGCAAGGCTTTTGGCAATGACTGAAGCGTCTGGATCATTGAGGGTGTTGGCCGCCAGAGCCGCTATCTTGCCGGAGGTTTTTTTCGTGTTCTTGCTCATGATGCAATTCCTTTGCTGTGGGAAGCGCCTGATCGAGTGCGCTACCACAAAGTAATCAGTTGCCGGAGCCACTGCAATGCGCTGCCTGTAGGCAACGTTGGGGACGTCTGTATGAAAGGTGTATGGCTTACGTAGTGCGTGCTAGAGCGTCGCATCGATAGCACTGATGATTACTATCGAAACGAGCGCCTGCCCGATTTTCAGCGCTGATTCCTATAATCGCCTCCACTTTCCTTCCCCCTCGCCTCGCTTCGGGCGACGTTCACCCTGGAACCCAACACCATGCCAAGTGCCAGCCAGGCCCCCCGCGGCCTTCCCGAACATAATCAACAGAGCGTCAAACAGCAGTGGTTGGCGATCCTCTCGGTCGCCGTGGGCGCCTTTGCCCTGGTGACCAGCGAGTTTCTACCGGTGGGCGTACTCAACGATGTCGCTGCGGACCTGGGCATCAGTGCCGGCCACGCAGGCCTGATGGTCACCCTGCCCGGCATCATGGCCGCGCTCGCCGCCCCTCTGCTGTCAGTGATCATTGGCGCTATGGATCGCCGCTACCTACTGATCGGCCTGACGCTGATCATGATCATCGCCAACATGGTCGTGGCCTTCGCCAGTGATTTCAGCCTTCTGCTATTCGGTCGCGTATTGCTGGGCATCAGCATCGGCGGTTTCTGGGCCACGGCCATCGCCCTCAGCGGCCGCCTGGCCCCCAGAGGCGTGGACGTGGCGAAGGCCACTTCGATCATCATGATGGGCGTGACACTGGCCACCGTACTCGGCGTGCCCGTCGGCACTTGGCTCAGCGGCCTGATGGGCTGGCGCATGACCTTCCTGGTCACCGCGCTGGTGGGTCTGCCAGTGCTGTTGGCACAGGTCCTCCTGCTCCCCATACTCAAGCCGGAAAAAGCCATTCTCGTCAGCGACCTGCCGGCGTTGTTCATCAACCCACGGGCCCGGGTCGGCTTGATCGCGGTACTGCTGATCGGCCTGGCGCACTTTGCCGCGTACACCTACGTCGCGCCCTTCTTCAAGAACAGCTCCGGCTTCGATGGCCCGACTATTGGCTCACTGCTGCTGATGTTTGGCATTGCAGGTGTGGCAGGTAACGTCTTCGCTGGCTTCGCCGCCAACCGCAGTGTGCGTTACACCCTGCTGCTGGTCGCACTGATGATCGGCACCAGCACCGCCCTGTTCCCCTACTTCGCCACCGGCCTGACCGGCGCCGCCATGCTGATCGCACTCTGGGGCTTCGCCTTCGGCGCCTTCCCGGCTTGCGCCAGTATCTGGATGTTTGTCGTAGCACCCAAGGATGTGGAACGTGGTATGCCGCTGTTTGTCGCGTTGTTTCAGGTGATCATTGCGCTAGGATCGTTCTTTGGCGGGCGGATCGTCGACCAGATGGGCAGTTCGGTGCTGTTGAGCCTCGCGACAGCGTTGGTGGGCGTGGGTTTTGTGACGGTGCTGGTATTGGGGCGCAATGTCAGCAATAGCTTGGCGGCGCAGCCTGCCTGACCAAACAAGTACTGACTAAAAAGCCTGCTGAGTGTTGAGCTCAGCAGGCTTTTTCGTTTAATCGGGATGAGTGTCTGTGGTGGCACCTGACTGACTTGCATCCTTAGTCAGGATAAATGAGCTGAACGCCAGAAAATCCCCTAGATGCTGAGTGATGATCGCAACTGTGATCGGCAATTGAAGGGTTTGGTACTCATGGACGGCGATGTTGCGAAAACCGACCATGTTCTTCAGGTTGGTCAACAAGGACGGGCTCACCCACCCACCTTGGGATAGCAATTGGAACACGTCGCGTGCGCCCTGAGGTACGCCCAGCCGCTCACGACGGATCAAATGCTGCCCCATGTCCAGTGCAGCTTCGCAGGCACGCTGAATGTTGAGAATCGCCGCATCCTGTCGGGTGAAGTCAGTCGCGAAACTGGCAGGATCCTTGTCGTACTCCTCGCGAGCGCGAGCCACATAGCGCTCAATGCTCGAGGCTTTGTGGATGAGCACATCATCGACCATGCACTTTTCCTTTCTTCTGAATATCAGCCAACAGCGCCGCCCTTGCAGTGTCCAGCGCGGTTTTTTCGCTGAGGATATAGCTCTCGAAAATACCTGCCTGACTGTCCTTGTTCCAGAGCCGACGCCCGGTTGTTATTACCTGATATTGCATAACCGTGGAGGCCGCGCGCAGGTCCAGCAGATCGACGGGCACCGCCACGATGTCAGCAAGCTCCCCCGCTGTCTGCCACAGCAGTAGCGGGTCCACTGTGCCGGCAGCAAGCACTGCCAGGTCGAGATCGCTGTCGGCATTCGCCTCACCCGTCGCTTGACTGCCAAACACATAGACAGCCATCAGATCAGGGACACTCGCCAATAACTGCGCCAACACCGCTTCAACGTTCATGTTGCGACTCATGGTGCCATCCGATGAATGACCGTAGCAGAATTCATCTTCAAATTTCTGCCCCAAACAAAAAACCCCCGACAACCATTAGGTTATCGGGGGTTTTTCATTATTCAATAATGGCGGAGAGATAGGGACTTTCCGAATCCGACCATTCAGCCCTTTTAAATCAATGGTTACAGGAACAAAAGGCCATTTTGCTACAAATTTTTGCTACAAATAGTAGAAAAAATCAGCTACCTTTTCGGCATCAACACCCAAGGCTTAGGGACGAAAATGGCAAGCGACAACCTAGTTCTACGGTCAGGAAATTGGCACGTCCGCCTAAGCATCCCCAAGGACGTTAGGCACATCCTCAACCGAACCGAGTTCACCGAGTCGCTGAAGACCGGGAGCAAGCCTGAAGCTCAGGTAAAGAAGTTGGCGTTCCTACATTCATGGAAACAGGCGATAGCGAACGCTAGGAGGCTCGTTGCGGGGCCGACCCCTGACGAACTGTCAGAAAAGTCCTATGACATTTCAAAGCTGATCGAGACACGCCAGCAATCGGGCTTGATGAACATCGTCACCAGCACGCAGACGGATGAGCTAGACCTCACGTTCAGCCAAGAGAAATTCCAGCACATCGAAAATGAAACTTTTGACCTAATTTCAAATGCTCAAAAATGGAAAAGTCCAAAGGAGGCATTTGAATCCGATTTTGACCCGTGTGGCGAAAGACCCTACCTTGAGTTTGAGACCTTCAAGGAAAAATGGTCAGAGCGAGGCGAAGGAATTTCCCTTGAGCAGAAAATTGAAAGGTTCAATGACTTCATTCGATTAAATAAAGTCATGCACAATTATTTAATTACAGTTGGTCAGCCAATCAGTATCGAAAGTATCGACGAAGTAAAATCAATCCTCGATAGTCCAAAAAATTACAAAATCAAATCTCCTATTACAACTAACAGAATAACGTCATTTGAAGCGTATCAAGTTAAGACCAAGGGGATTATTCAAAAGACTGTAGATACGCAGGCAAATCGCTTGAAATTGATGAATGCTTGGCTTGAAGCAGAGCAACGCGACCTCAACCAAGAAAGCATTGCCAGCTATCTCGATACGCTCAACCTTTCCATTAAGACTAAAAAACAATACCTCTTCGCCGGGTCAAGTTTTTGGAAATGGGCTATTAAGCACGACGAGAATTTTAAAAAGCTACACCGAGACCAGCAATCCCCCTTCGAAAAGCATGATTTCCCAGTAAATCGCAGCAAGAGGGGCGACGGCTCAACAGATAGAAAGGCTTTTACACCAGAAGACGTTACAAGACTGCATGAGGCAGCCAAAGCTACAAAAAACCGTGAAACACTCACTGACCTTATACTATTAGGTTCTCACACTGGAGCAAGGATTGAAGAGCTTTGCCAGCTTCAAACCCAAGATGTAGTCACCGAGGAAGGCGTTCAATGCTTCTACTTCTACGATGGGAAAACCGCAGCCAGTGAGCGACATACACCGATACACCCAGCCATAAAAGAAACAGTGGAAAGATTGATCCGCAATTCAAAGGACGGTTTCTTGATTAGCTCACCAGCAGGAAACAAATACGGTAACCGTTCCGATGCACTCAGCAAACAATTTGGCCGATTAAAAACCACCCTTGAATATAATAGCCAATACGTTTTCCATAGCTTCCGTAAGACTGTTATCACTCAATTGCAACGTGCAGACGTGCCCGGAATACTCATTGCGTCAATCGTTGGACATGAGACGGGAACCATCACATTTGACGTGTATAGTGCAGGACCAAGCCCAAAGCAAAAATACGATGCAATATCAAAACTAAAATACAAGCTAAAACTCTAAAACCGCAAGCGTTACACATTAAAACCCATAACAACAATCAAAGGCTTCGAAGCTCTTACCCACCAGAAGAGCTTTTGACCTTTTCTAAACGAGTATCTTTTTTAAAATTCGTCTCGCATAATGCACTCCCCTGCACACGCCTCATGTATACGCACGCACCCACACACGTCTTTAGTTATCAATATATAGATAACATATAAATTAAATAACAATAATAAAGATTACTACACCGCACGCACATACCCAACCAACACCCCCATACAAAACCACCTACACCATCATGCTTGATATACATTTTTTATGTGGTTCAATATATGCATATGGTTCAAGTTTTCAAAGAAGCCCTTAGAAACATACCTGCTATGTTAACCATCCCACTTTTGCTACGCAAAAGATGTGACGGTTAACGCAGGTGCCTAGTCGGCAGGACAGAAGCAAAAGCCAAGAGCAAAAACAAACCCACCACTGAGGATGAAATGAATGACACCAATTTGCAGACAATCACACTGACCAAAAGAGACAGAAACTATTCCAACCTCAAGGGGCTGGACAGTTCGCTGAAACACTCGCTTAGACTGGACCAAAACGAGTATGACGACTTTGAATTCAACCCCAATCCAGACCACCCAAATATCGCCATTGTAGGTGGTGTTGAACAGGTATTAACAAGAGGGTTGGCAGAGCAATTGCTGGCCGACTTCAACGACCAAATACAAACCAAACTCAAAGCAACAGAAGCGACTGACGAGATAGCAGCAGAAAAAGAAAAGCTCCGAAAACTAAAATCGAAGCTGGTCAAATTTATCAACGCAACCGAACCCACTGAGATAAAAGAATACATCACCTCTGTAATGGAAGGAGAAAGGCCGCTAGTAGTCCAAGACTACGCCGCCCTACTCAATCAGCACAAAATCAGCCGTATAGCTCAGCGAATCGACCTCTTAGAGAACTACACCACCAAGAAGCGAGAGATCGAGCAAAACGCACCAGATCGAGCGGTATCAAGGACGGTCAACAGGGTTAAAGAAATCATCCTTGTGATACCCGAACCTAATAAACTGGCAATCACAAAGGCATACACTGATCTTTTGCAGAAATCCATGCACCAGTTCTATCAAAAGAATTTCCCCAACAACAAGATGCTTTTTTCATTCAGCCACTTGGACGAGACAACAAACCACGTTCATGCGTTTCTTGACCTTCAAAATGAGAAGACGGGGAAGTATGATTTTTCAGCTCAAGAATTTGAATTCGCATCACAATATTACGCGAGGAATAAAGCTCACCTTGAAAAAATATCTGAGCCGCCAACATTAGAAGGCTTCAAACTTCCCAACCGTAGCGAAGAAAAGCAAAACCATAGGTTTATCCGAGAACGTGAGTCATGGAAGTCAAAAGTAATGCAGGCGGCCTTTTACGAACACTTTAACGGATTAGCCGCTGCATATGACTTACAGGCCAAATTCCTACCAAAGACAAAAGAAAAAAAGGAGTATTTAAGCAAAATCGAGCAAGAAGCAAAAAAACCAAAAAGCGAGCGAAGCCACAACTATTACACAAGACAAGTAGAAAAACTTGAACAAGAGCTAATAGAAAAGAAGGAAGAACTAGCCGAACAAAATACGAATGTCGTAACGCTCAAAGCCACTATAACCGACCTTCAAAACACTGTTTCAACCTACCAAAACAAAATCCAGAGCTTGGAAATTCATGCAACGGAGCAGAAAAAAGAAAATGAAAAACTCGATAACCACAGACAACTACTTGCCGAAGACATAACCAAGAAGACAAACAAAACCGAAGAATTAAGAGAAAACTTCAAAGCCACAAAAGAAAGAATGACCAAGGAACTACACGAACTAAGGAGAAAGATAGTGGAGGACACCAAACGAAAATCAGTGTTAGAAAATGCCATTAAGGTCTACGAGGAAGAGCTTGAACCCTTGATAAAACGATTTGATATTCTAGTGGATCAAATACTTGAAGCCCGAAGAGTGGACGAAAACCCAGAGCAATACTACAAAAGGCTACGAGAAAACACCTATAAAATGGCAAGCCGCTTAGGTTCAGAGAAACGAAAGGACTACCTTTTTAATGCGAGGGAACAGCTTAAAGAACGAGGACTAGACCACACGAAGGTGGAGCTAGGCATTGCTGATAAATTTAGATTATGGGCATCCGACACGTTCACTAACAAGCAAGTGGTTGAATTTGACAAGGAAGAAGCCGAGCAGGCAAAACAGGCCAGAAGGAGAAGACTTTTAAAACCTAGGCCCCCAAGCCCATTTCAAGACCCTTATGACCCTTATCAATAGCCAAACCCACTCAATAAAAAACCCGCTTAATTGCGGCCTTTTTACCATTCAAATTTGACAAACCTCGAAAGTATGGCAATTTGAAAGCAGCAGAAAAAGAAAACCACCCTGCAAGGTGGCTCGATATACAACAATAAATCTCAAATCAACACAATTATTTAATCATCAAAAAAATTATTGTCAAGTCACTTTCCGAGGTTTTCTTTTTCTAAATAACTTATTAGAAGAGGAATATATGGGATGCGTAAAACTATTTGAGGACTACTTACCAAAGAGACCTTATCACACCGATGATTTAATCAGCGGCTTAAAAATCAACAAGAAAGAAAAAGCAAAACTTGCACGACTTATACAGCCGAACGGCCCAACGCATAGATATTGGATGGTTTTTGACTTAGACCGAACCGATGCAGGTATGCACTGGGATAGCGTAGGGGCACCAGCTCCAAACCTAATAGCTCGAAATCCGGCCAATGGGCACGCTCATTTACTCTACTTGCTACAAACCCCTGTCCGAACCGCTATGGACGGCAAAACCGCCCCTTTACGCTACGCTGCAGCCGTTGAGGCGGGCTTGCGTAGTCGCCTTGGAGCAGACAGAGGCTACAGCGGCCTGATCTGTAAAAACCCGATCAATGCCCACTGGATGGTTCACCAATGGCAGGCCGATCCATACACGCTGGACGACTTGGCCGACTACATCGACCTAACCCCAGAAAAGGCCAGAGAGAAGCCTGTAGAGGATTATGGCCTTGGCCGTAACTGTATGCTTTTCGACCAACTAAGAGAGTGGGCATACAAAGCAATCCGCCAAGGTTGGCCCGACTACAATCAATGGTTAAACGCTTGCCTTGACCGTGCCACTGGCTACAACGTCAATTTTTCCACACCCTTGGACATATCCGAAGTTAAACACACGGCTAAAAGTGTAGCGAAGTGGACACATAGAAACTTTACGCGTGGAACCTTTGACGATTATGTCGCAAGAACTCACACAAGCAAAATTCAAGCAATCCGAGGCAAGAAAGGCGGAAAAGCAAAAGGTAAAACCAAGAGAGAACGAGGCATTATCTTGCTTGAAGCCGGGGCGTCTATTCAGCAAGTCATGAAGGAGTTAAATGTAAGCAGAGCGACAGCATACAACTGGAGAGAGACTCCGTAACATTATAATCTGTCTAAATAGCCTATATCAGATAATAGCACCCGGCGAGGGGGTTTCTTCGTCCTTTCCCGCCCAACCCCTCCCTTTCCTCCCCGCATCCCCCACATATACATACACCGCACCACCGATAGAGATATAACGCACGGAATTGGTCAAAATCGGCCTTCTTCCACTCCGTTGATACAACGACACCAAGCCACCCCACTACACGCCTAAAATAGCCGAATGCGTTACACCTCACAAAGTGCAAAAGCCTATATCAAAACTAGACCCAAATAGCGTTAACCACCCAACCCCTCACTTCCATAGGTTTGGAGATATATCCCTGAACCTATATGTATGTATACATACATATCAACTTACTCTCCTGATGAAATTTTTACACTTTCTCAAATTCATCGAAAACGGTGAATATCCCTCACTGGGCTAATGAGCCTAAATATCCCGAAAGAGATTTTGGCCAGCACTGAAAAAAGGGTATTTGGAGAAACTCATTTTTCTCTAAAAATACGCCAAAGAAATTTCAAGAATTTATACCAAATTATTGATATATGGATTTTTCCAACCATCGGATTATGGCTTAAAAACTGCAAAACATCTTGTCAAGAGCAAAATGAAAATAAATATAAGGTTCAACCATAACCGTTAAAAAGGGTTCAACCCTAAATTAGTTACTTAGTTCACTTTTGCTACAAAGCAGCGAAAAAATGGCACCTACAAAATTCAAAAAATCGCTCTCAAATTAATCTCACAAAAAAACGTGAGGTATTGGTCACATCGAAAGTTCAAAAAATGAAAATGGCGAAACTCTTACAATGTATATCCCCGAAGCAAATCTATAGGTTCGGAGATATAACCCTGAAGCATTGACTTACATAAAACTTATGATAATTGTATTATAACAACATAGGAGTTATAACATGAACAAAGCAGAACAAGCAGGAAAAATAGGCGGGCTAGTTGGTGGATTTAAAAGAAGAGAACGTCAAAAGTTTTTAGTAATATTCATAAAGCTGGTAGAAATGGAAGAATTTCCAGACTTGAAACTGACATCATGCCTTGCAAAAAAACTAATAGCAGCATTCTCTGGCTGCAAATCAATCTCAAACGATGTTTTGATAAAGGAGTTTGGGAAGCCCGGCAACAAGATAAAACAGCAAAACCTTGACGATATCGTGCTGGTTTTAACAGAGCGATATAGCGAGACGTATAAGTCACTATGGAACGATGCAAAGAAAAAAATTGAAGATGATGCAAATGAATACAAGAGACAAAAAATTCAAGAAATGCGAACATCAATATCATAAACATATATCCATGCAGCGTTTTTTCGCTACATGGCTTAGCAGGCTCAGCTTCAAGGATACATCCCCCAACCTTTACCCTCTTCACACCATATATGTAGCAGAACAAACAAAAGGCCGATACCGGCCTTCTGCTTATATCTGCATGATTTTAAGTTGCCAAATCTAGTGGTAAATCGCTTATATCTTTCAAACGACGACCATCAACCATGATAGCTAAAAGCTCCGCCGAATCGTCCATGCCTAGTTCTTTCAATGTTGCTTGTAGCTCATACAAGGCAAAATGATAAACGCAATCAATATCGCCTGTGCCTAGAGCGATTGAAGCTAATCTGCTAGGAGTGGGCTCAGCAGTCACCACCATGATATTAGGCAGGTGGCCTTTCCGGTTACGCATCAGGTTTAAAGCTTCGGAACGTGCGTTCTGTGCCCTATCACTTCGGATAGTCCACTTACATGACACGCTTGCATGCAGAAGCGGCTTGCCCCCGGCAGCAGCCCTCAAGCTGGCTCTAGTGCTTACAGAACTATCAACCAAAAACTCATGACGGTTGATATTCTCGTCACTTTCTAAGCCCCTAACCACGACAATATCAGGGGTAATTGTGTAGTCGCTTCCCAAAGCAGCGGCAAGTTCAGGGTCAGCTTTTGCAGCCCGATCCAATGCTATCAGATGTGCATATTGCTCATATTTAGCAATCTCTAAACGATTACGCCCAGATACCTGATGCACGTCCCAGTCACCGGGACGAAGATGCCCCAGCTTCAAGAAAGTATTTTTTACATACTCCGCACAAATACCCTCAAACTCATTACCAGAAGTTTGACCAGCTTGGCGTTCTGCAATTGTCTCAGCCTTCAATAACTCCGCAATGCCTTTTGCAATGGCAATACTGCTTCTATTGCTACTGTCGGCGTTGCTTGGCACACCCTTATCATTGATGGTCAGCGTTGTTTTGAGCAGCGAAGCATGGAACTCTTTCCGTGCTTGTAGAAACTCGGGTGGAATATTCATTAGGCAACCTGTACCAAGCGTTTTACAGAAAGAGCTTTGAAGATTTGTTTCGCAACTGCACACGCAACAGGAGGTGGAAAAGCGTTCCCTATCTGTCGATATGCTGCAGTTTTCTTTCCATAAAATTGCCAGTCATCAGGGAACCCCTGAATACGTGCAGCCATGCGGGTAGTCAGCCTCGGCATCCCTTCAAAAAACTCCGTAGGAGGTTCATTGGCAATACCCATCCCACACACACCAATGGAAGCCCAAGCCTTCTTAGCTCTTGTTGGCCCCAGATCCGGGCCACCGTGCTTTTTAGATCCGCCGACGAGCGTTGGTGCGATTGTGTTCGCCTGCTCTCGCCATGCATCAGCACCACGCCAGCCATCGGCCTGCATTAGATCGTGAAGAAGCTGACCAACAGTCGGTGGAGTGATTAGCTTTGGCTCAGGCCATGAAAAACCATCAGCAAGGTCTTTCCTGATGCCAACGAAAACCACACGAGGCCGAAGCTGGGTAACGCCAAAATCGGAAGCATTCAACAGCCGCCAGCCCGGCACATAGCCAAGCTTTTTAAGTTGTTTCTCAACCTTATTGCGGTAGTCATCGAAAACAGCGTCGAGAAGACCTCGCACGTTTTCCAGCATCACGGCTTTCGGTCGGCACTCATCAACAAGACGTAACGCTTCGGGGAAAAGGTCACGTTCATCATCAGCCCCAAGCTGCTTACCAGCTTTGGAAAAAGGAGGGCAAGGAACCCCACCGGCGACCAAATCAACCCCAAAATAAGGAAGACCGTTAAATTGACGCAGATCCTGCTCTTGCACGTTCCACTCAGGGCGGTTTAAACGGAGAGTTGCACAGGCAGGAGGTTCAATTTCCACCAATACTTCGTGCCCAAAGCCCGCCATTTCTAGGCCGAGAGCTTGCCCGCCAGCTCCGGCACACATTTCCAATGACGTGAATAGGCTCATTTTGTCTCCTCGCAACGCTCTGTTTCAAAGCGGCTTCTTAAAAATCGGTGATACTAACATGGTGTATGGATAGACAGGGAACCCATCTAACCCTTCGACGCACTGCTGCAGAGCCGCAGCACATCAAAGGGTCTTGATCAAGCCACTACGGGCAACGGCGGGGCATTATCCACAAATCCGCTCCTACGCCCCCACAGAGGCTTCAAGGTCATAGGGCAGCACAGAGGCAGGAAGAGCAAACGACAGACGAAAAAAAATGGCGATCTGTAGGTCAGGTTTTTGCTACAAAACCTTGCTACAAATCACCATTTTTACAACCTCGTAAATCATTGATTTATAAGGCTTTTCTAAATATGGCGGAGAGATAGGGATTCGAACCCTAGGTACCGGTGAAGGTACAACGGATTTCGAATCCGTCCCATTCGGCCACTCTGGCATCTCTCCAACGGCGCGCATCATAACAGCGTGACTCAGGAAAGCAAAGCTCGGAACGAGATTTTTTTCCGTGCTATCAGATGCTTGCGTCGATTAAAGCGGTACGCCCAGACGGTTGGCGACTTCTTCGTAGGCTTCGATGACGTCACCGAGCCCCTGGCGGAAGCGGTCCTTGTCCATCTTCTTCTTGGTGTCTTTGTCCCACAGGCGGCAGCCGTCCGGGCTGAATTCGTCGCCCAGGACGATGGAGCCATCGTGGAACACGCCGAATTCCAGCTTGAAGTCCACCAGCAGCAGGCCGGCGTCGTCGAACAGTTTACTCAGCACGTCGTTGACCTTGAGGGACAACTCTTTCATGCGTGCCAGTTGCTCAGCGGTGCCCCAGCCGAATGCCACGACGTGGGATTCGTTGATGAACGGGTCGCCCTTGGCGTCGTCCTTCAGAAACAGCTCGAAGGTGTAGGGGTTGAGCTTGAGGCCCTCTTCCACGCCCAGACGCTTGACCAGGCTGCCGGCAGCGTAGTTACGTACGACGCACTCGACCGGGATCATGTCGAGTTTCTTGACCAGGCACTCGTTGTCGCCCAGCAGTTTGTCGAATTGGGTCGGAATGCCGGCCTCTTCGAGTTTCTGCATGATGAAGGCGTTGAACTTGTTGTTCACCATGCCTTTGCGATCAAGTTGTTCGATGCGCTTGCCGTCGAACGCCGAAGTGTCGTTGCGAAACAGCAGGATCAGGCGGTTGGCGTCGTCGGTCTTGTACACCGACTTGGCTTTGCCGCGGTAGAGTTCTTCACGTTTTTCCATGATGGGCTCCGCTTGCTAAATGGTGGGCTAGGCGATGTGTCGCCAGTCGAGCCCTGAATCTTGATCGGCCAGTTGCAGCCAGTCCGGGTCGCACCCAAGGGTGTCGACAAAACATTGCCGGGCCAGCTGCGGCAGGTTGTTCTTGCTGCTCAGGTGGGCCAGGACTAGGTGTTGCAAGTCTTGCCAGCCCAACTCATACACCAGGTACGCCGCCTGGTGGTTGTTCAAATGTCCCAGTTCGCCGCCCACCCGCTGCTTGAGAAAGTAGGGGTAATGACCGCGAGCCAGCAGATCCCGACAGTGGTTGGACTCGATCATCAAGGCATCGAGGTTCCGGTAACCGTCCAGCACCTTGGCGCAGTAGGAACCCAGGTCGGTGAGTACGCCGAAGCGCCGTTCACCATCACTGAAGACATATTGCGTCGGCTCCTGGGCGTCGTGCGCCACGGCAATCACCTCGATGCTCAAGGCACCGATTTGCAGCTGCTCGCCACCGGCCAGGAAACCTGCGGGTTCAATGGGTTTGCGCATCCCGCGCAAGGTGCCGCGACTGAGGTACACCGGAAGATTGTAGCGCCGAGACAGCAAACCCACGCCATGCACGTGGTCGGCATGTTCGTGGGTCACCAGAATCGCGCTCAGCTGCGCGGGGTGAACCCCCAGGCGCAGCAGGCGCCGCTCGGTTTCTTTTAACGAGAAACCACAATCCACCAGCACATACGTGTCGTCATGTGCGACCAGCGTGCCGTTCCCTTGGCTACCGCTGCCGAGAACGGCAAAACGCATCGGATCAGCCCAGGTTGTCCTGAATCACGCCCAACACTTTGCGCGCTGTTTCAGCGGGCGCAACGGTGTTGATGTTCTTCTCGACGGTCACTTGTACGCTTTCGCCAACCTTGCTCAAACGAACCTGATAGCGCTCGGCACGGGTCTCGATTTCTTCCTTGGTCGGCTGGCTGCCGAACAGTTTGCTGAAGAAACCTGGCTCTTCATCTTTACGCTCGGCCTTTTCAGCCACGTTGATGTAGTACAGGCCCAGGCTGCGGTTGATGTCTTCTACACGCCAAGGGCCCTGCTCCAATGCACGGCCAACACTGGCCCAGGCACGGTCGAGGTCTTCACCTAGGTTCAGCACCACGTTGCCGCTGCCGTCTTCTGTCAGGCTGACGCGGCTCGGGGTGTCGTAATCACGTGCGGCGAGCAGGGAAACCGAACCGCCCTTCTCGGAGATACGGCTCATGCTGGCCAGCATCTCGTCGACCAAGGCCGAATCAACCCCCGTGTTGACCGAACGGTTGGTGAAGTCAACGTTGGCGGTGCTGCCGGCCGGACGCTCGGCGCTGACCACGTAGACTTCACTGGTATTACGCTGTACGCCTGGCTCGATGCGCACACGCACACGGGCTTCGTTGTCGGCGGCTACACCACCGGCTTGCAGGCGCTTGGCCATGGTGGCGGATAGCTCGCTGCCCTGCTGCCATGCGGTGGTGAACTCACCGGTCTGCGGACGCTGCTCGTCGATGCGGAAACCGTTGTCCTGGAAGAACTGCACGGCTACCGGCCAGACTTCGGCAGGAGGACGCTGGGCCACGATCCAGCGGGAATCGCCGCTCTTCTGCAGGCTGTAGTCGCTGGCATCCGCCACGGCCGAGATCGGCTGTGGACGCGGCACCACGTACTCACCCTTGGTGGTGTCGTCGGCGACGTTACGCGGAATTGGCAGCAACGGGTCAAGGCGCTTGGCGACGTTGACGCCCGGCGGCAATTCCATCGGTTTGGTAGGTTGGGCTTCCAGGTAATCGCTACCGCGGTCACGGAAGTAGCCTTCCGGCCCCCAGACCCAACCGCAGCCACTGGTGCTGGAGATAATCAAGGCAAGTGCGGAAAGTCCGGCCAATCGCTTCATGCGTAGTGCTTCCTCAATTAAACCAGGACGCCGGACTGGCGCAGGGCCTGTCGCAGCGGTTCGTGACAGGCTTCGCTGAGACGGGTGAGCGGCAGACGGATACCGTCCGGCATCATGCCCATTTCAGTCAGCGCCCACTTCACGGGAATAGGGTTGGATTCGATAAACAGTGTCTTGTTGAGCGGCATCAGCTTCTCGTGGATCGCACGGGCGGTCACGGCGTCGCCGGCAATGGCGGCGGCGCACATTTCGCTCATGGCACGCGGGGCCACGTTGGCGGTCACGGAGATGTTGCCCTTGCCGCCCAGCAGGATCAGCTCTACGGCGGTGGCGTCGTCACCGGAATACACCAGGAAATCGCTGCTCACACCGGCCAGGATGTCCTTGGCGCGTTGCAGGTCGCCGGTGGCTTCCTTGATACCGATGATGTTCGCCACGGTGGACAGGCGGATCACGGTCTCGGCCTTCATGTCGCACGCGGTGCGGCCTGGCACGTTATAAAGGATCTGCGGAATGTCGACCGCTTCGGCGATGGCGCGGAAGTGCTGGTACAGGCCTTCCTGGGTCGGCTTGTTGTAGTACGGGGTCACCAGCAGGCAGGCATCGGCGCCGGCCTTCTTGGCGTTCTTGGTCAGCTCGATCGCTTCACGCGTCGAGTTGGCGCCCGTACCGGCGATCACGGCAATACGGCCCGCGACGCGCTTGACCACGAATTCGATGACCTGGATGTGTTCTTCCACATCGAGGGTGGCCGATTCGCCGGTGGTGCCGACCGCCACGATGGCGTTGGTGCCTTCTTGCAGGTGGAAGTCCACCAGTTTGCCCAGGCTGTCCCAGTCGAGATGACCTTGTGCATCCATGGGTGTGACCAGTGCCACCATACTGCCCGCAATCATGCAACCGCTCCTGCCGGAAAAAGAGAGCCGTAATGGTACTGGCGCCAAGATGCTTGCACAAGCGAAGTACCGCCTGAGGATGCGTTATGGCGCAACTAAACGACGGGCAATGCCATCATTGGGCCAAAGCCTGCCTTGGAGCACGGTGAAATCGAGCCGATCACGCAATGAAAACGCCACCTCCTATCCCTTGGCGACGGTTTTCGCTACCCTTCATCCTTTGATCGATACAGCCCGCACAGTATCGACCGCTCATCGTTTTAGGAAGGCTGCATGTCCACCCCCACAGTTCGCGAACAATTCCTTGTTATCAGTGCCCTCGGCGCCAACCCCATGGAGCTGACCAACGTCCTGTGCCGCGCCAGCCATGAAAACCGCTGCGCCGTCGTGACCTCCCGACTGACCCGCCACGGCGAGTGCAGCGCACTGGTCCTGCAGATCTCCGGCACCTGGGATGCCCTGGCGCGCCTGGAAACCGGCCTGCCGGGCCTGGCCAAGAAGCATGACTTCACCGTCAATGTGGTGCGCAGTGCCGCCCTGGAGAATCGTCCCCAGGCGCTGCCTTATGTGGCGTATGTCAGTTCGGCCTATCGTTCGGACATCGTCAACGAACTGTGCCAGTTCTTCATCGACCACAACGTCGAGCTGGAGAACCTGACCTGCGACACCTACCAGGCCCCACAAACTGGCGGCACTATGCTGAACGCCACGTTTACCGTGACCTTGCCGGCTGGTGTGCAGATCAGTTGGCTGCGCGACCAGTTCCTGGATTTCGCCGATGCCCTGAACCTCGACGCACTGATCGAGCCATGGCGCCCACAGAACCCAATGTAAGGAAGTTTTCATGGCGGTAGTCATCGACAAACCCGTAGCCGATTTCGAAGCCCAGGCCACCAGCGGCCAGACCTTCAGCCTTGCAGCCCTCAAGGGCAAGCAAGTGGTGATCTACTTTTACCCGAAGGACAGCACGCCCGGCTGCACCACCGAAGGCCAGGGGTTCCGCGACCAGTACGCGGCATTCAAGGCGGCCAACACCGAAGTGTTTGGTGTGTCGCGGGACAGCGTGAAGTCCCACGAGAACTTCAAGGGCAAGCAGGCATTCCCCTTCGAGCTGATCAGCGACAAGGACGAAGCAGTCTGCCAGCTGTTTGATGTGATCAAGTTGAAGAAGCTGTACGGCAAGGAATACCTGGGTGTGGATCGCAGCACCTTCCTCATCGACAAGGACGGCGTGCTGCGTCAGGAATGGCGTGGCGTGAAAGTGCCAGGGCATGTGGATGCTGTTTTGGCAGCAGCGCAGGCGTTGAACAAGGCATAAATTGTGGCAAGGGAGCTTGCTCCCGCTGGACCGGGCTGGCGCTCCAGTGCGAAGCGCTCCCAGCTTTTTTGGGGCCGCTGCGCAGCCCAGCGGGAGCAAGCTCCCTCGCCACAGAAGGCTGCACTGCTACAACATTGGTGCTACCACTGGCTCTTGCCGAGGCCAAGCATCCAGCACCGCCTTGAACAGCGTCGCCAGTGGGATTGCAAAGAACACGCCCCAGAACCCCCACAGCCCACCGAATAACAGCACCGCGCAGATGATCGCGACCGGGTGCAGGTTGACGGCCTCCGAGAACAGCAGCGGCACCAGCACGTTGCCATCCAACGTCTGGATGATCCCGTACACCGCCATCAGGTAGATGAACTGGTCGCTCCAGCCCCACTGGAACAGCGCAATCAGCGCCACCGGCACGGTCACCACCACGGCGCCGACGTACGGCACCACCACCGAAATCCCCACCAGCAACGCCAGCAAGGCCGCGTAGTTCAGGTCCAGGGCAATGAAGGCGATATAAGTCACGCCCCCGCAGATAATGATCTCGATGACCTTGCCGCGAATATAGTTGGCAATCTGCCGGTTCATTTCCTCGGCTACCCGGGTAATCAGCGCACGTTCGCGCGGCAGGTAGCCACGCACCCAGCGGCCGATCATGGCGCGGTCCTTGAGGAAGAAGAACACCAAAATCGGCACCAGTACCAAGTAGATCATGATGTTGACCAGCAACGGCAGGCTGGAGAGGGAAAAGGTCAGTGCCCATTGCCCGAATTTTCCGATCTCGCCGCGTGCCGCTTCGATGGCCTGCAACACCTGTTCGTCCGAAACCAGATGCGGGTAGCGCTCCGGCAACAGCAGCAACAACGATTGCCATTTGGCGAGCATGCCCGGCAATTCGTTGAACAGCGTGATCAACTGGTGCCACAGCAGCGGCAGTACTACCACGATAAACAGCACCAGCAGTCCCATGAACAAGGCGAAGACCAAACCCACGGCGGCTCCGCCCGGCAAGCGCAAACGCTCCAGTGTGGTCACCAGCCCTTGCATCAGATACGCGAGCACCATCCCCGCCAATACCGGCGCCAGCATGCCGCCCAAGGTGAGCACGGCCGTGAAGGCCAGAAACAGCAGGACCGCCAGCACCACGGCCTCCTCATCGGAGAAGTAGCGCTGGATCCAGTCTCGTAACACTTTGAACATCAATCAACCTCGGGTGGTGGGGGCAAACGGATCAGGCCTTGCGCAACCAGTAACGGTACACACCGGCGGCGTCTTCTTCATGGAGCAGGGTGTGGCCGGCGAGCTTGGCAAAGGTGCGAAAATCACGCTGGGAGCCCGCGTCCGTGGCGATCACCTTGAGCACTGCACCACTGGCCAGACGATTGAGCTCCAACTTGGCCTTGAGCAAGGGCAACGGGCAATTGAGGCCGCTGGCATCGAGTTCGGCATCAAAGGCTACAGCGTCGGTCATGGTTTACTCCAGGCAAGCGTCGGGGATGCTTAGAATATCTGGTCCGAAGCTCAGTGTCCGGCTACAGTAAGCTCTTTGTCGAAAGGCTTTGTGCATGACTTTTTTGCGCCCTACCCTGCTGACGCTGGCTTGCCTGCTGGCCTCCCCAGGCTTCGCTGACGACCTGCCGTCACTCGGCGACGCCAGTTCTGCCATTGTCTCGCCACAACAGGAATACCAGTTGGGTCGCGCCTGGCTGGCCTACCTTCGAGGCCAAGTCTCGCAACTCAACGATCCGCAGCTCAAGGACTACGTCGAAACCAGCGTGTACAAGCTGGTGGAAACCAGCCAGGTCAACGACCGGCGCCTGGAGTTCATCCTGATCAACAGCCCGCAATTGAACGCCTTTGCCGCGCCTGGCGGGATTGTCGGGGTCAACGGCGGCCTGTTCCTCAACGCCCAGACCGAAGGGGAGTACGCCTCGGTACTGGCTCACGAATTGGCGCACTTATCCCAACGCCACTTCGCCCGTGGCGTGGAAGCGCAGCAGCGCATGCAGATCCCGATGATGGCTGCGCTGCTGGGCGGCATCATTGCCGCAGCAGCCGGCGCGGGTGACGCGGGTATTGCCGCGATTGCCGGCACCCAGGCGGCGGCGATTCAGGAACAGCGCAGGTTCTCGCGTCAGAACGAACAAGAGGCCGACCGTATCGGCATCCTCAACCTGGAAAAAGCCGGTTACGACCCGCGGTCCATGCCGACCATGTTCGAACGCCTGATGCGCCAATACCGCTTCGATGCCAAGCCGCCGGAATTCCTGCTGACGCACCCGGTCACCGAATCGCGGATCGCCGACACCCGCAACCGGGCCGAGCAAGCCAAAGCCGGCGGTAAGGAAGACAGCCTGCGTTATCAGCTGATTCGCGCACGGGTGCAGTTGCAATACGAAGACACCTCAGGCCTCGCCGCCAAGCGCTTCCAGGCGCAGTTGGACGAAAACCCGAAAAACGATGTGGCGCGTTATGGCCTGGCTATCGCCCAGATCAAGGGCTCTCAGTTCAAGCAAGCGCGTGAAAACCTGACAGCGTTACTGGCCAAGGCGCCGAACGACATCACCTACAACCTAGCGCTGATCCAACTTGAGATAGACAACAACCATCTGCCTGATGCCCAGCAACGTACTGATCGAATGCTGACTCAGTATCCGGGCAACTACCCACTGAATCAGCTACGCGTGGATCTTCTGCTCAAGCAGAACCGCACCGCCGATGCGGAAAAAGCGCTGGACAGCTTGCTCAAGTCTCGTCCGGATGACCCGGACGTGTGGTACCAGGTCGCAGAGACACGCGGTTTGTCCGGCAATATTATCGGCCTGCACCAGGCCCGCGCCGAATACTTTGCCCTGGTGGGTGACTTTCAGCAGGCCATCCAGCAGTTGGACTTTGCCAAGCGTCGCGCCGGCAACAACTTCCCGCTGTCGTCGCGCATCGACGCCCGTCAACGCGAGCTGATCGAGCAGGAACGCCTGGTCAAAGGGATGATGAGCTAAATCTCTCGCCCACAAAAAAGCCCCGCCCTCGTTTAACGAAGGCGGGGCTTTTGGTTTCTACCGACTTATTCGGCGAGCTTGAAGGTAATGAAGCTTGCACGCCCCTGACGCAGCACGCGCATCGACACCGAACGATTCTTCGGCAACGCCTTGGCGATGTCGGTGAATTGCTTGGTGCTGTCGATGGCCTGGTTGTTCAGGTGGGTGATGACGTCACCCGGCTGCAGACCGATAAGGGAGGCAGGACCGTCCTGCACCTCCTTGATCACTACACCGCTCTTGAGGTCGAAGGTTTTCTTCTGCTCATCGGTCAGCTCGGCCACCGCAATGCCCAAGCGATTGCTGCTGCGCTCGGCACCTGGCTTGGCGTTGCCCAGAGCATCCAGGGTTGCGCCCTCTTCAGGGATGGCACCCACGGTCAGCTCAACGGTCTGGCGCTTGCCTTCACGAATGACTTCCAGCTTTGCCTTGCTGCCGGCCTTGAGAGCACCGACCAGGTGCGGCAGGTCAGCCGACATGACAATCGGCTGGCCGTTCATGCTCAGGATCACGTCGCCGACCTGCAGGCCACCTTTGGCAGCCGGGCCGTCGTCCTGGATCTGCGCGACCAGGGCACCGGCCGGCTTGTCGAGACCGAAGGATTCAGCCAGGTCTTTGTTCACTTCCTGAATCACCACGCCCAACCAGCCACGGCTGACTTTGCCGCCGCTTTTCAATTGGTTGGAAACATCCATGGCGACATCGATCGGGATAGCGAACGACACGCCCATGAAACCGCCGGAACGGGTGTAGATCTGCGAGTTGATGCCTACCACTTCGCCCGCCAGGTTGAACAGCGGACCACCGGAGTTACCCGGATTGATCGGCACGTCAGTCTGGATGAATGGCACGTAGTTCTCGTTCGGCAGGCTGCGGCCGATGGCGCTGACAATGCCTTGGGTCACAGTGTGGTCAAAACCAAACGGCGAACCGATGGCGACGACCCACTGCCCGGCCTTCAGGTCCTGGGATTTACCCAGTTTCAGCACCGGCAAGTCCTTGCCTTCGATCTTCAGCAAGGCCACATCGGAACGTGGGTCGGTGCCCACCAGCTTGGCTTTCAGTTCACTGCGATCCGCCAGGCGCACGAGAATCTCATCGGCGTCAGCAATCACGTGGTTATTGGTGAGGATGTAGCCATCCGGCGAGATGATGAAGCCCGAGCCCAAGGACTGAGCCTCACGTTGGCCACCACCGCCACCACGAGGTGCGCGCGGTTGCGGCATGCCACGCTCGAAGAACTCGCGCAACATCGGCGGCAGCCCTTCCAGGTCCGGCATCTGCTGGATGGAGACTTTGCGATCCGGCAGTTTTTGCGTGGTACTGATGTTCACCACGGCCGGCGAGGCCTGCTCAACCAATTGGGTGAAGTCAGGCAGCTCGGCCGCTTGCGCGGGCAAGGCCTGACCCAGCACCAATACCGTGGCGACTATGGATAGGTAAGACTTCAAACGTGGTATCGACATACAGCTCCCGTTACGACGAGCAGGGTTGAGCGACAGGGTTCAAGAAACGCCGAAAACTGCGACCGACATCTTTGTTCCGCGAACAAAACAAGGCCAGAGCCGACAAGCCCTGACCTATAAAAAACATAAGAGATTTTTGCAAGTGAAAATGCTGATCCAGACATTTCATGCTCTCGACAGCCAACCTGGCATGCAAATACAGTGAAACGTCAGGATGAACATAGGATTAACGGCTCACGGCTGGTTGGCTGGCTTTTTTTCACCGCGCACCGATAACGCGATACGTTCTGCGGTGCCGATGGGAATTTCGCCCACCACCGTTACCATCATTTCGCCGTCTACCGTATTGAGGCGACGGGATACAGCTACCGTTGGGCCGAGCTGGGTGCGGGTTTCCGTAACACTCGCGTCACTGATCGGCTCCAGGAACACGGAGAAACGCGCCAGCCCGTCCTCGTACATCAGGCTGTCGACTGTTGCTTTGGTCTGGGTGTCTTTGCGGGCGCTGGTATTGGTCAACTGAAAGCCCGGCGGTAGCCACTCCAAATGCCACGCCTCAGTAGACTGCACCTCGGGTGCTTTGGCATTGGCGACCGAAACAGGTGTGCATTCGCTGCTGGGCTGCAGGTCGCGATCATCCGAGACGATTGACGTGTTCAACCGCGTGAACTGGAATCGCTCCAGCAACTGCCCTTGGTCATTCAGCAAAAGCGATTTGAGCGGCAGCGCGGTTTCACGATCCAGGTGCAGTTCAAAACCGTAACGATACTGGTCACGCGGCGTGATCGACACGATCACCGCATTACGCCCGGCCACGCGGGATTTTCCGATGACGGCCAGTTCGTAGAATTGATTGAGTTTTTGCGGATCCAGCGCACGGGACGGCGCATCACGCGAGTTGCCAAGGCCTGCGACGAGGGTGCCGCTGACACATTGGGTCCGGCCATCCAGCCGCACGACTTCCTGGGCAGAACCATCAAGCTGCAAAAGCCGCTCACGGACCTGACCATTCTGGACACGATGCCAGATGTCATGAGTGGAAAAACTGCCGTTACGCTCGTAGACGAACGTACCTTGAAAGCTTTGCTGCTGCTCTGCACGCCCAAGTCGAGTCAGCCAGTCTTGGGCTTCATCGGCGTGGGCGGGGAGTGCAAACCAACCACTGAGCAAAAGCGTAAGGAGCGGTATGGCTCGCATAGAGCTCCTTACGGATTAGCGGTTTTCCAGGCTTGCTGCGCGAGCGTATGGCAGAGCGGTTTCAGTGCCTTTCAGAGCTGATTCCTGAGCGTGTTGGCGCAGGTAGCCTGGAAGACGCTGGTCCTGCCAGCCAGATTGCCCTTGTAGAACACCATTGGCCATCGGGCCGGTGGTGTCAGAGCTTTCCTTGTAGCCGGCCAGTACCGCTGGGCCTTTGACCTGGGGTCCAGCCATCACCGGTTGCTGAGTCTGCTGGGCCAGTTCGGCGCCGGCGATTTCGTCCTGGTTGTACAGGCGAACACCTGCCAATACAGCAACGGTCACCGAGGCAGCGACTGCCAGGCGACCCAGGCTACGCCATGGACCACGAGCAGCTTTTGCCGGAACGGCTTCATCAGCCAGCGCGGCAGAAACGGCCGCAGCAATATCCAGACGAGGGATTAGAAGATCCTTGTGCATCACCGCCCGAGCGACTTGGTAACGAGACCAGGTATCACGGGTTTCGGCGTCGTCAAATGCGTTGAGCACTCGACGAAGTTCCAGTTCATCCGCTTCGTTATCCATCACTGCGGACAGCGATTCCTGCAGGGCATCACGACTCATGGCGGTTCCTCTCTTGGCTGTCGCCGCTGTCTTTAGTTTTCCTGCAACAACGGTTGCAAGGCTTTATCGATGGCTTCCCGGGCCCGGAAAATCCGTGACCTTACAGTCCCCACCGGACACTGCATGACGCTCGCAATGTCTTCGTAACTCAGACCATCGAATTCACGTAAAGTTAACGCCGTACGCAAATCTTCTGGCAGTTGCTGAATAGTGCGATGAACGGTGCCTTCGATCTCGTCGCGCAGCAATGCACGCTCCGGCGACTCGAGATCCTTGAGGCCGTGATCACCATCATAAAATTCCGCATCTTCTGAACTGACATCACTATCCGGTGGGCGGCGTCCGCGAGACACCAGATAGTTTTTCGCCGTGTTGATGGCGATTCGGTATAGCCACGTGTAAAACGCACTATCACCGCGAAAGTTACCAAGTGCACGGTAAGCCTTGATAAAGGCTTCCTGTGCAACGTCCTGCGCTTCATGGGTGTCGTGCACAAACCGCACGATCAACCCGAGAATTTTGTGCTGGTATTTCAGCACTAGCAGATCAAAAGCTCGCTTGTCGCCGCGTTGAACGCGCTCGACCAGCTGCTGATCCTCTTCCTGGGTTAGCATGAACACTCCTCGTTGTACTTGAAGGAGGCTTGCATAACTAAACGATCAGGCTTGCAAACATAGACTCGGTCTTTTCGCAAAAGTTCTCCCCCTTCAAGCAAGTTTCCGGCACGCACTGATTTGGCACACACGAAAAACGCAGCACGGGCATGGCCGACTGCGCGAATAATCTTGTCGCCGGTTTTCTGACGCGTCCAATGCTCCCGACGGGCCAATAAACTCAACGTTTTCCCAGCTTTCGGGCAACCTGCTATTGAGTCGGGGCTTATGCAAAAAGTTCCCACCTCAATAACCTGCCAATTTTACCCCAGCCGTGCACCGTAATCTCACATTGCCACGAATGCCCGGCTATTGTGCCGCTCCACCCCTCTATATACTAGTAGCCCGTGTGACCCTTTGATTCGCCGATCCAGGCGTCCTGTTTGCGCCACCTCTTCGGATCGCTTTTTGCGGAATCCTTCCAATGAGCCAACAGTTTCAACACGATGTCTTGGTGATCGGCAGCGGCGCAGCCGGTTTGAGCCTGGCGCTGACCCTCCCCAGCCACCTGCGCATTGCGGTACTGAGCAAAGGCGATCTGGCCAACGGCTCGACATTCTGGGCCCAGGGCGGTGTCGCCGCCGTGCTGGACGACACCGACACGGTGCAATCCCACGTCGAGGACACCCTCAATGCCGGCGGTGGCCTGTGCAATGAAGAGGCGGTGCGCTTCACCGTCGAGCACAGCCGTGAAGCCATCCAATGGCTGATCGACCAGGGCGTGCCGTTTACTCGTGACGAACATGCCGGGAGCGACGATGGCGGTTTTGAGTTCCACCTGACCCGCGAGGGCGGCCACAGTCACCGCCGGATCATCCATGCGGCAGACGCCACTGGCGCCGCTATTTTCAAGACACTGCTCGACCAGGCCCGCCAGCGCCCCAATATAGAATTGCTGGAACAACGCGTCGCGGTCGACCTGATCACCGAAAAACGCCTGGGCCTGGATGGCGAACGCTGCCTCGGCGCCTACGTACTCAACCGCGCCAGCGGCGAAGTCGACACCTACGGCGCGCGCTTCACCATTCTCGCGTCCGGCGGCGCGGCCAAGGTCTACCTCTATACCAGCAACCCCGACGGCGCCTGTGGCGATGGCATTGCCATGGCCTGGCGTTCGGGCTGCCGGGTGGCGAACCTGGAATTCAACCAGTTCCACCCCACTTGCCTGTATCACCCGCAAGCCAAGAGTTTCCTGATTACCGAAGCCCTGCGCGGCGAAGGCGCCCACCTGAAGCTGCCCAACGGCGAGCGCTTCATGCAGCGCTTCGACCCACGCGCCGAACTGGCCCCGCGCGATATCGTCGCCCGCGCCATCGACCATGAAATGAAGCGCCTGGGCATCGACTGCGTCTACCTGGACATCAGCCACAAGCCCGAAGCTTTCATCAAGACCCACTTCCCCACCGTGTACGAGCGTTGCCTGGCGTTCAACATCGACATCACCCAAGGCCCGATCCCCGTGGTGCCGGCTGCGCACTACACCTGCGGTGGCGTAATGGTCGACCAACATGGTCGCACCGACGTACCCGGCCTGTACGCAATTGGCGAAACCAGCTTCACCGGCCTGCACGGCGCCAACCGCATGGCCAGCAATTCGTTGCTCGAATGCTTCGTCTATGCGCGCTCGGCGGCGGCAGACATCCTTGAACAACTGCCGCGCATTCCGGTGCCGGCCGCCCTGCCCCGCTGGGACGCCAGCCAGGTCACCGACTCGGACGAAGACGTGATCATCGCGCACAACTGGGACGAGCTGCGCCGTTTCATGTGGGACTACGTGGGGATCGTACGCACCAACAAACGCCTGCAACGCGCGCAGCATCGGGTGCGGTTGCTGCTGGACGAAATCGACGAGTTCTACAGTAACTACAAGGTCAGCCGCGACTTGATCGAGTTGCGCAACCTGGCCCAGGTTGCCGAACTGATGATTCGTTCTGCCATGGAGCGCAAGGAAAGCCGCGGCCTGCATTACACACTCGACTACCCACAGATGCTGCCCGAAGCCCGCGACACTATCCTGGTGCCAGCCACCTACGGCGGCTGAACTTCAGACGAACCCGCAGGCGTCGATGCACATCGGCGACCTGCGAATCCCTGGGCACACACACCGAACGTATCCGCCATTCGCCCGGCACCCGGTAGCGCAGCACGACGATCAACGGCAAGGCGAGGCTGTCCGGTCGCAACTGCACGCTGTGCCAGCCCCGCTGCGCACTGAGCAACTGCCAACCATCGGCGTCGCGACGCAGGCCACGAATCGACGAACGGTGAGTCAGCAGGATAAAGCGCGGCAAAACCCAGGCTGCGTGCGCCAGACACGCCAACAGACCAAGGCTTGAATAAGACAGATCGAGAAACAAAAGCGCACCCAGTGCAAACAGCTGGGCAAGGAGATACGCCGCCAGCAACAGCCGTGAGGCCTGCCAGCGGCATTCGAATGTATTACTTGGGCTGGACACGGTCCAGGATCATCCGAACCATGCGCTGCAGCTCTGGGTCTTCGGATTCGGCGCGCTCCATGAACCAGCCGAACATGTCCTGGTCTTCACAAGTCAGCAGCCTGACGTAGAGGTCGCGATCCACCTGATTGAGCGTTGCATAGACCTCTTTGGTGAAAGGCACCAGCAACACATCCAACTCCAGCATGCCACGACGGCTGTGCCAGTAGAGACGATTGATTTCTACATCTTCGACCATGGAGCGCTCCTCAAATAGGCGGCAAGTATACAGGCCCGACGGCACCGGAACAGTCGGCTTTGGTCGCCCCATACGGAAACTATCCATTTGCCGGGCGCCCCTCTATGATGCACCCATGACTTTTTGACCTGCGATGACCCATGGCTGACTCTGCTTTCTTCTGCCCCCTGTCCCACGAAGGCGTTCTCGCCGTCCGCGGCTCTGATGCCGCCAAATTCCTTCAGGGCCAACTGACCTGCAACCTCAATTACCTGAGCGATACCCAGGCCAGCCTCGGCGCACGCTGCACGCAAAAAGGGCGCATGCAGTCGAGTTTCCGCATCCTGCTGCAAGGTGACGGCGTGTTGCTGGCCATGGCCACCGAGCTGCTGGAACCGCAACTGGCCGACCTGAAGAAGTACGCCGTGTTCTCCAAATCCAAGCTCACCGACGAAAGCGCCGCCTGGGTGCGCTTCGGCCTGGTGAATGCAGACACGGCCCTGGCCAGCCTCGGCCTTGAACTGCCCGTCGAGACCGACAGTGTCGTGCGCAACGATGCGTTGATCGCCCTCCGCGTCTCCCCAGGTCGTGCTGAACTCTGGGTGCCAGCCGAGCAAGGCGACGCCGTACGCAATCAATTGGCTGCAACCCTTGAACAAGCCGATCTGAATGAGTGGCTGCTGGGGCAAATCCGCGCCGGCATCGGCCAGGTCATGCCGCAAACCCGCGAGCTTTTTATCCCGCAGATGCTCAACCTGCAGGCCGTCGGTGGCGTCAGCTTCAAGAAAGGCTGCTACACCGGCCAGGAAATCGTTGCGCGCATGCAGTACCTGGGCAAACTCAAGCGTCGCCTGTACCGTTTGAGCCTCGATGCGCCTGAACTGCCCGAGCCAGGCACCCCGCTGTTTTCCCCCAGCCACAACAGTGCAATCGGCGAAGTGGTCATCGCGGCAAAAGCCGGCGAGAGCATTGAACTTCTGGCCGTGTTGCAAGCCGAAGCTGCCGATAGTGGCGATGTGCACGTAGGCACATTGGAAGGTCCCGGCTTGCAACTGCTCGACCTGCCTTACACGCTCGACCGTGATCGAGAGATCCAACGCTAGTCGCCGTACCTTTTTGCAACACCCTAGAGAGCATGAATGAACAAGCTGGCGGAAAAAGTCCAACAGGCTTTAGTGACGGCCATCGACAACGATGACCTGGTTCTGCCGACATTGCCGGAAGTGGCCCTGAACATTCGTCAGGCCGCTGAAGACCCGGAGATCAGCATCAGCCACTTGAGCAAAGTGATCGGTCGCGATACCGCGCTGTCGGCGCGCCTGATCAAAGTGGTCAACAGCCCGTTGTTGCGCGCCACCCAGGAAGTCACCGACCTGCACACCGCCATCACCCGGCTGGGCACCAACTACAGCAGCAACCTGGCGATCGGCCTGGTGATGGAGCAAATCTTCCACGCCCGCTCCGATGTGGTCGAACAAAAGATGCGGGATGTATGGCGCCGCAGCCTGGAAGTGGCGGGTGTCAGTTACGCGCTGTGCCGCAGCCACAGCCAGCTCAAGCCGGACCAGGCCGCTCTCGGCGGCCTGGTGCACCAGATCGGCGTGCTGCCGATCCTGACGTACGCCGAAGACCACTACGAGCTGCTCGCGGACCCGGTCAGTCTCAACCACGTTATCGAGAGCATCCACCCGCAACTGGGCGACAAACTGCTGAGCGGTTGGGACTTCCCGGAAATGCTCGCCAAACTGCCCGGCCAATACCTCAACCTGGAACGCGACTCGGCCAGCCTCGACTACATCGATCTGGTGCAGATCGCCGTGTTGTACTGCCATCGCGGCACGGATCATCCCTTGGCTAGCGTGCCGGTCTCCAATCTGCCGGCGATCAAGAAACTGCGGGTCGATCCTTACAGCGATGCGTTGCGCGCCGAGTTGGATGAGGCGCGTTCGATGTTTTATTGATTCAACGTTAGCCCGTCATCGTTCACGATTTTCGCGAGCAAGCTCGCTCCTACACTGCCGCGATAAAACTCACCCGCACCTTCAAGCCGGCCTGCTCGCCATCGTGCAGGCTGATCTGTGCCAAGTGTGCCCGGCAGATCTCACCGACAATCGCCAACCCCAGGCCTGAGCCCATGCCCTGCTGGCTGCGACGGTAGAAACGCTCGAACACGCGGTCTCGCTCATCCAGCGGGATGCCTGGGCCATCGTCTTCCACTTCCAGCACCGCCGGTGCCGTCACGCGCAGGATCACATTGCCACCCGGTGGCGTGTGAGCCAGCGCGTTGTCCACCAGGTTGCTCAACAACTCATTCAGCAAGGTTGGCTCACCGCGCAGCCACACCGGCTCGTCAGCCTCCAACGCCAGTGCCACGCCGCGCGCGTGGGCCAACGGCGCCATGGCCATGCCCAACTCGCGAGACAACTGGCTGAGGTCGAGCAACTGGGCACCGCCTTCGGCAATCGCGCGGGCGCCATTTTCAATGCGCGCCAGGGACAACAATTGATTAGCCAGATGCGTCAGACGGTCGGTGCCCTGGGCTGCGGTTTCCAGGGTACTGCGCCAGGTGGCCGGATCCTCGGCACGCAAGCCTAGTTCCAACCGAGCCTTGAGCGCCGCGAGCGGTGTGCGCAGTTCATGGGCCGCATCGGCAATAAACTGTGCCTGCCGCTCGAATTGGCCGCGCAGGCGTTCGGTGAAGTGGTTGAGGGAGCGCACCAGTGGCCCAAACTCATGCTGCACTTCCACCAAGGGCAAGGGACGCAAGTCGTCGGGCTGACGTTCTTCCACCGCCGTGCGCAGGCGCTCCAGCGGGCGCAACGCCGCGCTGACCGCAAACCACACCAACAACAACGCACCGATGGCGAGCATCCCCAGGCGCAGCAAGGTGTCTGCCATCAAGCTGCGCGCCATGCTCACGCGCGCCTCATCAGTTTCAGCGACACGGATTTCTGCCATGCCGTTCATGTTCGGTTCGGAGACCGCCTTGAGCAGGCTCACCACGCGCACCTGCTGGCCCTGATACATGGCGTCATAGAAGCGTGCCAATGCGGGATAGTCATCGGTACGCGGTGTGCCTGGCGGTGGGCCGGGCAGGTTTTCATAGCCAGAGATGAGTTTCTGGTCGATGTCGTTGACCTGGTAATAAATGCGTCCGGCGCTGTCATAGGCGAACGTATCCAGGGCGACATAGGGCACATTGGCACTCAAGGTGCCATCCACCTGGGTCAAGCCAGCGGCGATGGTGCGCGCAGAGGCCAACAGCGTGCGGTCATAGGCAGTGTCAGCGGCTTCACGACCATTCCAGTACGCGCTCATGCCACTGGCGAGCATCAACAGCACCAACAACAGCGCCAGGTTCCACAGCAGGCGCCAACGCAGGCTGCTGGGCTTATGCATCGCGGGCTTCCAGCAGGTAACCGAGGCCGCGGAAGGTCACAATGGCAATGGGCTGGCCGTCGAGTTTCTTGCGCAGGCGATGCACGTAGATTTCGATGGCGTCGGGGCTGGCTTCTTCGTCCAGGCCGAACACCTGGGAAGCCAGTTGCTCCTTGCTCATCACCCGGCCTGGCCGCGCAATCAGCGCCTCAAGCACCGCTTGTTCACGGGATGTGAGCGTCATCAGCTCGCCGCCCACGGTGAAACGTCGGGTGTCGAGGTCATAGACCAACACGCCGCAGGCCTGTTGGCGCTCGCCACCCAGCACACTGCGCCGCAACAACGCCTTGACCCGCGCTTCCAACTCTGTGAGTTCAAAAGGTTTGGCAAGGTAGTCGTCGGCCCCAAGATTGAGGCCGTGCACACGGTCTTTCACATCACTGCGCGCCGTCAGCATCAGCACTGGCAGATTTTTCCCACGGGCACGCAGACGTGCGAGCACCTCGAAACCGTCCATGCGCGGCAGTCCCACATCGAGGATCGCCGCCGCGTATTCCTCGCTGCTCAGGGCCAGGTCCGCCGCCACGCCATCGTGCAGCACGTCAACGGTCAAACCCGTGCTCTTGAGCGCTTGCGCGACACTTTCGGCAAGTTGCAGATGGTCTTCAACCAGCAGGACACGCATGGATTTCTACCTCGTTCAGGGGTGGTCGGCGCCACGCTTTGGCGGGCAGTTTACAGGCGCCGCCTGGCCTGTGAAGCCCGAAAACATTGAAAGGCCGCTGAAAGGTTAGTGAAAGCTTCGCCCTTTAGCATCCAGCGACGGTGGTCTATGCCCGCCGAGCGGCTTCAGCGCCGCGCCCGAAAAACGCCTCGAAGCGTTTTCGCCAAAATAAGAACAATAACGGAGTACACAACGATGCTGTCGACACAGCCCCAGGCCCCCTCGCCTGTTCGTTTTTCTCGCCTGACCCAGACCGCCCTCGCCAGTGCAGCTACCCTTGCCGGCTTTTCGCCGCTTAGCCAGGCTGCCTTCTTCGAAGACAGTAGCGCGACCCTGGAAACCCGCAACATGTACTTCAACCGCGACTTTCGCGATGGCACCAGCGCCCAGCAATCCAAGCGCGACGAATGGGCCCAGGGCTTCATGCTCAACCTGCAATCGGGCTACACCGACGGCACCGTCGGCTTTGGCGTGGATGCGCTGGGCATGCTCGGGGTCAAGCTCGACTCCAGCCCCGATCGCACCGGCACCGGCCTGCTGCCCACGCATGACGATGGCCGCGCCGCCGACGAGTACTCCAAGCTGGGCCTGACCGGCAAAGTGAAGATCTCGGCCACCGAGCTTAAAATCGGCTCGCTGATCCCCGAACTGCCGATCCTCAAGCCCAATGACGGCCGCATCCTGCCGCAGACCTTCAACGGCGGCCTGATCACCTCCAAGGAATTCAAGAACCTGGTGTTCACCGGTGGCCGCCTGGACAAAGCCAAGGACCGCGACGACAGCAACTACGAAGACATCGCCCTCAACAACAAGAACAGCCGCTTCGTCAGCGGCGCCACCGGCAAGCACTTCAATTTCGGCGGCGCCGACTACAAGTTCGCCGACAAGATCACCGGCAGCTACCACTTCGCCCAACTTGATGACGTGTACCGCCAGCACTTCCTCGGCCTGGTAGCCGCACGCCCGATGGGTCCCGGCACCTTCGGCACCGACTTGCGCCTGGCGATCAGCGATGACACCGGCAGCGCGCGTGGCGGCAAGATCGACAACAAATCCCTCAACGGCCTGTTCAGCTATGCCCTCAATGGCCATAAGCTCAGCGCCGGCTACCAGCACATGTCCGGCGACAGCGCCTTCCCGTATGTGGATGGCAGCGATCCGTACCTGGTCAACTTCGTGCAGATCAACGACTTTGCCGGCGCCGAAGAACGCTCCTGGCAGGCGCGCTACGACTACGACTTCGCCAAACTGGGCATCCCCGGTTTGAGCTTCATGAGCCGTTACCTCTCGGGTGACAACATCAAGCTCAAGAACGGCGAGACCGGCAAGGAATGGGAACGCAACAGCGAGATCAAGTACGTAGTGCAGACCGGCACGTTCAAGGATGTGGCCGTGCGCCTGCGTAATGCCACGTACCGTTCCAACTACTCAGCCCGTGATGCGGATGAAATGCGCTTGCTGGTCAGCTATAGCGTCGCACTTTGGTAGTACCCCCTCATAACAACAAAGATGGAGATAACCATGACCCCTTCACTGCGTAAATTGGCCCTTGCCGCCGGCTGCATGCTGTTCGCCGGCCAACTGCTGGCTGCCGACGAACCCAAGCGCCCGGAATGCATCGCCCCAGCCTCCCCTGGCGGCGGCTTTGACCTGACCTGCAAACTGGCGCAAAGCGCGCTGGTCAACGAGAAGCTGCTGAGCAAGCCGATGCGCGTGACCTACATGCCAGGCGGCGTAGGCGCAGTGGCCTACAACGCCGTGGTCGCCCAGCGTCCAGCCGATGCCGGCACCTTGGTGGCCTGGTCCAGCGGTTCGCTGTTGAACCTGGCCCAGGGCAAGTTTGGTCGCTTCGATGAAAGCGCCGTGCGTTGGTTGGCAGCGGTCGGCACCAGCTACGGGGCCATCGCAGTGAAAGCCGACTCGCCCTACAAGACCTTGGACGATTTGGTCAAAGCCCTGAAAAAAGATCCGGGCAGCGTAGTGATCGGTTCCGGCGGCACCGTCGGCAGCCAGGACTGGATGCAAACCGCGTTGATCGCCAAGGCCGCCGGGATCAACCCGCGCGAGCTGCGTTACGTGGCCCTCGAAGGCGGCGGCGAAATCGCCACTGCTCTGCTGGGTGGCCATATCCAGGTGGGCAGTACCGACATCTCCGACTCCATGCCGCACATCCTCAGCGGTGACATGCGCCTGCTGGCCGTGTTCTCCGAGCAGCGCCTGGACGAGCCGGAAATGAAGAATATTCCGACCGCCAAAGAGCAAGGCTACGACATCGTCTGGCCGGTGGTGCGTGGTTTCTACCTCGGGCCAAAAGTCAGCGATGCCGACTACGCCTGGTGGAAAGACGCCTTCGACAAACTGCTGGCCTCGGAAGAGTTCGCCAAGCTGCGTGACCAGCGCGAGCTGTTCCCGTTCGCCATGACCGGCCCGGAGCTGGACACCTACGTGAAGAAACAGGTGGCTGACTACAAAGTGCTGGCCAAAGAGTTCGGCCTGATCCAGTAATCGCCCCTCTTTTGCCCGGTCACGCCCGTTGAACACGCGGCGTGGCCCAGGAGTTCAACATGCTCTTACAACGCATTTTCGCCTCTGTGCTATTGCTGGCCTGTGCCGCCCTGGCACTGATGGCCTGGCCGTATCAGGCGTCGTTTTCCTACGAGCCGGTAGGACCTCGCGCCTACCCGCTGCTGATGCTCGGGCTAATGAGCCTGGCACTGATCTATATGCTGTTCCGCCCACAGCCGACCAAACACACCGAAGAAGAACCCGCGCTGGACCGCGAAACCCTGATCAAGATCGGCATCTGCGTCGGCCTGTTGATCGTGTTCGCCGGCACCTTCGAATCCCTGGGTTTCATCCTCAGCAGCATGCTGATCGGCATTCCGATGGCGCGCCTGTATGGCGGCCGCTGGCTACCGAGCGTGGTGATCGTCAGCCTGATGGCGATTGGTCTTTACCTGCTGTTCGATAAAGCCATGGATGTGCCGCTGCCCCTCGGCCTGCTCGACGTTCTGGAGAACTGATATGGATACTTTCGGCTACTTGGGCCAGGGCTTCGGCGTTGCACTGTCCCCTTACAACCTGGTGACCGCACTGTGCGGCACCCTGATCGGCACCGTGGTCGGCCTGTTGCCGGGCCTGGGCCCGATCAACGGCGTGGCGTTGTTGATCCCCATCGCGTTCGCCCTGGGCCTGCCGCCGGAATCAGCCTTGATTCTGCTGGCAGCCGTGTACCTGGGCTGCGAATACGGCGGGCGTATCAGCTCGATCCTGCTGAACATCCCGGGCGAAGCCTCTACCGTGATGACCACCCTCGACGGCTACCCGATGGCCCGCAAAGGCCTGGCCGGCGTGGCGCTGTCGCTGTCGGCGTGGAGTTCGTTCATCGGCGCGTTTATCGCCACCTGCGGCATGGTGCTGTTTGCGCCGTTGCTGGCCAAATGGGCGATTGCCTTCGGGCCGGCGGAATATTTCGTACTGATGGTGTTCGCGATTGTCTGTCTCGGCGGCATGGCCGGTGACAAACCGTTGAAGACCTTTGTTGCAGCGCTGATCGGCCTGTTCCTGTCGGCGGTGGGCATCGACGCCAACAGCGGCGTGTACCGCTTTACCGGCGACAACATCCACCTCACCGACGGCATCCAGTTTGTGGTGTTGGTGCTGGGCCTGTTCTCCATCAGCGAGATTCTGTTGCTGCTGGAAAAAACCCACCGTGGCCAGGAAGCCGTGAAGGCCACGGGCCGCATGATGTTCAACCTCAAGGAAGCGGGCGCGGTCTTTGTCGTCAACATCCGCTGCGGTTTGCTGGGTTTCATCATGGGCGTCTTGCCAGGTGCCGGTGCGACCTTGGCCTCGGCGGTTGCCTACATGACCGAAAAACGCCTGGCCGGTGCCAGCGGTAAATTCGGCCAAGGCGACATGCGCGGCCTCGCGGCGCCGGAAACCGCCATCGGCGCTTCCGCCTGCGGCGCCCTGGTGCCCATGCTGACCCTCGGCGTACCCGGTTCGGGCACCACGGCGGTGATGATCGGCGCGCTGTCGCTGTACAACATCACCCCGGGGCCGCTGCTGTTCCAACAGCAACCCGACATCGTCTGGGGCCTGATCGCCTCGTTGTTTATCGCCAACATCATGCTGGTGATCCTCAACATCCCGATGATCCGCATCTTCACCCGCATTCTGGCCGTGCCGAACTGGGCGCTGGTGCCGGTGATTGCCATCATCACGGCGATTGGTGTTTACGCCGTGCACGCCACCACCTTCGACCTGTTCCTGATGGTCGGTATCGGCATCTTCGGCTACATCCTGCGCAAGCTCGACTTCCCGCTATCGCCGGTGCTGCTGGGCTTTATCCTCGGCGGCTTGATGGAGCAGAACCTGCGCCGGGCGCTGTCGATCTCCAACGGTGACCTGCAGATCCTCTGGTCGAGCCCGATCACCTTTGGTGTATGGGTACTGACAGCGTTGATGCTGGCTTTCCCGCTGGTGCGTATCTACCGCAAACGTGCCCTGCAGCGTCGCGCCGTGGCCGATGTCTGAGGTCACCTTTAAACAGTGGTGGGGAACACCGCTGGTCGGCCTGGCCGGCGGTTACCTGGCCAGCCTCGTCGGCTGGCCTTTGCCGTACATGGTCGGCTCGTTGCTGGCGATCATCCTGGTGCGTTGCCTCACGCCGTGGCAGTTGGCCGAGATACCCGGCGGGCGCAAATGCGGCCAATGGGTAGTGGGGATCGGGATTGGCCTGCACTTCACCCCGGTGGTGATTGAGCAGGTGATGAGCCACTTCGGGCTGATCTTCTTCGGTGCGCTGGTTACCAGCCTGTCGAGCGTGGTCGGCGTGTGGTTGATGCGGCGCAGCGGTGAAGATCGCGCCACCGCGTTTTTCTCCAGCATGCCGGGCGGCTCCGGTGAGATGGTCAACCTCGGCGCACGCAATGGCGCGGTGCTCAGCCGTGTCGCGGCGGGGCAGAGTCTAAGAGTGCTGGTAGTGGTGCTGTGTGTGCCGGCGATCTTCAAGTATCTGCTGGAAGGCGGCACGCCGCAGTTTCATCCGGCGCCGGTGAGTTGGCCTTGGCTGTTGGCGCTGTTTCCGATAGGCGCGCTGGTGGCCTGGGGTTGGCAGCGGTTGCGTCAGCCAAACCCGTGGTTGTTCGGGCCGCTACTGGTGAGTGCAACGGCCAGCGTCGTGTGGGATTTGCATATCGGCCTGCCAGACGGCGGCAGTCAGATTGGCCAATGGTTGATCGGCAGCGGCCTGGGCTGCCATTTCAACCGCCAGTTCTTTCGGCGTGCACCGTCGTTCATGGGCCGCACTTTGGTCGGTACGGCGTTGACCATGGCGCTGGCGACATTGGCGGCGGTGGGGTTGAGCGCGCTGACTCATCTCGACCTGCGCTCGCTGACCCTGGGCATGATGCCCGGCGGGATTGCCGAGATGAGCCTCACGGCCGAGACCCTGCAACTGTCGGTGCCATTGGTGACGGCGATGCAGGTGATGCGCTTGTTGTTCGTGTTGTTTTTGGCGGAGCCGTTGTTCAGGCATTGGAACCGTCAGCCCTGACCCCTCTGTTTCAAGTGGCCCGTCCTGGGCCACTACCGTTCATCGGCACTGTCATTTCTCACAGCTATCCCAATCGGTACGTGCGGCGCTAAATCAGGACTGCGACCGACGCTGTGGAGCGGCCAGGTCGCCCCCTCTCTGGCATGGCAAAGGATTCTTTCATGAGCCTGGAAACCGATCTCACCGACGCTGAACAACCCTCCCAGCCCACTGCACTCATGTGCTCGCCGGCGCACAATAGTGAAGATGAGGATATTGATCTGTCCGCGCCAACGCATTTGAACCGCTCATATTTCGCGCCCCCCCAACCAGGCCTGGGTGCACTGACGCCACGGGACTTCATCAATACGCCCCTCGCCGACCTGCCCATCTATATTCCCGGCTTGACGCAAAATGTTCAAAGTCACGACGGTGGCATCAACAAAGCAGCACTGGATGTTCACCAGGAAAATGGCTTGCTGTGTAACCTGTTACCTTACTTTGGCATGGCTGCCGGCGATTTCTGCCAGCTATTCTGGGGCGACCTGCTCATCCCTGTCGCCATCTATAACGTGACCCAAGATGACGTCGACAACGAACGGCTGATCGCCCTCTACGCGCCTCGCGCACGCATCATCGACGGGTCGGTCAACCCGGTGTTTATCCGGGTCGACCCCATCACTGGGAACGCCCAGGAAACCGCCCGCTTCAACTTGAAGGTCGATACGGTACTACCCGGTGGGCGTAATCCGGTAGCCAGTACCCTGCAGAATGAAAACCTGCCTAAACCGATGTTCGAGCAGCGCATCATCGATTTTGGTGTTACCGAAACCGACGCGCAAAACGGCGTGCCTGTTAACTTAGGATTCTATCCGGTCGATACGACCCAGGACGCCAGGACCTTCCGCGCTGCGCGCGATCGTATTCGCTTGAGTGTCGGCGGAGTGTTTGCCGATATCCCGCCGATCACCGAAGGCCAGGCCGCCGGACGCGACCCCATCGTGGTGGTGCTGTATTACGGGTTCTGGCAGCAGGTCGGCAGCGGCTCACATCTGTGTGAATACGAAGTCCGCGACGAGGTCGGCAACCACTCCGACGGCTGGTCACCGGCACAGCTATTGAATGTGGAGCTTAACGATGGAGTGGAACAGCCGCTGCCCGAGGCGTTCTTTGATGAGGCCCCGGAGGACATTCTCGATCACGATGAGCTGGAGGGGCAGGACGCTACCATTGTCATCGCCATCAACCGTCAGGGTTACAACGTGGGAGACGTGATTCGAGTGACGGTCAATGGCCGTTCGGTAGAAGGCACGTCCATCGTCACCACCTACGACTCGCCCCCTCTCACCTCGACTACCATTCGCCAAATCACACTGCCCTGCCCGAACGCAGACCTGCGCAAGTTAATCGGCGGCCGCCTGCAGCTGTCCTACGTGCGCATCCGGCCCGGGGTGCCGGACCGTAAGTCCTACAGCATCATTGTCGACGTGATCGGCACCCCCATCGAAATCGGCCTGCCCCCCCCCATCATCATCGAAGCCATCGGCAATGTGCTTAACCCGCAACTGCTGACGGTGAATGTGGAGGTGCCGGTCTATGACGGTCGAGGTCCATTTGACCTGGTGACCCTAATCCTCGACGGCACCTATGCCAACGGCAATCGCTACTACAAAGAAATCGACAGGACTGCCGGAACCGGCAGCATTCGGTTCCGGCTCGCCAATGGTCCCGACGGCGATATCGCCAAGCTGGAAGGTGGCACACTCAGGTTCCTCTATCGGGTGACCAATGCCGATGGTATTCGTCTATCGCGAGATGAGACGGTGCAGGTGGGCAGTCCCTCTGCCACGCTGCCAGAACCGCAAGTGCTGGAAGCGCCCGCGCCCGCGTATCAGTTCGACCCTGAAGTGTCCCTCGACGACGCCACTATTATTGTGCCGAGCAACGCAGGGTTCAGGCCCGGTGATACTGTCATTCTGCACTGTGAAGGGACCGCCCCCGGTGGTACCCAACCGGCGATCCCCTTTCCGATTCAAGACTTCTGGGTTGGGCGGGATCTGCCCTTCACGCTGGAGCGTCGCTACATCACGCCGAACCTGAACCAGCGTATGCGTATCTACTATGAGCACAGGCCGGCGAGCGCACCGGCACGTTTGTCCATTGCAGTGAACATGAAGGTCGGCTCGCGGCTGGCACTGCCGGCGCCCACCGTATTGGAAGCCACGGTGATCGGTCACAACCGCGCCAGCCTCAACCCTCAGCACGTGCTGCCGCCTCTTTCCCCTGTCGTGAATATACGCGTGGTCGTTGATGGTTTCCCAGCGGGTGCGGACATCAAGCTGTTCATCACCGGTAAATCCGGCGTCGGCATGCCAGATATTCCGGCAAAACCGGCGCGGCCTGAACCCGGCACCAATTACGTCACGTTTGTGGTTTCGAACATCTTTGTCGCGGCCTACCTGGGCGAGCAATGCTCGGTATCCTACAACCTCATTGAGTTTGGTCAGAGTCGCGTGTCCGATATCTTGACGCTGGAGGTCGAGGCGCTGCCGCCGCAATTGCTGGACTGGGTCAGTATTCCTGAGGCATCGGGTGGGGTGATCGATGCTGATTCGGCCAATCGTGTGGAAATTAAAGCTTGGCCATTTTTCCGTCCAGGCCAGTTAGTCTGGATTTTTCTGGATTGCGTCGTGGACCTCCAGCTACGCGCTGCTGGACCGGTGACGCTCGCCGAGTTCAACGCCGGTCGAACGCTGGATCAGATTCCGCCAGAGTATCTGCGTCAACTCAACAATGGTGGCTCGCTGACAGTGAAAGCTAGCGTTTCGCTCGATGGTACGGGCGACGAGGCGACGATGGTGCATTTCACAGGGATAACTTATGGGGTCAGGAAGGGATCGGGACAGATCATTCGTCACATTACGGTCGGGAACGGTCCTGTACAAGTTTTGATCCGTCAAGACGGAACAGTGGCGTACGTGTCGAACCAACGCACCCCCTATTCAATCACCACCGTCAACTTGAATACGTATGCGACCAGAGAAGTAAACGCAGGCTATGCTGTTTATAGAATGGCGCTTCACCCTAACGGGACGAATCTATACGTCTCGCACTACACCCAATACACGTGGCAAAACATTAGGATTCTCAATACAGATAGTTTTGGGTGGTCCCAGCCGTTCAATGCTCAGCCTATCAATCCAATTTGCCTGAACCCCAGCGGCTCTAGACTGTTTGCCGGGCTATTTTCTCCAGGCAGCGTTATTTTTTCGGGGTTTAATACAATTAGCTATGGAATTGAACTTAACTATAGTGGCAATCAGGCCGTAACCGATTTAGTCACAGACGCAAGAGGTACTGCAGTTTTTTCAACAGGTAATACCACAGGCAGGTTCATTCTTGCTAGCGGACTTAGAACCCAAAACGTCACCAACAGCAGTGTCGCTCAAAGGCTTGCTCACAGCCCGCTAACTGCTCGAAATGAACGACTCTATGTATCCGTATCACACTCAAACAAAATTGACATCTATGACACTGGCAATGGCGGCATGACATTCATCAAAAGCCTCAGCGGGATTAGCAATCCTAGAAAAGCTGTTTTCCATCCTACTCGACCACTGGCGTATGTATCGGAATACACCTATAACAGTGTGAAAGTTATTGATACTGATACCGAAGAACTCATTGACACGATTGAGGGCTTTGATCAACCGGATGGTTTGGCAATCACCCCTAATGGCCAACTTTTGTTGGTCTGCAATTCAGGCAACAACACCGTAGCCGTGGTGAGTATTTAAACGAAATGCGATAAAGAGCGTACAACACTGTAAGTCTGAAAAAAAAATACCCCGTACCTTTCGATACGGGGTATTTTTCGTTATTTGCGCGTTAACGATATCCGAGCTATACACTCACTCGTTTAAAAATCATACCGCAACCCCACATTCACCCCATACGGCTGCTTGATATTCTTACCCACACTGTGTTCCACATCCGCATGCAGCTTCAAATTCTGCGACACCGACATCGCCATACCCGCCCCAAACTTCAGGCGAGAACCCGACATATCATTGTTGAACGAGTTGTCGTTGACGAACACCTTGTTGCTCTGATCGAACTCATGCGCTACAGCCGCCTTCAAGTACGGCTGCAATACTTCGCCGCTTTCCAGCTGGATATTACGCCCTACGGTGGTACCGATTTCACCGATCACCGAACTTGAACGATCGCCCCTGGCATCCAGGCCGTTGTCCAGCGTGTAGCTCTGAGCCTGGGTGATGGCAGCAGAGAGTTGGCCGTAAGGTTCGACGAAGAAACCATCGTCCAGCGTGATATGGCGGCCCACTTCAGCCGACGCGGTTACCGCGTTTTGTGTGTAGTTGCCCTTGGCTTTCTTGCCATCGCTCATGGCGACATCGGACTCGTTGTGCAAGCGGTTGAACTTGAGCACGCCGTCGAAGTAGAAGCCGCTCTCGGCATCCAGCCAGGTGGCGTAACCACCTACGTAGTAGCTGTTGATGGTGGCGCTGCTGCCACGGTTGAGGTCCAGGTCCGAGGTGCTGTGACCGACCATCGCACCGATCAACCACTGGCCGTCGCCGCCGTCTATCGGGGCATCGGCACCGAGGCTGAAGCCGCGTTGCGACTGGTTGTAACCCAGGCCGGTCTTGTCATTACCCACTTCATACTTGTTGCCATACGCACGCGTCCACAACCCGGCCGACTGGCCTTCGCTGAAGCGCAACTCGCCCATACGGGTACGCAGGGTGGTCATTTCACCCAGCAATACGCTTGGCGCTGCGTTGAACAACGCCAGTACCGAGTTGGTGCTTGGGCTGATCACTTTGTTGCTCGGGTCGAGCAGCCAGTCCTGGCCTTCGTTGTCATTGATCAGGCTGTAGGAGTAGGTGCCTACATCCACACGGTCGCCGACCAGGCTGAACTGGGCAACACCGTCTTCGGTGTGAACCACGTGCAGGCGGTCATCGCTCAGCGGGTCGGCGCCGCTGCTGGCGATCAGCAGCTTGTGGTCACCCGAAGACGTGCCGGTGACGTTGAGGAAATCGCCGGTCAAGGTGGAGAAATCGGCACTCATGATGAAGGTGCCGTTGCCCGACAGGTTTTCCACGTCCAGTTGGTAGAACACGCCCGGGTCACCGAACTTGACGTTACCGCCTGCCAGGGACAGGTCGCCCACGCGCTGGTCGTCGACCATCACCCAGATGGCGTCGCTGTTGATCGCCAGCTTGTCGACGTTCTCCAGGCGGCCGGTGAGTATCGAACCGTTGTTGAGGCCGACGCTGGCGGAACCGCCCGTGTTGATAATATCGCCGGTCATGGACGCGAAATCCAAGTTCAGGTCCAGGGCGCTGCCGGTACCGACCTGGATGTTGCCGGTCAGGGCGCTGTTGTTGACGCGCATGTTGGCCGAACCACCATTGGTCAGCTCCAGCATGTTGCCGTTCTGGCCGCTCAAGGTTGAGCCATTGAGCACATCGATTTCAGCTGTGATCCGGCCGTCTACGTTAATCGCAGGGCCGTTGAGGCCGATCACGCGTGAACCGTCCAACGTCAAATGCGGCGATTCGCTTGCCGTCAGGCTATCAAGGCCCATACGAACACCGCTGGTGGCACCGGTAATCTCACTGCCCGTTGCGATGGCCGAGCCACCCAGCAATCTCAAGCCCTCTCGGCTTTGCCCGATCAGCGCCGAGTTGTTCAGTTCTAGTAGGCTGTGGGAGGTAACGTTGGCGCCATAAGTCCCCCCTGTGATCTCGCTTCTGTTCACCTGGGCATAAGAACCTGTGGTGGTGCCAGACTGGCGAGCGACGTTCAAACCGCCGCTGTTTTGACTCGCAACACGAGAGTCCGAAATTGTGGCGGTCGAATTGCTCAGCGAAATCGCTGCTTGGGTACGATCAGCAGAGGTCACCGTGGCCCCAGTGACATTCAACGTCGACCCAGTGGTAGCTTGAATACCTCTGACAACCGCTCCCTGATTGACGTTGAGGGTTGCTTTATTGCGGGCAATATATTCCTGGGCAGCTGTTCCGGAATGAACGTCAAGTTGGCGGCCATCCACAATCACCGCTGCAAGCGCTTGCTGACTCAGCAGGTACAATGGCGTAACAGCCATAAGTTTGACAAAGGTCGATAAACGCGAATAACGAAAGCCATGAGAAGCCGTAAGAGTCATGTCATTTAGTCTCAGAAGTAAGTGCCAGTTTGAACCCGGAACCCGTATCGAAGAGGTTTCCGTTTTCCACGGCGCAGAGACTAATGACCCGAATACCCAATGCGTGTAGGACTTTCCTTAAGGTACCCAGCGATAGCGACGACAGGTCAGCGCATAACTAAAAAGGCCCGCTCTCCTCAATAAAGGAGAGCGGGCCAAATCATCCATCAAAGTTTGCCGCTGCGACGAGTCGCACCTGGAACACAAGTGGGAGGGGTGCTACCGGTACTGAAAAGATCCCAACCCGCCCGGACCTCGTCGGAAATTCCCCGATCTCCCGTCGAGGGCCGAAAGAGTTTCCAACGTATGCCGACAACGCCTCGACCATTAGTCCCCGTGAAGTCCTCGAACCAAGCGTTAAGGTTCATGGGCACCTCCACCCCAAAGTTGACATCGGTACTGGAGAGCGTGACCTCAGGACTCTCTATCGGTGTGCCGACAGGAGCACCCACGGGCATCCCGGCGGGGGGGAACGCATACCGAGTGGCCTCAACGATGACTCTGTCATTCGCCAGGACCACCGAAGCGTCCAGGATTCTGATAGGGACGCCCGTCCATGGAGTATGCGTACAATTGATGAGCGCGCTGTAGTTGGGACTAGTTGAGGGCCTGAATTTAACAAAGGCCGCATCGGCCAACCCTGTCAGATTGAAAATATCCACGAGGACGTCTTGACGAGGCGACTCTTTATAATTCACGGCATTGCTGATTTTGCAATGCATCTTGATGGTACCGTTACCCGCCAGGTCAATATCGGCCCAAGGCACCGTAAAAGGTACCCGGAACCCTGGCGTCTCTGCTCCCGTTACGTCGTAGGTGTCCACTATTGTGGTGTGGTAGATAAGTTCAATGTGGTCACCTAATACCAATCCGTCCGGCAACAGGAAACTGGCCGTTGCATCAAAGCCACGGTCCTTTTCAGATAGACGGTTGTCAGGGCTGGGTGGCGGCCCTCCGCCAACAAGATCCGGACTGGCCAGTGCAGGGTCTATAGGGCCTTCGCCCGGGTTTGTGATACCTGGCTCACGCAAGTCAACATCCACCATCACGGGTGTCGCTGGGTACGATAAACCGCCCGCGCGTTCAATCGTGAGTTGGACAATGGCCGTGTAGAAGTTCCCGCCGCTCGCAACTGCAGCGAAATTTGCCGGAATATCAATAGGGAGAATGGCCATGCCAATCGGTTGACGATAGATCTCGATTGCCCCCCAACGGGCCACCAAAAAGTCACTTGGCAGATGACCGGTCAACGTTTCCAATCGAATCGTCACGCCGTTGCGCGCTTCTTCCTTATTGATCAGCGGCCCTTGCAGCACCGAAATGGTACCAAATACCGGTGCTTCGTTGAGGCTGACCCGTACATAGTTGGGCAAGGAAATGACGGTAGGATTACCGGCCCGATCACTCACGCTAAAGTCAATTTTAATGACACCAGCCTTCGCCAGAATATCAGCTGTTGGGATAACGATATTGAAGGGGCCCGTCAGCGGAACCATGCCTTCGATTGGATCGATAGAATCCCCCACCCAGACACGATAGGTGTCACCACCGCGACGGTCAGCAAGGCCAGAAATAGTGCATGTCAAGCCAGGTTTTCCGACCAGAAAGGCTGGGGTCAGCTCGGGACCGTGGGGTTCAATTTCAATTGGGCCGGGCTGTACGTTTTGGTTCGGGTCTTGAACGTCTACGTAAATACGCCGAGTGTTGTAGTTTTCATTGTTACCAGAGGAATTGATCACATGAACATCAATGTCTTTGACCCCATGGGTCTGTAGCGCAGACTTGGGCCCGAGATCGATAACGACAGGATTGGGCAAGGGGCCCGAGTTCGGATAAAAATCTATAAACACACGTTTGTTATCGACAAACACACTGAGTATTTCATCATCTGCCTCAGTGCCTCGGTTCCACGGTTCAATTTCCATTACAAGCCCCGCCAGTTGCACTGCCCGAGGTACGACATCCCGATGAGTATCGCCCGGGACGGGACCAAGCAAACCACGAATAACCGGGGCAGGATGAAGCCTAGTATCTTCTTCGGGGTCTTCCCATTCCTCATTGGGCGTAATGGGTAGATTCTTAACAATCGGAACGGTTTTGTTTGACATGATTCAAGCTCCTGACAAGGGAAGTTATCTACCCAGGTATAAAACTTTCACATGATGCTTACTGGGTATGATTTTCAGAACCAGATTAACGACCATCTACATCTGAACTTTTGAAACAGTTAACACCCGACTTACTAAACAAAATTATGCATTACCGCACAACTGTCAAACTTGACAGTATCGAAACCGCCTCAAGTATGCTGCTTGCGGGCAAGACACTTAGCTTATTCGCCACGCGACAACTGCGTGCTCACCGCGCGCCGTTCTTAGCGCCAAAACGATATAACGCTATTCAACGGCTGTTGTTAGTTAATAACTCGCAACAAAACGCAAGAGCATAACGCCCTCCCGAACCGGTTTAGTCGTCCGACAGACAGGGAGGGATATCACCTGGCTGAATCAACGTGATGAACACACGTTTACGCGGCGAGGCCCCCATTCCGCCGCCGCCGGGCTTGATAATCTGGTAATAGGCCACGGCACAGCCATATTGAGCCACGGGCGGCTTCACCAAACCTGGCAGCAGGATGTACGGGTCGAACGGCACCCGGAATTCATACCCATTGCGGGCTTCATCCGCCGTCAGCATATGACCGAAATGCTGGATCGTTTCAGGGATAACACCGGCGGGATTGCCACTGGCGTTCGCATAGCTTTCCCAGTGCAAGATCACCTCATCCCCACTGTCCCACCGATTGTCTCCAGGGATGTGGACGCCTACACCGTTCACCCAAGGTCGTAACGGGCAGCTGATAAACCCTGCTCCGGGCCCTGGGCCATAGTGAACGCCCACGTAGTCAAAATCCTTCAAGTCAACGATGGATACAATGTTGACGACCACAGGAGTGTCTTGCGCACGCTGGCGGTTAACACCGTTGAACGTCCAGTAGAAGAAGGGCACCAAGCCGCCAATCAACAAGGGCTCGATCACACTCCAGTCGACCAGCCACTCGACTTCCCTTCCTCCAACATCACTTGCCTGCAACCGGTACGTTGCGACGGGGTCAGGATGGGTGCCTACCATTAACTCCAGCAGGTGACCGGCAACAGGTGCGTCATAAAGGCGGGTCACCACACGCACCGGCAACCCCACGTCACTGATGGTCAACCGGTTGTCACCCTCTCTGCCCTTGACCGTCACCAATTCCAGCAGTTGATTGATTGGGTCTGGATTGGTCGGGCTCACGGGACCGGCAACCCTAAGATCTACCGGCACAAACCGGATGGGCGATGGCCTGGCGGGCGCCGTGCCACGCCGCCAGCTGTATTCCGCCCTGACCGTGCTGCGGAAGAACTCAGCGCCCCCCGTGGACAACACCGAATACGAGATGGGTATTCTGATTGGCCAGACCTGAACAACAGCGATCTGGATGGGGTCCAGCGCAATAAGATCCCACGAAGGCAAGAGGAGGTCACCCGGTACGGCACCGACCACTTCAGGGATGCTCATAAACACGCCGCCGGGTTCACGAGCATCATCGAGGTTGATCAACCCATCATCCAATTGTGGAACATCGACGATCGGCAGGGCGACGGGCGTGGGCGTCAGATTGATCAACAGCACGGCGGTACGGGATGGGCCAGACTCCCGGCCCGAGCGGTCTCGCAGGAAATAATGAGCGTTGAACTCTCGATTGGCCAACCCACGCAGATAGTCGCCAGGAAAGTGAATTTCAATGGGCAGGGTGCCGTCCTTGTGCGCCTGGACGATAGTCGTGGTGGCGACTACGTCCAGTTGCCGTGGACGTTTGCGCATAGGCCTGCGAAAAGGCAGTGGCGTGAGGTAAGCCTCGACAACATCGCCCAGGCGTATGTCCAGCCAGGCCGGGGAAATAGTGGCAACCACCCTGTTGTTGTTGGCGGGGTTGTCAAGGTAAGCATCGGTGACACCGTCGCTCTCAATATCAGCATCAAATTGAAAACGCGTCCCCCGCTGCCCCTGGTTGGGTCCGACTTTATCGCAGTCCAATAACGTTACGAACGACGGAACGGGATCATTCCCGCTGCTTTCTCTTACTACCACCTGGTATTGCAAGCTATGCAAGCCAGCAGCATCCATCAGGGATGGAAGGACTAAGCCATCGGCATCGGGCAGGTCGGTTGCATCATAAGGCGCCGTCAATCTGATGGCATCACCAAACGGCACGCCATCCCAGAGCCACTCAATGACAGTGACATCCCCCGGATCCAATAAGTCAGCACCGGCCCATAGCGTGGGCACCTCAACTCGCAACCCCGTGCTTTGAAAGGTGACCGGTATCTTATGGCCGGTATCATCAGCCTCAAGGGGTAACGCATCAGGTGCGTCGGGCGCATCCAGCACCAAGATACCGGGGTCTCTCCTGGGACTCGGTTTCGGGGTCAGCGAAGTCGGCTCTCTCATCTCTATTCTCCTTGGCGATCGTCAAAAAACGGCCATTGACCAACGGCTGAGGTGTTACCCGGCCCAGAGGTCAGAGCGCGTATTTAATACGCTTGAAGCCAAGGTGAATACTGTCAGAACTAACAGGTATCGCCTCTTGCTGAGAAAAGAGGAGCGTCATTGAAAACAAAATACTTTTTTATATCAAAGGCCTATAAAAGGGTGATTTCTCGCCGCCTTCCTGATATCAGACTGACGGCAAGACCCAATCAATCGGCGTCTCGCCGTTCTGCTCGAGAAACTTGTTGGTACGGCTGAAATGCCCGCACCCCAAAAACCCGCGATACGCCGACAGCGGCGACGGATGCACCGAGGTCAGTACCAGGTGCTTGGTCGCGTCGATCAGCTTCTGCTTACCCTGGGCATGCGCGCCCCACAGCAAGAACACCAGATGTGGCTGATGCTCGCTGACCACTTCGATAATCCGATCGGTAAAGAACTGCCAGCCCTTGCCCGCATGGGCGTTGGCGTTGGCGCGTTCCACCGTCATGGTGGTGTTGAGCATCAGCACGCCCTGGTCGGCCCAGCTTTGCAGGTAACCGTGGTTGGGGATGTCGATGTTCAGATCACGCTTGAGCTCTTTGTAGATATTGACCAGCGACGGTGGCGCCGGCACGCCCGGTTGCACCGAGAAGCACAGGCCGTGGGCCTGGCCGGGGCCGTGGTACGGGTCCTGGCCGAGGATCACGACTTTGACCTTGTCCAACGGGGTGGAATTGAGCGCGTTGAAAATCAGTGGGCCGGGCGGGTAGATCTCTTTGCCGGCGGCATGTTCCTGACGCAGGAACTCGCGCAACTGGGCCATGTACGGCTGCTCGAACTGATCCCGCAAGGCGTGTTTCCAGCTGGGTTCGAGTTTGATACGGTCGTCTTCGGTCATGGTTGAATAGTCTTGTAAAAAAGAATGAGGCGAACCCTAGGAAAGCCGACCCCGCTTGTCAATTGATCTGACACACCAACGGCGGTTTCCTACGAAGCGATCATACTCATCCTTCACCTTCTCGATTGAGGTCACGATGAACCTGCACTTCGAAGAGCTGACCGGCAGCGACGGTGCCTGCATTGGCATCGCCAGCCTCGACGCTGAAAAATCCCTCAATGCCCTGTCCCTGCCGATGATCCTGGCCCTGGGCGAACGCCTGGACGCCTGGGCCAAGGATCCGAACATCCACTGCGTACTGCTGCGCGGCAACGGCCCCAAGGCGTTTTGCGCCGGAGGGGAAGTACGCAGCCTGGCGCAGGCCTGTCGGGAACAACCTAGCGTGGTGCCGGCCCTGGCGGCGCAATTTTTTGCGGCGGAATACCGTTTGGATTACCGCCTGCACACTTACCCAAAACCGGTGATTTGCTGGGGCCACGGCTATGTGCTGGGGGGCGGCATGGGCCTGTTGCAAAGCGCCGCAGTGCGCATCGTCACGCCGAGCAGCCGGTTGGCCATGCCGGAGATCAGCATCGGCCTGTACCCGGACGTTGGCGCCAGTTGGTTCCTGTCGCGCCTGCCGGGCAAGCTGGGGTTGTTCCTGGGCCTTACCGGCGCCCATATCAACGGCCGCGACGCTCTGGACCTGGGCCTGGCCGACCGCTTCCTGCGCGATGATCAGCAAGACGAGTTACTCGATGGCTTGCTGCAACTGAACTGGCAGGAACAGACCGCGATGCAGCTCAACAGCTTGCTCAAGGCGCTGGCCCAGGAAGCCGTTGATCAGCAACCCGAGGCGCAGTGGCTACCGCGACGGGCCCAAATCGACGAATGGCTGGATGTGGGTGATGTGCGGTGTGCCTGGCGTAATTTGAGCCCACTGCGTGAGCATGCCGATCCCCTGTTCAGCCGCGCCGGTAAGACGCTGAGCGAAGGCTGCCCGTTGACCGCTCATCTGGTGTGGGAGCAGATCCAGCGTGCCCGGCACCTGTCCCTGGCGCAGGTGTTCCAGATGGAATACACGATGAGCCTCAATTGCTGCCGTCATCCAGAATTCAGTGAAGGGGTGCGCGCGCGGTTGATCGATAAGGACCAGGCGCCCCATTGGCATTGGCCGGATATCAATACGATTCCGGAGGCGGTGGTGCAGGCGCATTTCAACAAAGCGTGGGAAGGTCGCCACCCGCTGGCCGATCTGTCGGATTACTAGCACCCACAAAAAAGCGGCGCTTCATGCGCCGCTTGCATCACTGGCCTGTCAACGGTGACCGCCGCGGCCGCCTCCATGGTCGGAACCGCGTCCATGCCCCCCATTTCCCCAATGATCACCGCCCCAGCCCTGGTTCGGATACGGCCGGTAACCGGCACGCGGCCCGTAATAACGCGGGGCCGGCTGGTAATAACGCGGGGCCGAGTAGTAGCGCGGTTGTGGCGCGTAATAGCGCGGCGCGGGGTAGTAGTCACGGCGATACGGGTACGCCGAGCCCCCACCGTAGTAGTAAACCGGTGCCGGTGAGGTGTAGACCTCCGAACGGTAATAGCTCTGGCCGCCATCGTAATAGGGCACGCAAGCGGAAAGGGTCAGACCGAGTAAAGCGCTGAGCAGCAGTCGTCGATACATGGCGGCCTCCTGGACCGCGGAAGAGCACCTCCAGCGACGCTGGAGGGCGGCATTCGGCTTTCACCGAATGACGAAATATCTGACATCAAAAACTGAATCTGGTGCGTTTTGGACATAGGTTGAAACATCTGTTTCCGACGATCTGGTATCGTGCGAGGACTTCCGCGATGTTGCCTGAACCCATCATGACCACGCCCACTCACTGCCCCGCCTGCGGCGCGCGCAACGACTGCACCCTGGCCGACCCGCGAACAACCGATCAAGCCTGTTGGTGCTTCAGCGTCACCATCGATCCAGCGGTGCTCGAAGCCCTGCCGATGGAGCTACGCAACCAGGCCTGTCTGTGTCCAAGCTGCGCCCAGGTGGATGAGCAATTGCGCGGGACTGAGCCAACGTAATGCGGGTTGATCGTTTCCTCAGTAACTTGCCGCGTTTCAATCGCCAGCAAGTTCGCCTGCTGCTGGTTGAACGGCGTGTGTCGGTTGATGGCGTTGCCGTCAGTGACCCTCATCATGAGGTTCGCGAGTTCAGCCGTGTGTGCGTTGACGATGAAGTGTTGCAGGCCGGCAAACCGGCGCGCTACTTCATGCTGCACAAGCCCCAGGGTTGCGTGAGTGCCACCGCAGACCCGCAGCACCCAACCGTGCTGGATTTACTTGATGAGCCGGACAAAGGTGAGCTGCACATTGCCGGTCGTCTGGATTTCAACACCACCGGTCTGATGCTGATCACCAATGACGGCCAATGGTCGCGGCGACTGACGCAACCACAGACCAAGCTGCCCAAGGTCTACCTCGTAGAGACCGAGCAGGCTATCGGCCCTGAATATGCGAGTACCTTTACCGAGGGTTTGTACTTCGCATTCGAAGACCTCACCACCCAACCCGCCGAGTTGGAATTGCTGGGGCCGACTACCGCACGGCTGAGCATCGTTGAAGGCCGCTACCATCAAGTAAAACGCATGTTCGGGCACTTTGATAACAAGGTGATCGGCCTGCATCGCGAGCGCATGGGCCCCTTGGTGTTGGATGCCGCCCTTGCTCCGGGCGAGTATCGAGCGCTGACTGACGACGAAATCCGACAGGTCTGACGACCGTTCAGCCGGTGATGGCAAAAAACCGTCCTGTCGCCTTGCGGGGTTGCGCCTCTGCTGCTTGAATCAGGATCACCAGTTTAAATATGACTGGCGAGTCGCCTATAACCTCCAAGAAACACCTTGCCCCGCCCGCGCTTGATCTACTGGCCTCTCAGGCAAACAGCCCGCCATAACAACAGCCGTCGGCCAGCCGTCACCGGATCGACATGGGCCCTCCTTTTCCAGGCGTATGCCTACCTGTCACAAAGCTCGTGCAGAGTGATCTGCGCGCCCTACCCGCTTGCCAGGAGTCTTACGACATGAGGCCAGAAATCGCTGTGCTGGATATACAGGGTCAGTATCGGGTTTACACGGAGTTCTATCGCGCGGACGCTGCTGCAAAGACCATCATCCTGGTCAACGGCTCCATGGCCACCACGGCATCCTTCGCCCAAACCGTGAAAAGCCTGTACCCGCAATTCAATGTGGTTTTGTACGACCAGCCCTACGCTGGCCGCTCCAAAATCCATAACCGTCATGAGCAAATGCTGACGAAAGAAGTCGAAGGCCAGCTCCTGCTGGAACTCATCGATCACTTCGCCGCCGAACACGTACTGTCCTTTTCCTGGGGCGGCGCCGCCACCCTGGTTGCCCTCGCCCATCGCCCGCGCCGCGTGGAGAAGGCCGTGATCAGTTCGTTCTCCCCGGTGATCAACGCCCCAATGCGCGACTACCTCGAACGCGGCGTCGACTACCTCGGCAACCTCGACCGCGACCGCGTCGGCCACCTTGTCAACAGCACCATCGGCAAACACCTGCCGTCACTGTTCAAGCGCTTCAACTACAAGCACGTGAGCAGCCTGGCCGAGCATGAGTATGGGCAGATGCATTTTCACATCAGCCACGTGCTGAACAGCGATCGCTTGTGCTACCTCAAGGCGGCCAAGCAGATCGACATTCCGGTGTTGTTTCTCAACGGTGAATGGGACGAATACACCAGCGCCCAGGATGCCAAGCTGTTTGGCCAGCATGTGGCCAACAGCAGCTTCAGTACGATTCAGGCGACGGGGCATTTCCTGGACATGGAGCACAAGGCGGCGTGCCGGGACAGCCGGGATGCAGTGGTGGGCTTCTTGAAACCACAGCGGCAGGTCAGCCGGTTGCGCTATCACCAGGGTCAGGCACAGCATGCCTTTGCCATTTGAAATACAACGCCATGTAGGAGCGGGCTTGCCCGCGAAGAACCTCAACGATAACGTCAGCTTCCTGGAAGAACGCGGCGCTCTTGAGTCTTTCGCGAGCAAGCTCGCTCCTACAATGGGTGTGTTCGTCTAGGTGTGTGGCATTCGTAACCCACACTTTTTTGAAGAAAAACTTCAAATCCCCACGAACATCTGGTACAAAGTCAGCCGCTCTGAGCGGGTATAGTTTAATGGTAGAACAGTAGCTTCCCAAGCTTCCGACGAGGGTTCGATTCCCTCTACCCGCTCCACTCAAATTCTGCTCCCGCGTCAGGTTAATGTTTGACGGGGATGCACAAAAAAACCGGTCCTGGATGGCCGGTTTTTTTACGCCTGGCATTTGATGAGTCGATCGGGGTGCATAACCCGTACGCTCCAAAAGTTATGTGGGGCTCGCCGCAAGAGCAGTATTCATGGCTCCCCTCCCCCTTGGTATGGGCGGCCTGGGAAGGCAAGCCTATTCAGTGCGCCAAACGACCTAGGCGACTTGATCCACGCGGTCCTGCGCCGCTTCCACCAGCATCAGCCCCAACTCGATCATTTGCTGAATCGCAAGGGCCAGGTAGCGCTGTTGGGAAGGCAGGGTTTCGGCGAACTCATGGGTCATGGCTCCCGCGCCGGCGATGGTTTCGTAGGCAATGCCGCAAGGTTCAGGAGCACACCCCGATACTGCATTTATCACTCATCGATCATTCCCCGCCGCACCACCCACGCCAACGGCAACGTCACCAGCAACACCCCCGCCACTATCATCACCGCCACCGACACGCCCAACACATCCCCCACCCCGCCGAACCCCACCGGCGCCAGCGCACCACCACCAATGGTGCCGGTGTAGAACACCGCAAACGCCTGCTCTCGCTTCCCAGCGCCCGCCAGGTCCGGCACGGCGCCATACAGCACCGAAGACGTACCGTTGAGCACCAGGCCCAATAACGGCAGCATCGCCATCAACCCGGCCAGCGGCACATACACCGCGGCAACGATCAGCAACGCGGTGCTGGTTTCCGTCAGCCACACGGTTTTCATCATGCCGATGCGCGCCCCCAGGTAACCGCAGAGCAATTTGCCGAATGCGCCCCCGATAAACAGCAGCGACAAGGCCAAGCCAATACCGGCAGTGCCCGCGCCTTTCGCTTGCAGCAGAAACGGCAGGAAGGTGAGAAAGCCCATGCGTACGGCGCTGTCGAGGGTGCCGGTGAGAATCAAGGCGCGCAGGCCGGTGACAGAGCCACTTCCGCTGAAGGATTTGGTGTGTTTTGTTGAGATGGATTCGGATACTTGTGTAGGAACCAACCACCATAGCAACCCCGCCGCCGCCAAGCCGAGTAACCCCAGCAACGTCGCGCTGGCACGCCAGCTGATGACGGTGAGCAACAACCCGATCAAGCCCGGAATCAGCGTTTTGCCGATATCGCCGGAAAAGTTGTACTGGGAAAGTGCCTGTTTGATTCCGCCACCGTCCTCGTAGGCATCGCTGATCATCGAAGAGGCCAGCGGGTGTTGGGTGCTGGCGCCCAAGCCACCTAACAGAAGTGCCAGCAGCAACATCACCCATCCAGTGGCTTGGCCCAACATTAGATAAGCCGCACCGGCAAGTGCTGTGCCGCCCACCAGCATCGATACACGGCCCCAGCGTTTCGCGGCGCGACTGGCCATGAGTTGGAACACTGCCATCATCCCGGAATAGGCACCGCGTAACAGTCCGATCTGGGCGTAGGACAGCGCAAACTGCGCCTGCCAGATTGGCAGTAGCACGTAGATGACATCGGTAAGACCATCATGCACGGCATGGGCGCTGCAGCCGGCGATCAAGGTTCGGCGGCGGTTTGAGGTGTCGCTCATGGCATCGCGATCAGTTGAGGTTTAACGGGCTTCCAGCCAGTGAGCGCGATCAACAAGGTCAACACCTGGAAGGTAATAATCAGCACCACACACCCGGCCCAGCCCCAACGCTCCCAGATCAACGCCGGCACAATCGCGCCGCAACTGCCGCCCAGGTAGTAACAGGTGAGGTACACGCCCACAGCGCCTGCTTTGTTGTCACCTGCGGTCGCGGTGGTGAATGCGTTGGCCGTCGCCTGGGCCAGGAACACGCCAGTCGAGCTGAGCGCGAGGCCTGCCACGATGCACCACAAAGAGGGCAAAAGCGTCAGCGCGGAACCGGTAATACCCAGCACCGCAGCCACGCTCAGCAGTTCAGCATGAGGTCGGGCCTTGCTGAGTCGACCGGCGATAGGGATCACGATCAGCGCCAGCAGGAACACCATGTACAGCGTGCCCAGCGCCGCAGGCCCCAGGCTGAACGGCGGTAATCCGAGATACAAACCTGCGTAGGTAAACGCCGCCACCTGGGAAAACAGCACGCAAAAACCTACCGCGTAGGCGGCCAATAACGGCCTGCGAAATACCGCCGAAAACGAAGTTTCAACTCTTACGGAGCGCGCACGGCTAACCGGCAACAGGAACTGGATAAACCCACCCACCATCAGGCTGAGTACCGCCATCAATTCAAAAGCTTCGCGCCAGCCCACGTACTCCGTCATCACACCCGTGACGAAGCGCCCGGCAAACCCACCCAACACCGTACCGGCCACGTAAAGGCTGGTGACCTCCGTGACCGTGCCGCCACGCCAACGGTCGCCGATGTACGCCACGCTGGTAGCGAACACCACCGGAATCAGCATGCCCTCCACAAACCGCCACACCAGCACCTCGGCAAAAGTGTCGGCATAGGCTGTCATCAACGTAGGCACCGCCAGCAACAACGCTGCGGCGCTGATCACCGTGCGTTGCTCAAAGCGCCCGGTCAGCCGGCTGACGAAAGGCGCAGTGATCGCCACCGCCAAGGTCGTCACGGTGATACTCCACCCCGCCGCCTTGGCGCTGATGTGAAACTGCGCGGTGAACGTCTGGAGAATGCTCTGGGTGGCATACAGGTTGAGAAACGCCGCGCAGCCACACAGGAACAGGGCAAGACGGGCACAATGCAGGCGCGGTTTCATGAAACCTCTCGTTTTATTTTGTGAGGTCTTTATAGAATGGCCGGCAGGTCTAAAACCAATACCGATTTCGGACCGATCGATACCCAAGGACCAGGATGCTCGACCTACGCAAGCTGCGTTACTTTCTGACGGTCGCCGAAGAATTGCACTTCGGCCGCGCGGCCATTCGCCTGCACCTGGCGCAGCCGCCGCTGACCCGGCAGATCTCGGCGCTGGAGACCGAATTGGGCTTCAAGTTGTTTGATCGCACCAGCCGCACAGTCACCCTCACCGCGCAAGGCCGCTCGTTCCTGCCCTACGCCCGTGGCGTGCTGGAGCAGGTTGAGTTGGCGCAAGTGATCGCCGGCAAACTGGCGGCGGGCACTGCGGGGCAACTGACGCTGGGGTATGTGAGTTCGATCGCGCTGTCGGACCTGTTCAGCCAGGCGATCCAGGCATTTGCCCTGCGCTTCCCCGAGGTGCAGTTGACCCTCGTGGAATGCGCCTCCGGCAGCCTCGGCGCGCAAGTGGCGGATGGGCGGCTGGATATCGGCTTGAGTCGCCTGTTGCCGCTAGGCGAAGCGGTGCAAGCGCTGTCCCTGGGCGAAGAAAGGCTGGTGGCCGCCGTGTCCAGTGAGAGCCCGTTGGCCCGCCAGGCAAGCGTCAACCTGGCGCAGCTCAGTGCCTACCCGTTGATCCTGTTTCCGGCGGATTATGGATCGGGGCTCAACCAGTCCATCGAGCAGCTTTATCGGCATCACGGCCAGCCTTTGCGCGCGGGCCCGACCGGGCGGCAGATCACGTCGATCATTGCGCTGGTAGCAGCCGGGCAAGGTGTGGCGTTGGTGCCTGCATGTACTCAGAGTTTGATGAATAAAGGTGTGACGTACCGGCCGCTGGCGGAAGTGGATGCGTGTGCTCAGTTGTTGGTATTAACCCGTACTGAAACAAAAAGTATGCTGGTTGATGCGTTTCTCGCCGTCATTGCGCAGCCTCTACACACGCGGTAACTCGATCGCAAAACCTCGCAATACCTCTCCCCGACGCCATTCCTACGCACTCATACACTCCATTTGCCGACTACCCAAAAGACCGGTCATCGACCGCTGGTAGGTAGAGTGTTGATAATTTAATTTCAGTGGTTATAGTCACCACCAACACACACCACAAGGAGGTGCTGTGGATAGCCGATATTTGATAGGTCACATCGTTGCGGACGGTTGGTATCTGGCGCGTATCAGAGGCAGTCATCATCACTTCAAGCACCCGACTAAACCGGGGCTGGTGACGATTCCACATCCAAAGAAGGACCTGTTGGACAAGACCGCCAAGAGCATATTGAAACAAGCTCTGTTGAGTTAAGCGTCCGTGGAGGACAACAGACATGCTTTACCCTATTGCAATTTCAAGCGGTGACGAGGATCACGCCTGGGGCGTGGAAGTGCCGGATATTCCCGGTTGCTACTCCGCCGGTGACGACCTGGACGACGCCATGGCCATGGCTCGCGAAGCCATCGAAGGGCACTTCGAGATCCTGGCGGAAGACGGTGCACCGATTCCCAGTGCGCAGAAGGTCACCCTGCATGCCGCCAACCCTCAGTACGCAGGCTGCACCTGGGCCGTGGTGGACATTGATGTCACCAAGTATCTGGGCAAGGCGCAGAAGCTCAACATCACGCTGCCGGGTTACCTACTGAACCGCATCGATGAATATGTACTGCATCATCCGGAAGAAAAAAGCCGCTCGGGGTTTCTGGCGTCGGCGGCGCTTAAAGTGCTGCAACAGGAAGGGTAACGAATGGCTCTACTGGCGGCGCTGAATTTGACCGCAAGAAACGTAGTTTGCCCATAGGCTCGCCGCTCTAGACTCCCACTACACCCACCTTCAGGAGCCCGCTCATGACCTACGAATACAAACTCATGCCCTCCCCTGTCGGCCAACTCACCCTGGTGGCACGCGACGGCAAACTCAGCGCCATCCTGTGGGAGACGGAGCGCGCCAACCGTGTACGCCTGGGTGAATTGTACGAAGCGCCTGAAAGCCCGGTGCTGGTGGAAACCCAACGCCAGTTGCAGGAGTACTTCGCCGGCACCCGCAACCACTTCGAGCTGGAACTGGACTTCGCTGGCACCGACTTCCAGAAACAAGTCTGGCAGGCGCTGCTAACGATTCCCTTCGGTGAAACCCGCAGCTACAGTCAGATCGCCCAGCAGATCGGCAACCCGAAAGCGGTACGCGCAGTGGGTGCCGCCAATGGCCGTAACCCCATCTCGATCATTACGCCGTGCCATCGTGTCATTGGCGCGTCAGGCGGGTTAACCGGCTTTGCGGGAGGGTTGGAAGCCAAGCAGTATTTGCTGGCGCTGGAAGGTACAGGCCAAGCTGAATTGGCGTTCTAGCGCAGCGCATAAAAAACGGCGGTTGGAGATGATCCAACCGCCGTTTTTAGTTTCAAGTAACAGCCTCAACCGTCGCCTTGATGACTTTTACCGTAGGTCGACGCCAAGGCGCGAGCCTTCTGCAAACGCTCTTCCAGCTTGGGCAACGTCTCGTCTACTAAGGCCTTTATTTCCGGCACCTCCGACGCCGCGCCTTCCTGTTTGAACAGCGCTATGGCGTCTTCGTTTTCCTTCACTTGTTGCGCGGTGTAGGCCGCATCAAATGAGTCGCCGTCCTTGAGTTCGGGCATCAGGGTTTCGGCTTTGTCGACGATCTTCTCGCGCGGCGCCACCGGCAGGTCGAGCTTCTTGGCGATGGCCGCCAGGTGCTGGTTGGCCAGGGTACGCTCGTTGATCACCTCGATGGTGTAGTCCTTGATCTCTTGGGACGAGGTCTTGGCGTGGGCCATGCGACTGGTTTCGATATCGGCCATCCCTTTGGCCGAAGCCTGCTCGATGAATTCAGCAGGCGACTGGGCGAAAGCATTGCTGGCGCCGAGGCCCAGCAGCATCGCGAAACTGGCGGTGCGTAACCGGATAGCCATGCGGCTCATGATGGGTTCCTCCAGGCTGAAAATAAGGGCGGGGGAACACACCCCGCCCTCAATTCGAATTTTCAGGGCGGCAAAGGTTTAGAAAAAACTCGCCAGTGCGACGAACGGTCATCGTCGATTCAAGCAGGCTTGCTGCCAAACAGGCCCGGTAGCGCGTGCGCGAGAGCATTGATGGCGAAGCCGATAAACATCACACCACAGAGTTTGGTGATCAGGATTTCATGGCGCTGGTACACCGTGCGTACCCGTTGGGCACCGACCACGCCGATCAGGATCGCGTAGGCCAGCAGGCCGCCGACGAAGCTGAGAAAGATCAACGACGGCAGCATCGACCAGGTCAGCAACTCGGCACGGCTCGACAACAACGCCGTAAACGTCGCCACGGCTACCGGATACGCCTTGGGGTTGGTCAGGCCGAACAGAATGCCGTGCCAGAACGGATGCCGCGCCGCCCCCTGGGGCGCATCACTGCTGCGACGCTGAGTGCGGATCGCGCGCCAGCCGAGCCAGAACAGATACAGGCCGCTGAGTACGCCGAGCACATCAAACGCACCGCTGCCGACTTCCCGCGCGCCCACGATGGCGATCAGCGCCGTAGAGCACCACACCACATCTCCCAGCAGATGCCCGCACAAGAAACCCGCCCCAGCCCTGCGACCACGGGCAGCGCCGATGCCAAACACGGCCAACACCCCCGGCCCCGGGGTAATACCGTAGATGAAACCTGAGGCAAGCACGGCGAGTAGCAAGGAAGGGGTCATGGGCGCGACTCAAACGGAGGGTTAAGAGGTGGAGGGATTCTGCACGTTCCCGCGCTACGGGTAAAACTTCATTCCGGCATAAGGCTTGGCGCGACAGGCTCGCAGCCTTGAGGCCAGGTCACCGACGTGGGCTTCGAGCTTGTGGCCATCGGGGTCGAGAAAATAGAACGAAGCCCCTTCACTGCGGTTGTCGCGCCATTCCTCTACCTGCGCCGCTCGCAGGCGCTCTACGAACCGGGTGAAATCAGCCGCAGCCACGGTAAACGCGTAATGGGTGTAATCGGCCGCCGGCTTCGACTCGCGCAATGGATCGAGCGATAAACATAGCCAGAGCCCCGGCAGAGAGAGATAGGCGCCGGCGTCCCAGGTGGCGTCGAGGTGAAGTTGCAGCAGCTCATGGTAGAAACGGATGCTGCGCGGCAAGTCGGTGACGGCCAGGGTCAGGTGGTTGAAGCCGGAGAGCATGGATACTCCTTTCACAATCGGAGCGCCCCCTGACGAACGGGGGAAACCAGGGACGCGGTGACAATGTAGTATGTTGCACTACATGTCACTACAACGAGGTCGTCATGTCTGTCATGTCCCTACGTATACCGGAAGATATCGCCGATACGCTTGCCAGTCTCGCCAAGGCCACCGGGCGCAGCAAATCCTTTCTGGCGGTTGACGCATTGCGCGAATACCTCACGCGCGAAGCCTGGCAAATTGAGGAAATTCAAAAAGCCCAGAAAGAAGCGGATGCGGGTGATTTCGCTACCGCTGCCGAGGTAAAAGCTGTCGCTGACAAATGGCGCACCAATGCAGGTTGAGTGGCTGAGGGCAGCCCTCAGGAACCTTGACGATGAAGCCGCTTATATTGCTGAAGAAAATCCAAAAGCTGCCCACGAATTTGTCCAGGCAATCTTGACTGGGCTCCAACAGATTGCTGAATTTCCAGCGATGGGAAAAGAGGGACGCGTGCCAGGGACTCGCGAATGGATCGTGCCTAGATGGCCCTACATTGTCCCGTATCGCATCCGAGAGGGCCGATTGCAAGTCATGCGGATCTTCCATACCCGGCGCCAGCCACCCGCATCCTGGTGATGAAGGCTCAGATTTGTAACACCCCCTGCACCCGCCCAACCAACCACTGCAAACCCGAATCCCCACCCCGCCGTGCATGCCACGCCAGCTCGAACGCAAACGACGGAATATGAAAGGGCGGCGGCACCGCAAGCAAATGCTCTTGATCCACAGCTAGCACGCCTCGGGAAGACACGGTCAGGATCAAGTCCGTGCCCCGGATCAACTGCGGCGCCACGCCCCAGTGCGGCAGGCTGATCGCCACATGCCGACGCTCGCGAATCGCCGTCAGCGCCCGCTCGATTTCCGGCGCGCCGCTGCCACGCATTTCCAACAATACATGGGGACGCGACAGGTAGGTGGGCAGATCCAATAAGCCGCTTGCCGGCAGGCTGTTGCGGTCCACCAGGCAGATATAGTGCTCTTCGAACAACGGCGTAGTCCGCAGTTCGGCCGGTATGTCAGGGAACACTCCTGCCGCCAGGTCGAGGTCGCCATTGAGCACGCCATCCACCATGCCCTCACGGCTGGCCTGGATGATTTGCAGATCGATACCTGGCGCTTCACTGCGCAGCGTTCGCACCAGGTCGGGTAAGAAAATCGCCGCGCTGTAGTCAGACATCGCCACGCGAAACCTGCGCTTGGCCGACGCCGGGTCAAAGCGATTCGGCGCCAGCAAGGCCTGCACCTGGGCCAGGGCTTCGGCCAGTGGCGCGGCCAACTCCAGCGCGCGTGTAGTCGGCACCAGATTGCCACCTTGGCGCACCAGCAGCGCATCACCGAGCAGCTCACGCAGACGCGCCAACGCATGACTGACCGCCGGTTGGCTCAGGTGTAGACGCTCAGCCGCTCGGGTGACGTGTTGCTCGCTGAGCAAGGCGTCGAGGATCACCAGCAGGTTGAGGTCGACACGGCGCAGATCATTCATCAGCTGCATGCTCGGCATAAGAACTCGGAATTTAAATTTGCGTGACGAATAGCCTAGAGTCCAGCAAAACCTCTGGGAGATTCGACATGACAACGCTGCATTGGGTGGGTTTATTGGCGCTGGCGGTCATCGCCGGGGCGGTAGTGCCGTTTCAAAGTGCGATCAACGCCAACCTCGGACGCGGCCTTGGGCACCCGCTGTGGGCCACGCTGGCGTCGTTACTGGTGAGCATCATCGTGTTGCTGCCGGTGATTCTGGCACTGCGCCTGCCGCTGCCGAGCCTGGCGTTTATCAGCAAGGCGCCGCTATGGATGTGGGCCGGTGGCGCGTTTGGCGTGTGCTTTATTTCCCTGGCGTTGATGCTGTTGCCCAAGCTCGGCGCCTCGGGGTTTATCGCGCTGGCCATGGCCGGGCAGATTCTGGCGTCGCTGGTGCTGGATCACTTCGGCCTGTTCGGCCTGGTGGAGCGCCAACTGACAACGCCCCGTGTGCTGGGGGCGTTGTTGTTGATCGGCGGCGTGGTGTTGATTCAGTTCAGCGCCACGCCCGCTCGCGCCTTGGCAACCACTGGCTGATCAGCCCTTGTCGAGGGTGCGCAGTTTTTGCGGCAACCCCCACAGCAGCAACGCCGCCGCCAGCAACGCACACACGCCGATCACGTAAAGCGCTGGCGTGGTGCTGCCGGTGAGGTCCTTGATCCGCCCCACCATCACCGGGCTGACAATGCCACCGAACTGACCAAGGGTATTGATCACGGCAATACCACCCGCCGCGCCGGCGCCAGCACCGGCTAGCAGCTTGGGTGGCAGGGTCCAGAAGGTCGGGATCGAAGCGATGATGCCCGCGCCCAACATACCCAGGGCAATGATCAGGAAGGTGGTGTGGTCGGCAAAAATGCCGGCACTGAAAAAGCCCACCGCACCCAGCACCACCAGGCCACAGACGAACTTACGACGCTCACCCGTGGCATCCGAAAGCCGCCCGATCACCACCATGCTGATGGCGCCACACACATAGGGAATCGCCGTGAGCAGGCCGATCATCACCGGGCTCTGGGTGCCGGCGCTGCGGATCAACTGCGGTGCCCAGAAGTTGAGGCCGTAGGACGCCACCTGGATCAGGAAGTAGATGAAGCCAAGCATCAGGAACCCTGGAATACGGATCGCCGAAAGCAGCGAGCCACCATGCTGATTCGGCTCATGCTTGGCGATGCGACTCGACAGCAAGGTCTTCTCCGCCGCCGTCAGCCAGTGAGCGTCTTCGATGCGATCCTTGAGCAAGGTCAGCACCAGGAAACCCAGGCCAATGCACGGCAAGCCACCGAGCAGGAACAACCAGTGCCAGCCGCGCATCTGGAAGACACCGTCGAGGTGTTCCAGCACCAGGCCGGAGAACGGTGCGCCTACCAGGCCCGCAAAGGCCGAGGCCAGGAACAGCATCGAGGTGATGCGCCCACGGAAATGCTGCGGGAACCACAGGGTCAGGTAATACAGCACACCAGGCGCGAAACCCGCCTCCATGGCGCCGATCAGAAAGCGCAGCGCATAGAATTGCCACTCGGCGGTGACAAACACCATGGCCGCCGTCGCCAGCCCCCACGACATCATGATCCGCGCAATCCAGCGCCGGGCGCCGACCTTGTACAGCATCATGTTGCTTGGCACTTCGAAAATCACATAACCCACCACGAACAGCCCGGCACCGAGGCCGTAGGCGGTGTCGCTCAGGCTCAGGTCCGCTTGCAGTTGGAACTTGGCGAAGCTGATGTTGATCCGGTCAAAAAACGCGAACAGGTAGCACACCATGATCAGCGGCATCAGGCGCCAGGCGACCTTGCTGACCAGGGCTTTTTCGGCATCGATTTCAGCGGCCGGACGCGCGCCGGCCTCCAACGTATTAGTGCTCATGGTTTCTCTCCAGCGGGCTGCTCACAGGCGCCCGATTGTTTTTGTTGTCTGGTGCAGTGCTACAGCGTGGCGATGTAGGCAGGCGGTGGATGCAGATCGCAGTTGCGTCCGGCCTTGGCGACCTGGCCAGGCAGTTCGTGTCCCAACAAGGCCGGCAAGCGGCGAGACATATGCAGTAAGTGCGGCAGGTCGATACCGGTATGAATCCCGACTTCATCACACAGGTTCACCAGGTCTTCGGTGCAGATATTGCCCGACGCCCCCGGCGCAAACGGGCAACCGCCCAAGCCCCCCAGCGCCGCGTCAAAACGCCGGGCGCCAACCTCATAGGCGGCCAGCACGTTGCACAAGCCCAGGCCTCGCGTGTTGTGGAAATGCAAGGTCAGATCGCTGGCGGACACACGTTCCAGCACGCGTTTGACCAGGCGTGCCACCTGACGCGGATTGGCCATGCCAGTGGTGTCCGCCAGGCTGATACCCTGGATGCCCAGCGCTTGATACGCCTCGACAATCTGCAACACGCGGTCTTCATCAATCTTGCCTTCGAACGGGCAACCGAAGGTGGTGGCGATGCTGCCGTTGAGCCTTACCGGGTAATCGCGGGCAAAACTGACAATGTCATCAAACGCCGCCAATGACGCTTCGCAACGCATACGCATATTGGCCAGGTTGTGGGTCTGACTGGCAGACATCACCAGGTTCAGCTCATCGGCGCGGGACGCGATGGCACGCTGCGCGCCCTTGAGGTTGGGGATCAGCGCCACGTAGATCACACCCGGCTTGCGCTCGATGCCCTGGAACACTTGCTCGCCATCACGCAACGCCGGAATGGCCTTGGGCGAGACGAACGAACCGGCTTCGATCCGCGAAAAACCCGCGAGAGAAAGCTGGTCGACCAGGGCGATCTTGTCGGCCGTCTCGACCCAGGTCGGCTCGATCTGCAGGCCGTCGCGCGGCGACACTTCCTGCACGATCAGTGCGTCTGAATAATCAGCAATCATTGCACCACCCCCGAGGTTTTCAGGCGTTGGATATCGGCGCCGGTGAGGCCCAGGCTGCCGAGGATGTCGTCGGTGTGCTGGCCCAATGTCGGGCCCTGCCAATTCACGCCGCCAGGGGTTTCCGAGAGCTTGGGCACAATGCCGGGCATCTTCACCGACACACCGCCCGGCAGTTGCGCAGTGAGCAACATGTCACGCGCCTGGTAGTGCGGGTCGCTGACGATATCGGCCACGGAGTAGATACGCCCGGCCGGTACTTCGGCGGCTTCCAGGGCGCTGAGTACCTGCTCGATGGGCAGGCTGCTGGTCCAGTGGGTGATCGCAGCGTCGAGCAATCCACTCTTGGCGGCGCGGCCATCGTTGTGGGCGAATTCAGGTGCGTCGGCCAGGTCGGCGCGGCCGATGGTAGTCATTAGGCGCTTGTAGATCGGATCGCTGTTGCCGGCGATCACCACGTAGGCGCCGTCGGCCGTCAGGTAAGTGTTGGAGGGTGCAATGCCCGGCAAGGCGCCGCCGCTGCGTTCGCGCACATGGCCAAGCATGTCGTATTCCGGCACCAGGCTTTCCATCAGGTTGAACACACTTTCGGCCAGCGACACATCGACAATCTGCCCATCGCCCTGCCCCGTCTTGACCCGCAGCAGCGACATCAGCGCGCCGATCACGCCGTGCAACGAGGCCAGGGAATCGCCCAGGCTTACACCCACCCGTGCCGGCGGTGAATCCGGATTGCCGGTGGTGTAACGGATACCGCCCATGGCCTCGCCGATGGCTCCGAAACCCGGACGGTCGCGGTAAGGGCCGGTCTGGCCATAGCCGGAGATGCGTACCAGGGTCAGCTTGGGGTTGAGGGCGTGCAGCACGTCCCAGCCCAGCCCGAGTTTTTCCAGGCCACCGGGGCGCAGGTTTTCGATCAGCACATCGGCGTCGCCGAGCAGTTGCTTGATCAGGTCCAAGCCTTCCGGCGACTTGAGGTCCAGCGCCAGGGATTTCTTGTTGCGCGATTGCAGGTACCACCACAGCGACGTGCCTTCATGCAGCTTTCGCCATTTGCGAAGCGGGTCGCCCTGGCCCATGGCTTCGATCTTGATCACCTCGGCGCCAAACTCGGCCATCAGCCGGGCGGCGAACGGCGCGGCAATCAGGGTGCCGATCTCGATCACCTTGATACCGCTCAGGGGAGCCGTCATGGGGTGTACCTCTTATTCTTGGAATGTGACGCCAAGACTAGAGGCCAGGGGCAGAAGAAATCCAACCGTCAGTTGGCAAGGAGCGTTCGCTAAACGCGAACACTCAGGTAATCAAACAGCAACCGACTGACCGGCGACAACTGCGCCTCATCGCGCACCACCAAAATCAAGCTACGATCCGACCAGTCATCCGTCAGCGGCACGGCATGCAAACCCAGTGCACGACCAAACAGTTCATAGGCTTTCTGCGGCAGGATGCCGATGCCCATGTTCGCCTGGACCATCCGGCACATCGCATCGAACCCCGGCACATGAATGCGCAGGCGCAGCATCTTGCCCGCCTCACGCGCGGCGGCGTGGGTGCGCATGTTGATCGAACTGGCCGCGTGCAGGCCGACGTAGTCGCTGTCCAGGGTGTCAACAAAGGCCAAGGTTTTGCGCGCCGCCAATGGGTGATCCGCAGGCATCAGCACCACCAGCTTATCGTGGCGATAAGTCACGCTGGGCAGGCCTTTGGTGTCGGTGTCACTGGAGCAGATGCCCAGGTCCGCCACGCCATCCAGCACGCCTTGTACCACGCCATTGCTGGGACGCTCTTCCAGGTCGGTTTTCACTTCCGGATGCCGCTCGGAAAAATCCCGCAGGTCTTCCGGAAGAAACTGAATGATTGCCGACAGATTGGCCAGCATCCGCACGTAGCCCCGTACGCCGTGGCTGTGTTCGCCCAGTTCCAGGCCCATTTTCTCGACGTTGAACAGCATCTGCCGCGCATGGTGCAACAGGGTTTCGCCAGCGGCCGTCAGGTCCATGCCCTTGGCCCGCCGCACGAACAGGCTGACGCCCAGCACCTGCTCCAATTCCATCAAGCGCTTGCTGGCGGCCGACACGGCAATGGCTTCACGGCTGGCGGCGCGCGTCAGCGTGCCTTCCTCAAATACCGCGACGAACAGCTGCAGCGTGATCAGGTCCAGCCGCCGCACCAGGCTCTTGTGCAACATCAGCGACGCTCGCTGGCCAGCCGATTGATCTCGGCCTGCTCCACCACCGGCTGCGGCGCACCTTGGCTCGCCGCCTGCAACATCGCCCGGCCCACCGTCTCGGTGCTCACCACCCAACCCGGTTTCAGCCGTCGCACAAACGTCAACAGGGGGCCAAGCACCGAGTAGAAGGATTGGTAAAGCGGCGTCTTCGAACGCACGCCATGCAAGGGTTGGATGACGCCCGGACGGAACAGGTACACCGCCTTGAAGGGCAGGCGCAGCAAAGCGTTCTCCGTCTTGCCCTTGACCCGCGCCCACATCGACTTGCCCGCTTCGGAGCTGTCGGTACCGGCGCCGGACACATAGATAAACGTCATCTGCGGATTGAGCCGCGCCAGGGTGCTGGCGGCGACCAGAGTGAGGTCATAGGTGAGGTGGGTGTACTTGACTTCATTCATCCCCGCCGACGAAACGCCGAGGCAGAAGAAACACGCATCAAAGCCTTGCAGCAGGTTTTCCAGGGGCTGGAAATCCAGCATGTCGCTGTGCAACACCTGGTGCAGCTTGCCGTGTTCCTGGGTCAGGGGCGTGCGGCCGACAGCGACGACTTCCTGCACGTCGGCGGCCAACAGGCACTCACGCAGCACGCCCTGGCCGACCATGCCGGTGGCGCCGAATAACAGAACTCTCATAGGGGGACCTCAGCGGCAAGCCGCAAGCTTCAAGCTCAAGTTGAACGCATTCAGCTTGTAGCTTAACGCTTGCGGCTAAAGGCTGCCCCTATCAAAACGCGCTGCGAAAGATCTCCTCAATCTGCCGCTGATCCGCCCGCCGTGGATTGGTAAGCCCACAGGCATCCTTCAGCGCGTTAGTCGCCAGCAAGGGAATGTCCTGCAACTTGGCGCCCAGCTCGCGCAATCCTGCCGGGATCTCGACATCATGGGCCAGGCTGCGAATCGCGGCGATGGCGGCCTGGGCGCCCTCTTCATCGGTGACGCCCTTGACGTCGGCACCCAACGCACGTCCTACGTCGCTCAGGCGTTTGGCGCTGACGCTGGCGTTGAAGCTTTGCACGTGGGGCAGCAATACCGCGTTGCACACGCCGTGGGGCAGGTCGTAAAAACCTCCCAGTTGGTGCGCCATGGCGTGCACAAAACCCAGGGATGCGTTGTTGAAGGCCATGCCGGCGAGGAATTGCGCATAGGCCATGTTTTCCCGCGCGGCCATGTCGCTGCCGTCGCGTACCGCCAGGCGCAGGTTGGCGCTGATCAGTTCGATGGCCTTGATGGCACAGGCGTCGGTGATCGGATTGGCGGCGGTGGACACATAGGCTTCGATGGCGTGGGTCAACGCGTCCATGCCGGTGGCGGCGGTCAGCCCCTTGGGCATGCCGACCATCAGCGCCGGGTCGTTGACCGACAGCAGCGGCGTGACGTTGCGGTCGACGATGGCCATTTTCACATGACGGGTTTCGTCGGTGATGATGCAGAAACGGGTCATCTCGCTGGCGGTGCCGGCGGTGGTGTTGATGGCCACCAGGGGCAGTTGCGGTTTGGCGGACTGGTCGACGCCTTCGTAGTCGCCGATATGCCCGCCGTTGGTGGCACACAGGGCGATGCCCTTGGCGCAGTCATGGGGTGAACCGCCGCCCAGGGACACCACGAAATCACAGGCGCTTTCCTGCAACAGCGCCAGGCCTTTCTCGACGTTTTCCACATTCGGGTTGGGCTTGGCGCCGTCGTAGATCACCGAGTCGATGTCCTGCATCGCCAGTTTCTCGGCGATCATGCTCGCGATGCCGGCCTTGGCCAGGCCGGCGTCGGTGACGATCAGCGCCTTGTGAAAACCATAGTTGCGAATGGCGGTCATGGCTTCGTCGAGGCAGTCGGTGCCCATGATGTTCACGGCGGGGATAAAGAAGGTGCTGCTCATGGTCAATCCTCAGAGGCTTTATGCCTACAGCATCAACCTGCGCTACCCGCCGCATCTTGATCAGGATCAACACCGACCCGTGATAAAGTCTCCGTCCAGCCGATTTCGAGTAGACCCGCCGCAATGAAGGATTTCCAGGATATTGACGCCCACCTTGAAGACTGGAGCGCCCTGCGCAGCAGTACGGACTTCAGCGGGATTCTGATCGGCAATGGCGCGAGCCGTGCCATTTGGGAAGACTTTGCCTACGACTCGCTGTTCGAAAACGCCCGCACCGTTGAGGAAAAGCCCCTGAGCCAGTCCGAGCTCAGCGTGTTCGACGCCCTGCAAACCCGCAGTTTCGAGCAAGCCCTGGGCGCGTTGAAGACCACCAGCCGAGTCAACAAGGCCCTGGCGGTCAGCTCGGCGGCGCCGCGCAACCGTTATTACGCGATCAAGGAAGCCTTGATCAATACCATCCACGCCGTGCATATCCCGTGGCGTCTGGTGCAACCGTCAACGCTGGTGACGATCAACGCTGAGCTGAAGCAGTACTCGACGGTGTTCACCAGCAACTACGACCTGCTCAACTATTGGGCGATCCTGCATACACCGGGCATCGATGACCTGTTCCGCAGCGCCGACGCCAGCTTCGATCTGCGCAATACCCGCACCGACGCCACGCGCATCCTCTACCTGCACGGCGGCCTGCACCTGGTGCGCAACCTGGATGGCACCGCGCGCAAACTGCCGACCACCGACAGCACCTTGCTCAGCAGCTTTGCGATCAACAACACGATCAAGACCCTCGATGATGTGCCGCTGTTTGTCAGCGAGGGCAAGGTTGAGGAGAAGCTCAAGACCATCCGCAGTTCGGATTACCTGTCGTTCTGCTATGAGCAGTTGCTCAGCCACGAAGGTGCACTGTGCATCTTTGGCCATGACCTGGGAGCGCAGGATAAACACCTGGTGGATGCGATTCGCCAAGCCAGGCTGACTACATTGGCGATCTCGGTGTCGGGACGCAGTGAGGGGTTTATCCGTCAGCAGAAGCGGCGGTATTCAGAGTTGTTCGATGGGACGGGCGTGGCACTGAAGTTCTTTGCGGCGCGCACGCATCCATTGGGTCATCCTGCCCTGTCCGTCCCTGTCGAACGCTGATCACGCTTCGCTACTGTGCACCACCACCAATAGCTGTGCCTGCACCGGCCCCACCGAGCGCAACCGATGGGGCTTCTGCGCATTGAAGTGCAGCGCATCGCCGCGCTCCAGGATCACCCGTTCGTTCATGAAATCCACCTCGACCTGACCTTCGTGCACAAACAGAAACTCTTCCCCCAGATGCTCCTTGAAGGTCTTGTCGGTGAACTCCGCCGGCGGGTAGATGATGAACGGCAGCAGGCTGCGTTCGCTGACCTGATGGGCCAGCACCGCATAACCCGGTGACGTGTCCGGCCGCTCATGGCTGCGCACCAGGCTGTAGTTGTCGAGGCTGACGCTATCTTCGCTGAACAGCTCTTCGACCTTCACGTTCAGCGCCTTGGCCAGTTTCAACGCGGCGGCAATCGACGGCGTGTTGAGCCCGCGCTCGACCTTGGACAGGTAACTCTTGGTCATCCCGGACTTTTCGGCCAGGACATCCAACGTCACACCAAGTTTTTTTCTCAATAATTTCAAACGGATAGACATGCGCCGCGATTAATCCATGCAGTAAGCGATGAGCTGTGCTTGCCAATGACACAAAGTGTCATATAGCATCATTAGTGTCATTTGCAGCCACCGAGGGCACCCGATATGGCCAAGACATTAGCACTCCCAAAAGACCAACTGGTCAAGCAAGCACTGGTCCAGATGCAAAACACCCTGGCGGATAATACGTGGACCGTCCGGCAAAAGCTGGCGCTCACGTGTCGCATCCTGTTCGAAAACGGCCACGACTCCGGCCTGGCCGGGCAGATCACCGCGCGCGGGCCGCAACAGGGCACCTATTACACTCAGCAATTGGGCCTGGGTTTTGATGAGATCACCGCCAGCAACCTGTTACTGGTGAACGAGGACCTTGAAGTACTGGAAGGCCATGGCATCCCCAACCCGGCCAACCGTTTTCACAGTTGGGTATACCGTGGGCGGCCGGATGTGAACTGCATCATCCACACCCACCCGACCCACATCGCCGCGCTGTCGATGCTGGAAGTGCCGCTGCAGGTGTCCCATATGGACCTCTGCCCGCTGTACGAAGACTGCGCCTTCCTGGAGGCCTGGCCGGGTGTGCCGGTGGGCAATGAAGAAGGGGAAATCATCACCACGGCACTGGGTGACAAACGCGCGATCCTGCTCTCACACCATGGCCAGTTGTCCACCGGGGCGAGCGTCGAGGAAGCCTGCGTGATCGCGCAGTTGATCGAGCGCGCGGCCAAATTGCAGTTGCTGGCGATGGCGGCCGGCACCATCAAGCCGATCCTGCCAGAACTGGGGCGCGAGGCCCATGACTGGATCTCCCGGCCCAAGCGCCACGGCGCCGCGTTCAATTACTACGCCCGGCAGAACCTGCGCCAACACGCCGATTGCCTGAACTGACTTGCCCTTTTCGACCGGAGACTTCCCATGTCCAGCCCCAATATTCACGGCATCATCGGCTACACCATCACCCCGTTCAGCGCCGACGGCCAACGCATTGACCTCGACGCCCTCGGCCGCTCCATCGACCGCCTGATCGACGGCGGCGTACACGCCATCGCGCCACTGGGCAGCACCGGTGAAGGTGCGTACTTGAGCGACGCCGAGTGGGACGAAGTCAGCGCCTACAGCCTGGCCAAAATCGCCCGGCGCGTGCCGACCATCGTCAGCGTGTCCGACCTCACCACCGCCAAAGCCGTACGCCGCGCCCGCTACGCCGAGGCCAATGGCGCCGATGTGGTGATGGTGCTGCCGACCTCCTACTGGAAACTCAGCGAAGCGGAAATCATCGCCCACTACGCCGCGATCGGCGACAGCATCGGCGTGCCGATCATGCTCTACAACAACCCGGCCACCAGCGGCACGGACATGTCGGTGGACTTGATCCTGCGCATCATCAAGCAGGTGGCCAGCGTGACCATGGTCAAGGAAAGCACCGGGGACATCCAGCGCATGCATCAGCTGCATCGCCACAGCGACGTGCCGTTCTACAACGGTTGCAACCCGCTGGCGCTGGAAGCCTTCGCGGCGGGTGCCAAGGGTTGGTGCACGGCGGCGCCGAACCTGATCCCACAGCTCAACCTGGCGTTGTATGAGGCGGTGTTGGCCAATGACCTGACCCAGGCGCGGGAGCTGTTTTACCGCCAGTTGCCGTTGCTGGACTTCATCCTCAAGGGTGGGTTGCCGGCGACGATCAAGGCCGGGTTGCGGTTGACGGGGCTGGAAGTGGGTGATCCACGTTTGCCAGTGTTCCCGCTGGGTGACGTGGGGATCGAACAACTGAAAACATTACTGCGCTAACCCACGATCCCCTGTGGGAGCGGGCTTGCTCGCGAAAGCAGTGTGCCAGTCACCGGATAAATCGACTGACACATCGCTTTCGCGAGCAAGCCCGCTCCCACATTTTTTGCTGTGTACATCCGTAAAATAGAGACAAATGACAATGGTTCTCGATACCATTCACGACTTTCTCCACGTCGTGCTTCGTCAAGAAGGATATCCATGTCTCGTCCCAAGCCCGACCCGCTGTCGGCCGATGCCTTTCGCGGGTTCTATACAGACATCCTGTATTTCCTGCGCAAACGCACCGACAACGCCAGCGACGCGGCGGACATGACCCAGGATGTCTTCACCCAGTGGCTGGACTACCGCGACCGGGCCAAGGTCGAGCAGCCACGGGCGTTTCTGTTCCAGATGGCGCGCAACCTGCTGCGTGATCACTGGCGCAAACAGAAGGTACGACACACCGTCCACTCTGATCAGGCCGAAATGGACGCCGAGCCGGTCACCGACGAGCAAAACGATCCCATGGCCGCCGTGCAGCGCTTGCAACGCCTGGAACAGTTGAAAGAAGTCCTCGCCGAACTCTCGCCCCGCAGGCGAGAAGCCCTTATGCTGCACCGCTTCGAAGGCTTGAGCCAGGCGCAGATCGCCGAGCGCATGGGCATTTCGACCAGCATGGTAGAAAAGCACATCGCTTTTGCCCTGCTGCATTGCAAGCGACGCCTTCAACACGAACCCGGCACGGAGCAGCCAGAATGAACCGCCTGAGCGACACCGACTTGCTGGACATCGAGGACAGTGACTCCATCGATGCCCAAGCCGCCAGCTGGTTTGCTCGCAACCGCAATAATGATGCGGGGCGTGCCGAGCGCAAGGCGTTTGCCGCCTGGCAAGCCGAGCCCGCCCATGCCCGTGCCTATGCCGAATTCGAGCAACTGTGGGCAGACCTCGCCCAGTTGCAACAACTGAACAAACCCGTGGCGCTGTCCAAGCGCAAACCGTCGGTGCGGCGCCCTGCCCTAGCCGTGGCGGCTGCCTTGTTGTGCGCAGTAATGGCCACCCATATCGGCGCGCCCCGAGAGCTGTATCACACTCAAGTTGCCGCTCACGCCAAGGGCATGCGCACCCTGAATCTGCCCGATGGCAGCACCTTGTACGTCAACGCCAACACCCGCGTGCGCGTAGATTTCACCGCGCACCAGCGCATCGTGCACCTGGACAAAGGCCAGCTGTACCTCGAAGTGGCCGCCGACAAGGAACGCCCGCTGTTCGTGCAAGCGGGCGAAGCCAATGTGCGCGTGGTCGGCACCGGCTTCGATGTGCGGCGCAGCCAGCAGCAACTGGTGGTCAGCGTCGCCCATGGCCAGGTCGCATTCGAGCCCGACGCCAAAAGCCCGGTCACCCTGCTGGGCGCCCAGCAACGCGCGATCTTCAGCTACGCCAAGGGCACGTTGCAGCAGCAGACTGTCACCGCCGAAGAGGTGGCCGACTGGCGCAGCGGTCACCTGGCGTTTCGCAACCGCGAGCTGGTCAGCCTGATCGATGAGCTGAGCCTGTATCGTCCTCAGGCTCCGTTGCAGGTCAGCAACGCCGTGGCGCACCTGAAGGTTTCGGGCAATCTGGATGTGAATGACCCCGATGCCCTGCTCAACGCCCTGCCCGCCCTGTTACCGGTGAAAACCGTGGCGTCGGCCGATGGCATCGTGCGCATCGAACCGAGCAAATAACCCTACAAAAATCTTACTTGAGAATATTTTTCATTCGCAGGTGTGGTTTTTCCGAGCAGCCGCGTCTTCCCCCGGTCTGCGTTTGATACGCACACCTTTTCGGCCATTTGGCCACACCGGGGGATTTCATGTTTCGCGCGCCTTGCCACGCTTCGCACCTGTTTCTTCGACCGACGCTCATCGCTAGTTGCCTGGTATTGAGCCTCAGTGCACAGGCCGAGTCGCTCACGCTGCAACTGCCAGCGCAGTCACTGGCCACGTCCCTGAGCCAGGTGGCGCAGCAGGCGAAAATCCAGCTGCTGTTCGATGAAGAGCTGCTCAAGAACGTGCAAGCCCCCGCACTCAACGGCGACTTCACGCCGGAAGTGGCGATTCGCAGCCTGCTGAAAAACGGCGAGTTCACCCTGATCAAGGTCGGCAGCACCTACGTCGTGCGCCCGGACGAGGGCAAGACCACCAACAGCGGTGCCATCCAACTGGATGCCCTGAGCGTGATCGGCACCGGCACGCAGGTCGACTCCGTCACCGTAGGCCGCTCGACTTTAAGCCAGGCGGACATCAACCGTTACCAACCGAATAATATTCCCGCGCTGCTGCAAACCCTGCCGGGTGTGTTTATGGGAGGCTCGCCCAAACCGGGTGGCCAGACCATCAACATTCGAGGCATGGGCGAGGCCGAAGACATACCGATGACCGTCGATGGCGCCACCAAAAGCGGCTTCGAGCGCTATCAGCAGGGCACCGTGTTTATCGAGCCCGAATTGATCAAGAGAATCGAAGTGGAGAAAGGCCCCTACTCGGCCTTTACCGGTAACGGCGGCTTCGGTGGCACGGTACACATGGAAACCAAGGATGCGCCAGACCTGCTTGAAGACGGCCGCAATGTCGGGGCGATGCTCAAGTATGGTTATTCGAGCAATGACCACGAACAGGTCTACAGCTCGGCCATCTACGGCCGCACCGATGATGCTCGCTTCGACGGCCTGGCCTACATCACCCAGCGCGACGGCGGCGACATGAAGCTGGCAGCCACCCCGCCGGACAAGTACAACGAGTTTCCGATCAACCCCAAGCGCCTGCCCAACAGCGCGCAGAATGTCGACGGCGCCTTGTTCAAGGTCAACGCACATTTTACCGACGAACACAGTATGGGGCTGTCGTATTCGCGCTCGCGAAGCCAGCGCTGGACGCCCTTCTCGGCCAAAAGCTACCCCACGCCACCGCTGCAATCGGCGATTGACCGTTACGGCTACGAAGGCGCGCTCAAACGCTTCCTGGCGGATCGCGAAACCATCGACACCACATATTCGGGCAAATATGAATACAAGCCCCTGGACAACCCGTTGGTGGATTTGAAACTCAGCTACTCCGTGTCCGATACCGACCAGACCGATGAGCGCAACGAAAATGCCTCGTTCTCCCTGGCCACCGGCGGGCGCAAGATGGACACTTCCTACAACGACAAGATTCTGGAAGCGCGCAACATCAGCCTGTTCACCACCGGGCCACTGGAACACGCGGTGACCACGGGCGTGCAGATCCGCAAACACATCCGCGAGACCGAAAGCTGGATGCCCGGTGCCGCCTACAACACGCCCCGCTATAACTACGGGCACTTCCAGCCCTATTTCATGCCCCACGGCAAAGTCGACACCAACTCGCTCTACCTTCAGGACGCCGTGACCATCGGCGACGTGACCATCACCCCGTCCCTGCGCTACGACCACGTGCGCAACCGTGGCGAAGCCAATGATGCGCCTTACTACAGCAATCCGAACCCGTCTTTCGGACATGACTACAGCGACCGTACCTACACCGGCTGGTCGCCACGCCTGGCGGCCTACTGGAACATCACGCCGGATGTGGCAATGTTCGCCAGCTGGAACAAAACCTGGCGCGCCCCGGTGATCGACGAACAGTACGAAGTGCAAGGCATCGGCAGCCGAACCGCCACCAGTGTCGACCTTGACCCGGAACGCATCACCGCGATCACCGCGGGCAACGTCACCAACTTCTCCGGTGTTTTCACCCGCGAAGACAACCTGCAACTACGCACCACGCTGTTCCACAACCGTATCGAGGATGAAATCTTCAAGGCCACCGGTATCGGCTGCGAGCGGCAGAACTCGGTCCCGGGCAGTATCGATACGGTCTGCGGTGGAGATATGGCCGCCAAATCCAACTACCGCAACGTCGGCGGTATGACCATCAAGGGTTTCGAGGTCGAGGGTTACTACGACTCCACTTACCTGTTCGGCTCCCTGTCCTATTCCTGGGCCACCGGCAAGCGCGACAACCCTTACACCAACCCATGGGCCACCGGTACTCACGTGTGGGCACGTGATATTCCACCGGCCAAATGGGTGGTGGTACTGGGCACCAAGATCCCGAGCTGGGACGCTCAAGTGGGCTGGCAGGGACAGTTCGTACGCAAGACCGACCGTCTTCCCAGCGACAAATACTCAAGCAGCCTCAACAGCGTGGCCGGCGACAGCTTCTACGACCAGTACGACAACGCCAGTTACGATACCCAGGGCCTGTTCGCCAGTTGGAAACCGCAGCAGGCCGGCCTCAAGGGTACCGAGGTCAACTTCACCGTCGACAACTTGTTCAACCGCAACTATCGCCCAGCCCTCAGCGGCGACCGTGCCTACAGTGAGGGGCGCAACGCCAAGATCAGCATCACCCGCTTCTTCTGAAAAACTGTACGGATAAATCCGCACCCAGCTGTAGGCCCGCAATCAGCGGGGGATGTGGCTAGATGGGCTTCCCTTGAAGCCCTCTAGATTTCGGTTCTACCTCATGAGCTCGCGCGAAAACACCGGCATGGCCCTCGGCCTGCTGGGCGTCATCATCTTCAGCCTGACCCTGCCCTTCACCCGCATCGTGGTGCAGGAAATCCACCCGTTGCTCAACGGCCTGGGCCGCGCGTTGTTCGCGGCGATCCCGGCGGCGGCGCTGTTGCTGTGGCGCCGCGAACGCTGGCCGACCTGGCGCCAGGTGCGCGGGCTGTGCCTGGTGATCGCGGGCGTGATCCTGGGTTTCCCCGTGCTGTCGGCCTGGGCCATGCAGACCTTGCCGGCGTCCCATGGCGCGCTGGTCAACGGCCTGCAACCGCTGTGCGTGGCGCTGTACGCGGCGTGGCTGTCCCATGAGCGGCCGTCGAAAGCCTTCTGGGCCTGTGCGGCGCTGGGCAGTGGCTTGGTGTTGAGCTACGCGTTGATCACCGGCGCCGGCAGTATCCAGGCCGGTGATTTGCTGATGCTCGGTGCAATCGCGGTGGGCGGCCTGGGTTATGCCGAAGGCGGCCGATTGGCCAAGGAGATGGGCGGCTGGCAGGTGATCTGCTGGGCGCTGGTGCTGTCGACGCCCGTGCTGATCGGGCCGGTGTGGTACCTGGCTGCGCAGCATCAAGGGGCGATTTCCATGCGCGCCTGGTGGGCGTTTGGCTACGTGTCGCTGTTCTCGCAATTCCTCGGGTTCTTCGCCTGGTACGCCGGGTTGGCCATGGGCGGGATTGCGCGGGTCAGCCAGATCCAGCTGTTGCAGATCTTCTTCACCATCGCATTTTCGGCGCTGTTCTTTGGCGAACACATCGAGCCAATCACCTGGCTGTTTGCCTGTGGGGTGATCGTGACGGTAATGCTGGGGCGCAAGACGGCAGTGCAGCCAGCACCGGACTCCTGTAGGAGCGAGCTCGCTCGCGAAAATCGTTAACGATGACGCGAAAAACCTGAAAGCCCACTGTGCTCTCAGGTTTTTCGCGAGCAAGCTCGCTCCTACGAGGGAGCGTGTTCAGACCAGGTAGCCATCCGCGCGCAGCAGGGTTTCCAGGCAGTGTTCGCTGATGTGGTAGAACGCCTTCAACTCCTGGATTTTCTCCAGCAACTGCGCGCTGTCCAACGGCTCGGCGCGCTTGACCGCCAGAATCATCTTGTTCTTGTTGGTGTGCTCCAACGAGATGAACTCGAACACCTTGGTCTCATACCCACAGGCTTCGAGGAACAGCGCTCGCAAGCTGTCGGTGACCATTTCGGCCTGTTGGCCCAGGTGCAGGCCGTATTGCAGCATCGGCTTGAGCAGCACCGGGCTCTGGATCTGCAGGCGGATCTGCTTGTGGCAGCACGGCGAGCACATGATGATCGACGCACCGGAACGGATGCCAGTGTGGATCGCGTAGTCGGTGGCAATGTCGCAGGCATGCAGGGCGATCATCACGTCCAGCTCGCTGGGCGCCACGCTGCGCACGTCACCGCATTTGAACACCAGCCCCGGATGCTCCAGGCGCGCGGCGGCGGTGTTGCACAAGGTCACCATGTCTTCGCGCAGCTCGACGCCGGTCACTTCGCCTTCGGCCTTGAGGGTGTTGCGCAGGTAGTCGTGGATGGCAAAGGTCAGGTAGCCCTTGCCGGAGCCGAAGTCGGCAACACGCACCGGCTGGTCCAGCTTCAAAGGCGACGAAGTGAGCGCGTGGCTGAACACTTCGATGAACTTGTTGATCTGCTTCCACTTGCGCGACATCGACGGGATCAGCGCCTGCTTGGCGTCGGTCACCCCCAGGTCGGCGAGGAACGGCCGGCTCAGCTCGAGGAAGCGATTTTTCTCGCGGTTATGCTCGGCCGAGGGCGCTTCACGCAGTTGCTGCGGCTTGCTTTTGAACAGTGAACTTTTGTTCTTCTTGCTATATTCCAACTGGGCTTCGTCAGTCAGCGACAGCAGGTGCGCGTTCTTGAACTGCGCCGGCAGCAGCGCGGCAATCGCCGCCACACCTTCGGCCTGCGGTAGGTTCTTGGTGATGTCGCGGGTCTTGTAGCGGTAGACGAAGGACAGGCACGCCTGCTCCTTGACCGTGACCGGCTTGATGATCAGCCGCTGCAACTCGGCTTCCTCACCGACATACTTGGCCAGCACCAGCTTGATAAAGGCGTTCTGCGCGAGGCTTGCGCTGAGCAGTTCGATGAACTGGGCGTTATGATCCGGCGCAGGGCGGGCAGGTTGAGCGGTGACAGACATGAACAAAAACGCCTCGGGCAGGGAATGCCGGGCATTTTAGGGGGGATAGCCCGCCAGGGCACGGAGTTATTTGACCAGCGGTACGCCTTACTCCAGCACCACCAGGCGATTGGGCAGTTCATTGCGGGTTTGGGTGACCGGCACATGCACCTTCAACAACTCGCCACAGGCCTCGATGCACGCAATGAACCCCGCCAACGTCTGCCCCTGTTTCACCTGCTGGGTAAACGCCTTGACGATCACATCCCAACTGCCGTCATCCAGGCGTTTGGAAATGCCGTCATCCACCAGGATCTCCACGTACCGCTCCGCCTCGCTGACAAAAATCAGCACGCCGGTGCTGCCCAGGGTGTGGTGCAGGTTCTGCTCCAGGAACTGCCGCCGCGCCAGGTTGGACGCGCGCCAGTGGCGCACCGAACGGGGGATTAGCCGCGTGGTCACCTTGGGCAGGCGGAACACCAGGCACAACACGATGAACGTCGCCCATTGCGCCAGCAACAAGGTGTACATGGTCAGGTAGCCCGACAGGTAATGCACCACGCCGGGTACCACCAACGCGATCAGGCTGGCCCACAACAGCGGGATGTAGGCGTAGTCATCGGCGCGGGCGGCCAGTACGGTCACCAGCTCAGCGTCGGTGGTTTTCTCGACGCGGGCGATCGCTTCCGCGACTTGGCGCTGCTCGTGTTCAGTCAGTAATGCCATGGTTGTGCTTGCTCTCTCATTATTATCATCACCAGCCGCCTGAAGCCCCGCCGCCGCCAAAGCCGCCACCGCCGCCCCGGAAACCACCGCCGCCTCCCCCGCCGCCACCGCCACGGCCGCTGCTGCTGAGAATCGCCAGCAAAATAGCGCCCACCGGCAGCCCCATGCGATTGCACAGCCACAACACGCCGATCAGCAGGATAAACAAGCCGATGGAAAACCCGGGATTATCCTTGGCAAAGTTGGCATCCGCCACATGAGCCGGCACGGCCAGTGGCTCGCCGCCCACCACCTGCACCATCGCGGCCACGCCGTCGCTGATGCCTTTGCTGAAGTTGCCGGCCTTGAACGCCGGCGCGATCACCTGGTTGATGATCACCCACGACTGCGCATCGGTGAGCACACCTTCCAGGCCATATCCGACTTCGATGCGCAATTTTCGCTCATCGCGGGCGACGATCAACAGCGCACCGTTGTCCTTGCCCTTCTGGCCGATACCCCACTCGCGGCCCAATTGATAACCGAAGTCTTCAATGGGCACGCCTTGCAGGTCCGGCACGGTGACCACCACGATCTGGTCGCCGGAGGTCTGCTCCAGCGCCTGCAACTGCTGGGTCAGTTGCTGGCGCGTGGCGGGGTCGATCATCTGGGCGTTGTCCACCACCCGCCCGGTCAGCGCCGGGAAGGTCAGCGCCGCCTGGGCCGCACCGACGCAGGCCAACAGCCACAACGCCAGGCCTATCCGTAATAAACGCATCGACACCTCAGTGCAGCCTTATTTGAACTTCACTTGCGGCGCTTTATCGGCATCGGCACTAGTGGCTTCAAACGTGGCGCGGATCGGCAAGTCGCTGTACATCACGCTGTGCCACAGGCGGCCAGGGAACGTACGGATCTCGGTGTTGTAGGCCTGCACCGCCTGGATAAAGTCGCGACGGGCCACGGCGATACGGTTTTCGGTGCCTTCAAGCTGGGATTGCAGGGCCAGGAAGTTCTGGTTGGCCTTCAGGTCCGGGTAGCGCTCTGACACCACCATCAAGCGGCTGAGTGCGCCGCTCAAGCCATCTTGGGCCTGCTGGAACTGCTTGAGTTTTTCCGGGTTGTCGAGGGTGCTCGCATCCACCTGGATCGAGGTAGCCTTGGCTCGCGCTTCAATCACGGCGGTGAGGGTGTCTTGCTCATGGGCGGCGTAGCCCTTGACCACTTCCACCAGGTTGGGGATCAGGTCGGCACGGCGTTGGTACTGGTTCTGCACCTGGCCCCAGGCGGCCTTGGCCTGTTCATCCAGTGTGGGAATGTTGTTGATGCCGCAACCGCTCAGCACCGTGCTGATCAATAGCAAAGCTGCGGCTTTCAAGCCCCAGCGGTAACCTTGTGCTGCTTGCATGGTGTTTCTCCTGCCCAATCTTGATGGAATGTTACGACTGACCCTATACACCGCGCGCTTGGGGCATAATCCGCCACCACTGGATTGCATCGAGCCAATCAGCTACAAAGATGCCCAGCGCGAAAAAGAGTTCAGAGTGTGCTGCATTTATCTGAACAACACCCGAACAACAATAGACGCTCCCCACATTTTGGCCGATCAGCGTTATCGCTGTGCAGTGAGCCGAAAAAGGATATTCATGAAGAAGCTGTGTTTGCTCGGCCTTGTTGCCACTCTGGCCAGTCACCCCGTATGGGCAGAAACAAAGCCTGCTGCGCTTAAAGACAAGGACGCCTTTGTCAGCGACCTGCTCAAGCAGATGACCCTCGATGAAAAGATCGGCCAATTGCGCCTGATCAGCATCGGCCCCGAAATGCCCCGCGAGCTGATCCGCAAGGAAATCGCCGCCGGCCGCATCGGCGGCACCTTCAACTCCATCACCCGCCCGGAAAACCGTCCGATGCAGGACGCGGCCATGCGCAGCCGCCTGAAGATCCCGATGTTCTTCGCCTACGACGTGATCCACGGCCACCGCACGATTTTCCCGATCAGCCTGGCCCTGGCCTCCAGCTGGGACATGGACGCCATCGGCCGCTCCGGGCGCATCGCCGCCCAGGAAGCCGCCGCCGACAGCCTCGACATCACCTTTGCACCAATGGTCGACATCTCCCGCGACCCGCGCTGGGGCCGCACCTCCGAAGGCTTCGGTGAAGACACCTACCTGGTCTCGCGCATTGCCGAAGTGATGGTCAAGGCGTTCCAGGGCGTGAGCGCCGCGAATGCCGACAGCATCATGGCCAGCGTCAAGCACTTCGCCCTGTATGGCGCAGTGGAAGGCGGTCGCGACTACAACGTGGTCGACATGAGCCCGGTCAAGATGTACCAGGACTACCTGCCGCCGTACCACGCGGCGATCAAGGCCGGTTCCGGCGGCGTGATGGTGGCGCTGAACTCGATCAACGGCGTGCCCGCCACCGCCAACACCTGGCTGATGAACGACCTGCTGCGCAAGGACTGGGGCTTCAAAGGCCTGGCCGTGAGCGACCATGGTGCGATCTTCGAGCTGATCAAGCACGGCGTGGCCAAGGACGGACGTGAAGCCGCCAAGCTGGCGATCAAGGCCGGCATCGACATGAGCATGAACGACTCGCTGTACGGCAAGGAATTGCCCGGCCTGCTCAAGTCCGGCGAGATCGAACAGAGCGACATCGACAACGCCGTGCGCGAAGTGCTCGGCGCCAAGTACGACATGGGCCTGTTCAAGGATCCGTACCTGCGCATCGGCAAGGCCGAGGATGACCCGGTCGACACCTACGCCGAAAGTCGCCTGCACCGCGCCGAAGCCCGCGACATCGCCCGCCGCAGCCTGGTCTTGCTGAAAAACCAGAACAACACCCTGCCGCTGAAAAAGTCCGCGACCATCGCCCTGGTCGGCCCGCTGGCCAAGGCGCCGATCGACATGATGGGCAGTTGGGCTGCCGCCGGTAAGCCGGAACAATCGGTCACCCTGCTCGACGGCTTGAACGCGGTGATCGGCGAAAAAGGCAAGATCATCTATGCCCGTGGCGCCAACATCACCAACGACAAGGCCGTGGTCGACTACCTGAACTTCCTCAACTTCGATGCACCGGAAGTGGTGGATGACACCCGCCCAGCCCAAGTGATGATCGACGAAGCCGTCAAGGCCGCCAAGGACGCCGATGTCGTAGTCGCTGCCGTGGGCGAGTCCCGTGGCATGTCCCACGAATCCTCCAGCCGCACCGACCTGAACATCCCGCAAAGCCAGCGCGACCTGATCAAGGCCCTCAAAGCCACCGGCAAGCCGCTGGTACTGGTGCTGATGAACGGCCGCCCCCTGTCGATTCTCGAAGAGAACCAACAGGCCGACGCGATCCTGGAAACCTGGTTCGCCGGCACCGAAGGCGGCAACGCGATTGCCGACGTACTGTTTGGTGACTACAACCCGTCGGGCAAGCTGCCGATCACCTTCCCACGTTCGGTGGGGCAGATTCCGACCTACTACAACCACCTGACCATCGGCCGGCCGTTCACTCCAGGCAAGCCGGGCAACTACACCTCGCAGTACTTCGATGACACCACAGGTCCGCTGTTCCCGTTTGGTTATGGCCTGAGCTACACCTCGTTCGGCCTGTCGGACATGGCGTTGTCGTCCACCACCCTGAACAAGACCGGCAAGCTCGACGCCAGTGTCACCGTGACCAACACCGGCAAGGTGGATGGCGAAACGGTTGTGCAGCTGTACATCCAGGACGTGGCCGGCTCGATGATCCGCCCGATCAAGGAGCTGAAGAACTTCCAGAAGGTCATGCTCAAGGCGGGTGAAGAGCGCACGTTGCACTTCACCATCACCGAGGAAGACTTGAAGTTCTACAACACCCAGCTCAAGTTCGCGGCGGAACCGGGTGAGTTCAATGTGCAGATCGGGTTGGATTCCCAGGATGTGCAGCAGCAGACCTTCGAATTGCTGTAACAGCCAGAACACTTGTAGGAGCGAGCTTGCTCGCGAAAAACCTGAGCGTAACGCGTTCATCCAGGATGAACGCGTCATCGTTAACGACCTTCGCGAGCAAGCTCGCTCCTACTGTGGAATGGGTTAGCCGCGTCTATCCAACAAATTCACCACCAACCGATCAATCCACCCCCACACCCGCTGCTTCACCCGCCGCCACAACGGCCGCGACTTCCACGCCTCCAGACTCACCGCCAGGCTCTGCGCGAAATCCCGCTCGAAACTTCCCGCCACCGCCTGTGTCAACTCAGGGTCCAACGCCTCCAGGTTGGCGTCCAGGTTGAAGCGCAGGTTCCAGTGGTCGAAATTGCACGAGCCCACGCTGACCCAGTCATCCACCAGCACCATTTTCAGGTGCAGGAAGCACGGCTGGTACTCAAAAATCTGCACGCCCGAACGCAGCAAGCGCGGGTAATAACGGTGCCCGGCGTAACGCACGGACGGGTGATCGGTGCGCGGGCCGGTGAGCAGCAAACGCACATCGACCCCCCTCCCTGCGGCCCGACGTAACGCGCGGCGCACGCCCCAGGTGGGAAGGAAATACGGGGTCGCCAGCCAGATCCGTTGTTTGCCGCTGTTCAACGCACGGATCAGCGATTGCAGGATGTCCCGGTGCTGACGGGCATCGGCATACGCGACGCGGCCAAGCCCCGGCCCGGTGGCGGGCACCCTGGGCAAACGCGGCAAACCAAAGTGGGTGGCAGGTTTCCACGCGCGGCGCGCGTTGTTGGCGTGCCATTGGCGGTCGAACAGTGCCTGCCAATCCTGCACCAACGGGCCGTTGATCTGCACCATGACTTCATGCCAGTCGGCGCTGTCATTGCCCGGCGTCCAGAATTCATCGGTCACGCCGGTGCCGCCGACGAAGGCGACACGCTGGTCGATCAACAACAGTTTGCGATGGTCGCGGTACAGGTTACGCATCCAGCGGCGCCAGCTCAGGCGATTGTAGAAACGCAGTTGCACACCGGCGTCGGTCAGGCGTTTGCGCAGCCCGAGGGTAAACGCCAGGCTGCCGTAATCATCGAACAGGCAGCGCACCTGCACGCCGCGTTCGGCGGCGAGCACCAGCGCCTGCACCATGGCTTCGGCGCAGGCGCCGGCTTCCACCAAGTACAACTCCAGCTCGACTTGCCGCTCGGCGCGAGCAATGTCCACCAGCATCTGCGGGAAGAAATTCGGCCCGTCGATCAGCAATTCGAAACGGTTGGCGCTGCGCCAGGGGAACACCGCGCCGCTCATATCAGCGCGCCGTGAAAATCAGCACCGCACCCACCGGCACCGACAGACTGATCGACTTGAGCCCCGCCGCTTTGCGCAACGCCGCCACACCCGGCGCCAGGTCAAAGTCCTCGGCATGCATCACCAGCGGTTCCAGAGTCACTACCTGGAAGCGTCGGTCGTCCAATCGCGTGGCCAGCAACTCGGCGCTGTAGGTCTGGGTCTTGCCGTGCAGGGTCACGGACAACGGCAGGCGCAACTCCAATTGTGCGCCTGGAGCCAAATCGTTGATCGGCTGCAGGTTGATCTGCGCGTTGATCAGCGCATCGGGAAAGGTCTTGATCTCGAACAATTGATTGCGCATGCGCTCGTCGCGCAGCGGGATACCGCTGTTGACGGACTCCAGCTCCACCTCCAGTTGCGCCGCGCCCTTGCTGTCGACCTTGCCATGCAACACCAGGAAGCGCTGCACTTCGGCGATTTCGGTGTTCTTGGTGGTGACGAACGACAGACGCGACGATTCGTTATCCAGATACCAGTCGGCATGGGCAGGCACAGCAGCGGCGGCCAACAGGGCGAAGGCCAGGGGTTTGATCACGGAAGCGTTGAACATTGAAGACTCGTGGGGCGAAAAACCTGAACGAACCTTAACCGGATCGCGAGGGTTACGCCAATGCGCGCTGCACTTCGCGCACCGTCTCTTCCAGGCTGGCCATGTGCAGGTTCAGCACCCGCTCCACCGGCGCCTGATGCATCGGCCAATGCAACGCCATGCTCCCAACCAAGCGACCATTGGCGCGCACCGGCAGGGCGACGGCGCGAATCAGAAACGGCAAACGCACCGGATACTCCCAATAACCCTCGGTGCGTTGGCCAAAGCCCTGGTGCTGGGTTTGCTCGCAGGCCTGGTATTGCTCGTCCGCCGCCACCTGATCGCGACCGGCCAGGCGCTGCACTTCTTCAGCCGGTAACTGGGTCAGGCAGGCCTTGCCCATTGCCGAATGAAACAGGCTGGCGTGCTGGCCGACGATCTGGCAATTGTTGGGGTACAGCTTGCGCAACACGCTGGGGATCGCGCTTTCCATGACTTCCAGGCGCTCGCCATCAAAGCAGGACAAATCCACCACCAGCCCGGTGCGCTCGCTAAGTTCCAGCAACCACGGCGCCGCGCTTTCCACGACTTGGCGTTTGAAGCGTTGCTGGGTGTCTCCGAACAGGCGCTGGGCGCGCAGGCGGTAACGACGATCGCTCAGGCCGCGATAGACCCAGCCCTGCTCCTGCAACGTCAGCAACATGCGCGACACCGTGGCCTTGGGCAGACGTGTGAGGTAGTGCAATTCCTCCAGCCCCAGGGCCTGGTGCGCGCCCAGCAACTCGACGATTGCCAGTGCGCGCTCGACCGAGCGTACGGTGCCTGTCTCCATGTTCGATCTCCCTGTTGCCGGTGGATGATCATTGTTCACAGCAAGATACAGGCCCGATCGCAGCTCAACCCGTCGATGCCAGGCACGTCGGCGGCCGACGCTGCACCCATTGCGTCAGCTGTTCATGAGCATAGGCCAGTTGCAGCACTGCCCGATCCGCCTGGGCCGGGCCGATGATCTGCACGCCCATGGGCAGGCCCTGGGGGTTGAACCCCACCGGCACGCTCATGCTCGGCAGCCCGGCCAGGGTCGGGCCGATCACCCCCTCCATCCAGCGGTGATAGGTGTCCATTTCACGCCCGCCAACGAGGCGCGGCCAGGGCTGTTGTGCATCGAAAGGGAACACTTGGGCAGTCGGCAACAGCAGGAAATCGTAACGCTCGAACAGCTTGGCGAGCGCGCGATACCACTCGCTGCGATCCAGCGATGCCTGGTACACCTGCTGGGCCGTCAAATCCAAGCCGCCCTCCACTTCCCATTGCGCTTCGGGCTTGAGCAGTGCGCGTTTCTGCGGGTTGGCGTAGGCCGCTCCGAGGTTGCCATGCACCAGCCAGTGCCGATGCACCAACCAGCTGCGCCACAGCCGCGCCATGGAAAAGTCCGGCTGGCAGCTTTCCACGGTGCAGCCCAACGCAGTGAAATCGCCAAGGGCCGATTCGCACAGGCTCAGCACGCCGTCGTCCATCGGCAGATAGCCGTTGTAATCCCCCAGCCAGCCCAGGCGTGCGCCCTTGAAGTCACGCTGCAAGGGCTGGCCGAACACCGCCGGATCCTCCTTGGACGACAACGGCACCCGTGGGTCGTAACCCGCCTGGATGCTCAACAGCCGCGCCACATCCGTGACGCTGCGGCCCATCGGGCCTTCGGTGCCCAGTTGCTGCACGAACAGTTCCGGGGTCGGTCCGTAAGGCACGCGGCCTTGGGACGGGCGCAAGCCAAACACGTTGTTGAACGCCGCCGGGTTGCGCAGCGAGCCCATCATGTCGCTGCCGTCGGCCACAGGCAGCATGCGCAGCGCCAGGGCCACCGCCGCCCCGCCGCTGCTGCCGCCCGCGACGAGGCTGGGGTCGTAGGCATTGCCGGTGGTGCCGAACAGTGTGTTGTAGGTCTGCGAACCGAGGCCGAACTCCGGCACGTTGCTCTTGCCGATGATGATCGCGCCACTGGCCCGCACCCGCGCTACGCTGATGGCGTCTTCGCTGGGCACGTGCTCAGCGAACAGCGGAGAGCCCAAGGTGGTGCGCAAGCCTTGGGTAGCAGCGAGGTCCTTGATCGCCTGGGGCATGCCGTGCATCCAGCCGCGCGACTGGCCTTGGTCCAACTCGCGATCACGTTCCCGCGCCTCGGCCAACACGTCATCGGCAGCACGCAGCGACACCAGCGCATTCACCGTCGGATTGAAGCGCTGGATCTGCACCAGGTACGCCTGCATCACCTCTTCGCACGACACCTGCCGTGCGTGAATCGCCCGCGACAGTTCGGTGGCATCCCAATCAACAATACTCAAGGCTTCACCTCTTTGGAAAACGGCAGCGGTTTCTGTGCCCGCGGCGCCTCATGCATGCAGTAAGTGCCCAGCAGCGTCAGCACGCAAGCGAACAATACATAGAAGGAGGGCGCGACGGGCGTGCCCAGCACTTTGGTCAGCCAAGTGACGATCAGCGGCGCAAAACCGCCGAACACCATGACCGCCACGTTATAGGCGACCGATACACCGGTCGAGCGAACTTCGATGGGAAACTGCTCGGCCAGCGCGGTCGGCGCCGGGCCGAAGAACCCACCGATGGCGGTGCACAGCATCACTTGCATCACCAGCAGACGCTCGATGGACGGCGCGGCGGCGACCCACACATACAGCGGATAGACCATCACAAAAAACGCCAGGGTGAACGCCATCAACACCGGCCGCCGTCCCAGGCGGTCCGACAGCAAACCAGACAGCGGAATCACTACGGTCATCAGCGCCACCGCAAACATCTGCACCATCAACACCTGGTCCAGCGGCAGACCAAGGCTTTTATGGGCAAAGGTCGGCATGTTCACCAGCACCACATAGAACGACACCGTCGCGCCACAGGCCAGGCCCATGGATACGAGGATGCTGCGCCGATGCTCGCGCACCACCTGCATCAGGCTCGGCGCCGGGCCGGTCGCCTGTTTGCGTGCCTCGATGAATTCTTCCGGGTCTTCCATGTGCCGACGAATCCACAGGCCCACCGGGCCAATCAGCAAGCCGAACACAAACGGCAGACGCCAGCCCCACAGGTCGAGGGTTTGCGGCGAAAAGAAGTGCGTGACAGCAGCCACCATCGCCGCGCCGCCGAACACCGCCAGGCACTGCCCCACCAATTGCCAGGAGCCATATAAGCCCTTGCGATGGGCCGGCGCGCTTTCCACCAGAAACGCTGTGGCGCTCGCGTATTCACCGCCGGTGGCAAAACCTTGAAGCATGCGCGCTACCACGATCAGCAACGGCGCGCCCATGCCGATGGCGGCGTAGTTGGGCGCAAAGGCGATCAACGCGATGGACACGGTCATCAGCCGGATAATCAGCTGCATCGCGGCCTTGCGGCCTTTGCGGTCGGAATAGATCCCCAGCAGGATGCCGCCCACCGGCCGCATGAAAAAGCCCACGCCGAAAGTGGCCAAGGCCATCAGCAGCGAGGCGTACTCGTCATCTGAAGGAAAAAACTGTCGGGCGATGATGCTCGCGAGAAAGCCGTAGACAATGAAGTCATACCATTCGAGCGCATTGCCGATCACAGCCGCCACCACTTGGCGGGTGCGGGACACACCTGGTTTTGCAGTCTGCATGAGGAACACTCCATTCAACCGATCGAGGGAAAGGGTCCAGCGGCAGAAAAAGAAGGTCGTCAGGCAGGTTTGAGCCAGCTCTCGGCCAGCGCGCCCCAATAGGCGGCGCCAGTCAGCAGGATGTCGTCGTTGAAGTCATAAGCGGGGTTATGCACCATCGGCCGCGACACGCCGTTGCCGATGAACAGGTAGCTGCCGGGGCAGCGTTGCAGCATCCAGGCGAAGTCTTCGCTGCCCATCAGCGTGCGGGTGTTACCGTCCACCGCGTCGGCGCCGAGCAAGGCGACGCCGACCTGGCGGGCGAATTCGGTTTCTTCGGCGTGATTGACCAGCACCGGATAAGCCGGGCGGTGTTCGATCTGCACCGTGCAGCCAAAGCTGGCGGCCTGGGTGTGGATGATGGCGAACACCCGCTCCAGCATCTGCTCACGCACCTTGGGATTGAGCGCGCGCAGGCTCAGACGCAACAGCGCCTGCTGGGGAATCACGTTGGCGGCCTGGCCCGCTTGCAGGGCACCGACGGTGACCACGGCAGCTTCCTGGGTGTCGATATTGCGCGCCACCACTGTCTGCAACGCCATGACCATGCTCGCCGCCGCCACCAACGGATCCACCGTCAGATGCGGCATGGACCCGTGGCCGCCAACGCCTTCGAGGGTCACCGTGAGCAAGTCTTGCGAAGCCATCATCGGCCCGACGCGCAATCCCAGATGCCCCGCCGGCAGCCCCGGCATGTTGTGCATGCCAAACAAGCCATCACAGGGAAAACGTTCCAGCAAACCATCGGCCAGCATAGCTTCGGCGCCGCCCTGGCCTTCTTCGGCGGGTTGGAAAATCAGGTTCAGGGTGCCGTCGAATTGCCGCGTGGCCGCCAGGTAACGCGCGGCGCCAAGCAGCATGGTGGTGTGGCCGTCATGCCCACAGGCGTGCATGCAACCGGCGTGTTGGCTGGTGTAGGACGCGCCGGTGTTTTCGATGATGGGTAACGCATCCATGTCGGCACGAATGCCCAGGGTGCGCGAACTGCTGCCGTTACGTAGCACGCCCACCACGCCGGTCTTGCCGATGCCGGTGTGCACCTCATAGCCCCACTCCTGCAACGATTTGGCAACGAGCGCGCTGGTGCGATTTTCTTCAAAGCCGAGTTCAGGATGGGCATGGATGTCCTGGCGCACGGCGTGCAAATCGCCGGCAACGTCGCTGAGCCAATCCAGGATGTGCTGGTGTGGGCGCATGGTGATTCTCCTCACAGGCGGGTGTTCCCGTTCTTGTTTGCTGCACAACGCCAGCTAACCGCGATGTGGGCAGGAGGACAATCAAAGGTGGTTCCACCCTGTGGAACCTCAGGGTAATAGGCGACACCCCTGTCGGTCGCCCAACCACCTCGCCGTGTGCGTACGCCCCAAACCGCTGACCGTCACCTCACTACGCTCCGGGTTATCCATGAACGCACTCGTCGGCACGTACTGCTTCACGTACCCCCGGCAATACTCCGCCGGGTTGTTCGCCACATACCGGCACGAGCAGTACTCCTTGGCGGTGTAGGCCGCGATGATGTCGGGGAAGGCTTGCAGGTTGACGCGTTCGTGCCAGAGCCAGCCCAGCAAGGCGAGCAATAACAGCAGAAACACACTGGTAAACGGCCGACGACGGATCATGGTTGCACCGCCGCTAGCACGCGTTTGAGCAGTTCGTTATGCCGGTAGCTGCCGTCACGGTCATCGCCGTAACGCACGATCACCAGGTGTTCGTCAGGCATCACGTACAGCGCCTGGCCCCAGTGACCGAGGGCGGCGAAGGTATCGGCGGGGGCGTCGGGCCAAGGTCTTGACGCGCCTTTATTGAGCCACCAATGACCACCAGGGACGGCTTCGTCCTGACCTGCTTTGTACTTGTCGAAGGGCTGTCGATTAAAAGCGACCCAGTCTTTGGGCAGCAGTTGTTGATCGCCCCAGCGACCTTCCCGCGCCATCAATAAACCGATACGCGCCAAGTCGCGAGCGGTGAGGTAGGCATAGGACGAGGCGACGAAGGTTTCATCGGCGTCAGTCTCCCAGGTGGCATTGCGAATGCCCAAGGGCTTGAACAGCGCATCCCACGGGTAACTCATATAGGCCTTGTGCCCAAGCATGCCTTTGAGGGTGGCGGACAGGATATTGGTGTCGCCGCTGGAATAACGGAACACCTGGCCCGGTGCAGCGGCGGCCTCGGTGTCGGCAGCAAAGTCGGCCATGTCGCCACGGCCACGGGTGTAGAGCATCGCCACCACCGAGGATTTCAGCGGCGCGTATTCGTAGTCTTCCTGCCAGTCGAGACCCGAGGCCCAGTGCAGCAGGTCGGCCATGGTCACGGCCGGGTGCTGTTTCATCGGCGGGTAGAAACGCGCTGCGGGGTCGGTCAATTTGAAGCGGTTTTCGCCGTAGGCCACGCCCAATACGGTCGCCATGATGCTTTTGCTGACAGACCAGGTGAGGTGCGGGGTGCTGGCGGTGGTCGGCGCGGCGTAACGCTCATAGACAACAACACCATCGCGGATTACCAACAGCGCGTCGGTGCGAATGCCTTGGCGGGTGGTGTCGTCCTGCGCCGGGAAAGCGTAGGCCTCCAGGGCATCAACAGCGGGACCAGAAAGCGGTATGCCCTTGGCCCAGTCTTTATCGGGCCAGGTTTCAGCGTGAGCGGCAACGGTGACGAACAGCAGGGCAACACACAACAGGCCTCTGACCATGGACGCAGACTCAAGGGGGGCATTCAAGCCCGCGAGCCTAGCCGAGGGTGATGACAGATTTGCGACACAGAGGGCTGTCATCCAAGCGTCACCATAACTTCATGGAGATGACACCGGGCCTCCATAGCCTGAGTTTGGACAACAAAGTCGACCGGCCGAAATCGTGGCCGGCACTCGGAGACTCGCCATGACTCAGATCGCCCGCATCAGCGACACCGGCAATGAACGCCGTCTGCAAGCCGAACGCCTGGTTGGCGCGCAAGCGTTGCAGGAAGCCCAGGCCCTGCGGTTCAACGTGTTCAGCGGCGAGTTCAACGCCAAGCTGAAAGGCGCGGAACTAGGCCTGGACATGGATGACTATGATGTTCACTGCAGCCACATCGGTGTGCGGGACTTGAACAGCGGTCGACTCGTCGCTACCACCCGTTTGCTGGACCATCAGGCCGCCAGCACCCTGGGTCGGTTCTACAGTGAAGAAGAATTCAGCCTGCATGGCTTGCTCCATCTGCAGGGCCCGATCCTGGAAATCGGCCGCACCTGCGTCGACCCGGCCTATCGCAACGGCGGCACCATCGCCGTGTTGTGGGGCGAGTTGGCCGAGGTGCTCAACCAGGGCGGCTACAGCTACCTGATGGGTTGCGCGAGCATCCCGATGCACGACGGCGGCATCCAGGCCCACGCAATCATGCAGCGCCTGCGCGAACGCTACCTGTGCAATGAACACCTGCGCGCCGAACCGAAAAAACCACTGCCGGCGTTGGACCTGCCGTCCAACGTGATCGCCGAGATGCCGCCATTGCTCAAGGCGTACATGCGCCTGGGTGCGAAGATCTGCGGCGAGCCGTGCTGGGATGAAGACTTCCAGGTGGCCGACGTGTTCATCCTGCTCAAGCGCGATGAGCTGTGCCCGCGTTACGCGCGCCACTTCAAGGCTGCAATGTGATGAGCCGCCTGCGGGTTTACGGGCGCATTGCCCGCGTGCTGGTGGTGGTGGCGCTGGGCTTGAGCATGGCCAGTGTGTTTGGGCTGTTCGAGCGTTTGGGTATCGCCAATTCAATGGTACGGCGCCAGCGTTGGTCGCGTTTCTTTATGGCGCGGCTGACCAACGCCCTGCCCTTTCGCGTGACGGTGCACGGTGAGTTGCCGACGCAACCGATGCTGTGGGTGAGCAATCACGTGTCCTGGACCGATATTCCGCTGCTGGGTGCCGTGGCGCCGATGTCATTCCTGTCCAAGGCCGAAGTGCGCACCTGGCCGGTGGCAGGCTGGTTGGCGGCCAAGGCTGGCAGCTTGTTTATCCGCCGGGGTTCGGGCGACAGCCAGTTGATCCGCAAGCAGATGACGCGCCACTTGGAGCAACAGCACCCGCTGTTGATGTTCCCGGAAGGCACCACCACCGACGGGCGCAGCCTGCGCACCTTCCACGGGCGTTTGCTGGCCAGCGCGATCGATGCGGATGTGTCGCTGCAACCGGTAGCGATCCGTTATCTGCGTGACGGCCAAGTGGACCCGCTAGCCCCTTTTATTGGCGATGATGATTTGCTATCGCACCTGATGCGCTTGTTTGCGAACGACCAGGGCGATGTGGAAATCCATGTGCTCAAGCCGATTGCCTGCGCCGGGCAGGAACGCGCGGCATTGGCGTATCAGGCGCAGCAGGCGGTGCAGAAGGCGTTGTTTGGTGAAGTGGTGCAGCCGGCCGAACCTCGCGGCGCGCTGATTGCCGCCTGAACCCGATTCACTGTAGGAGCGAGCTTGCTCGCGAAAAACGAATAGGCGCCACGGGCTGGCTGATAGCGCTGCGTTATCGTTGACGATCTTCGCGAGCAAGCTCGCTCCTACAGAAGTCTTGCAACAGCGGGTAGAAAACGCTGAAGTCTTCACTCAACGGCTCATACAACACCCGCAACTCCTGCATCGCAAAACCCAACTCCTGCGGCTGTGTCAACCTTCGGGAAATCCCCCGCAACACCTGCTCCATCACCGCAAACTCGCGGTACGAGCCCAACCAATCATCCGCCGCCATGTACGGCGCAATCTGCGCCAGCCGCCCCGGCAATTGCGGCTCGGCCGCCAGCACGCGGTAAACCTGCGACGTGAAACGCTCCAGCGGCTGGTCGGCATACAAAGTCCAGTCCCGCGCCAGGCAGTGGTCGAAAAACACATCGAGGACGATCCCGGCATAGCGCCTGCGTGTCAGGCTGAAGCGTGACAACGCCTCCCCCACCAGCGGGTGGCTGTCGGTAAAGCGGTCGATGGAACGATGCAGTTGGATCGCCGATTCGATTTGCGGGCTGAACTGGCCCTGCAGGCGGCCTTTGACGAAGTCGCCATAAAGGCTGCCCAGCAGTTGCGCAGGAAGTTGGCCGCCCAGGTGCAGATGTGCGAGATAATTCATGGTGCGCAGTCTACCACTGCCCTCAACGTATCGTTATAACCCGATATACCGAATGAGCCTAGGCTCAGACCAAAATCATATTGGTCTATCGGGATAGACCGATATAAAGTTCGCCTCATCGCGATATAACGCTGTACGACACCGAGCACCTGCCATGTCCATCGACCTCGACGAAATAATAAAAGCCCTGGCGCACCCAGTACGACGAGACATCCTCACCTGGCTGAAAGACCCGAAAGTGCAATTTCCCGAACAACTGCACAACCACGAATACGGCATCTGCGCCGGGCAGATCGACCAGCGCTGCGGCTTGTCCCAGTCGACCGTGTCGGCCCACCTGGCCACCCTGCAACGCGCCGGGTTGATCAGCAGCCAGAAAGCCGGCCAGTGGCACTTTTTCAAACGCAACGAGGACACCATCCAGGCCTTCCTCGCAGCGCTCACCACCGAACTCAGCGCGCACGACAGCGCCGCGCTGTAACAAGGAAACCCTAATGCCCCTCTCGCTACTCATACTGGCCCTCAGCGCCTTCGCCATCGGCACTACCGAGTTCGTCATCATGGGCTTGCTGCCCGATGTGGCGGCGGACCTGGGTGTGTCGATTCCTGGCGCCGGCTGGCTGGTAACCGGCTACGCCCTGGGCGTGGCGATCGGTGCGCCGTTCATGGCACTGGCCACCGCCAAGCTGCCACGCAAAGCGGCGCTGGTAGCGTTGATGGGCATCTTCATTATCGGCAACCTGCTCTGCGCCCTGGCCAGTGACTACAACGTGCTGATGTTTGCCCGTGTCGTCACCGCGCTGTGCCACGGTGCATTCTTCGGGATTGGTTCAGTGGTAGCCGCCAACCTGGTGCCGGCCAACAAACGGGCTTCGGCCGTGGCCTTGATGTTCACCGGCCTGACCCTGGCCAACGTACTGGGCGTGCCGCTGGGTACGGCACTGGGCCAGGAAGCCGGCTGGCGCTCGACCTTCTGGGCAGTGACGGTGATTGGTGTGGTGGCGTTGATCGGCCTGATCCGCTTCCTGCCAGCCAAGCGTGATGAAGAGAAACTCGACATGCGCGCCGAACTGGCCGCCCTCAAGGGCGCCGGCATCTGGCTGTCGTTGAGCATGACCGCCCTGTTTGCCGCGTCCATGTTCACCCTCTTCACCTACGTCGCACCGTTGCTGGGCGATGTCACCGGCGTGTCACCCAAAGGCGTGACCTGGACGCTGTTGCTGATCGGCCTGGGCCTCACCGTGGGCAACATCATTGGCGGCAAGCTGGCCGACAAACGCCTGGCGGCCACCCTGATCGGCGTGTTCATCAGCATGGCGGTGGTCTCCACGGCACTGACCTGGACCAGCGTCGCCGTGATCCCGACCGAAATCACCCTGTTCCTCTGGGCCACCGCGTCGTTCGCCGCCGTGCCAGCGCTGCAGATCAACGTGGTGACCTTCGGCAAGGCCGCACCGAACCTGGTGTCCACCCTGAACATCGGTGCTTTCAACATCGGCAATGCCCTCGGCGCCTGGGTGGGCGGCAGTGTGATTGCCCACGGTTTCGGCCTGACCAGCGTGCCCTTGGCCGCAGCCGCCCTGGCGATCCTCGCGCTGTTGGTGACCCTGATTACTTTCCGTCAGACCGGCGATGCCGACCTGGCCCCTGCGACTAACTGATCCACTTCAAAGACACTGATCCACTTAAAAGACAAAGGTGCTTTCCCCATGACGACTATTTTCGATCCAATCAAACTGGGCGACCTGGAACTGTCGAACCGCATCATCATGGCACCGCTGACCCGCTGCCGTGCCGACGCCGGTCGCGTGCCCAACGCGCTGATGGCCGAGTACTACGTACAACGCGCCTCCGCCGGGCTGATCCTCAGCGAAGCCACCTCGGTGACGCCACTAGGCGTGGGCTACCCGGACACGCCGGGCATCTGGTCCAACGATCAGGTACGCGGCTGGGCCAACGTCACCAAGGCGATTCATGGCGCGGGCGGCAAGATCTTCCTGCAACTGTGGCACGTGGGGCGTATTTCCCATGAGTCGTACCTGAACGGCGAAAGCCCGGTGGCCCCGAGCGCGATCCAGCCTAAAGGCCACGTCAGCCTGGTACGCCCATTGGCCGACTATCCGACGCCGCGCGCCCTGGAAACCGCTGAAATCGCCGACATCGTCGACGCCTACCGCACCGGTGCCGAGAACGCCAAGGCAGCAGGTTTCGACGGCGTGGAAATCCACGGCGCCAACGGTTACCTGCTCGACCAGTTCCTGCAGAGCAGCACCAATAAACGCACCGACCAGTACGGTGGCTCCCTGGAAAACCGTGCACGCCTGCTGCTGGAAGTAACTGACGCAGCCATCGAAGTCTGGGGCGCTGGCCGTGTGGGTGTGCACTTGGCACCGCGCGCCGACTCCCATGACATGGGCGATGACAACTTGGAGGAAACCTTCACTTACGTCGCCAGCGAACTGGGCAAGCGTGGTATCGCCTTCATCTGCTCCCGTGAGAAAGAAGCTGGCGACAGCCTCGGTCCACAACTCAAGAAGGCTTTCGGCGGCGTGTACATCGCCAACGAACGCTTCACCAAGGACAGCGCCAACGCTTGGCTGGCCGAAGGCAAAGCCGATGCCGTGGCCTGGGGTGTGCCGTTCATTGCCAACCCGGACCTGCCGGCTCGCTTGAAGGCTGACGCGCCGTTGAATGAAGCACGCCCGGATACGTTCTACAGCAAAGGCCCAGTCGGCTACATCGACTACCCGACCCTGGCGCTGTGATGTAAAAAGCTGAAACGAAAAAGCCCCGGTTCGCAGGAACCGGGGCTTTTTCATGGACGCTGGGTAACATTCCTTCACAGCCCTGCAACAAAATCGCTACAAAATACTTAGGCGGCTACCTATCAACCGCCCGCCAGCCCGTATATAAAGTCACCCCACCGATCAGGCGGAAGGACGATTGACTGTCCTTGGGCTTTACTGTTGACACAACCTGATGCAATTACGCATTTTGTCTTAATTGCGCAGGCTGGGGCTCCAGCGCAGCATGTCCAGCCCGGCATCCACCCAGCGTTCGGCTTCCTGATGCAGTTGGAAGCTGTCGGGAACCAGCAGCCACTGGCCGATCAGCCCGTTTATGTAAGCGTGGATGCACACCGCGCCACGGGTGGTATCGAGGTTTTCCGGCAGTTGCCCGCGATTGACCGCGTTACGCAAGGTCAGGCCGATGCGCAGGTTGCATTCCAGGCTGTGGGTCTGACGCTGGCGACGCATGTCGCACATTTCATCGGTGAATTCGCACTTATGGAACAAGATCTCATTGATGCGCCGGGTTTTCGGGTCCAGGGCCACTTGATGAAACAAATGAATCAACAGCTTGCGCATACAGCCCAGCGGGTCGAGTTCATCTTCGCTTTCACTCGCCCTGGCCAACTCGTCCAGCGGCTCATGCAGCGTGTCGAGCAACGCCTGCAGCAAATCGGATTTATTGCTGAAATGCCAATAGATGGCACCCCGCGTCACACCGGCCAGCGCGGCGATGTCCGCCAGCGTGGTCCGCGCGACACCGCGCTCATAGAAGGCTTGCTCGGCGGCTTGAAGAATCTGGCTGCGCGTTTCCTGAGCTTCTTCTTTGGTGCGACGAACCATGGCAGTACAACCTCAATCAGGACATCTGAGACTATCGTTAACGCAGAATTAACCGTCGGTAACGATCATCCGAATATTTGTGGGACGACACCGTCATGGGTGCCGAACGTAGTGAAATCGAGGCTTTGGGCGTTGCTTTGTCAACATTCCGCGCAGCCTGTCAAGAGTTTACAAACAACCATGAACGTAAGTATATTGCGTAGCAAGCTACTTATCCAGTCAGCGCTTGTTTTTTACCCTTCCACACTTCTTGTGCGCACTCTGCGCGCCTGACCCGAGGATCTTCATGCAACTTAAGCCAGCTGTTACCGCTCTGGTCACTGCCGTCGCCCTGGCATCGCTGCTCAGCGGATGTAAAAAGGAAGAAGCGGCTCCGCCCGCTCAAACCCCTCAGGTCGGCGTGGTCACCATTCAACCGCAAGCCTATACCCTGACGTCCGAGCTGCCAGGCCGCACCACCGCCTACCGCATCGCGGAAGTTCGCCCACAGGTCAACGGCATCATTCTCAAACGCCTGTTCAAGGAAGGCGGCGACGTGAAGGAAGGGCAACAGCTCTACCAGATCGACCCGTCGGTGTATGACGCCACCCTGAAAAGCGCACAAGCCAGCCTGACCCAGACCAAGTCCATCTCCGACCGCTATAAGCAGTTGGTCGATGAACAAGCCGTCAGCCGCCAGGAATACGACACCGCCGTCGCCAACCGCATGACTGCGGAAGCAAACGTTCAAACGGCCCAGATCAACGTGCGTTACACCAAGGTGTTCGCGCCGATCTCCGGGCGTATCGGCCGTTCTTCGGTGACTGAAGGCGCGCTGGTCAGCAATGGCCAGACCGATGCCATGGCCGTCATCCAGCAACTGGACCCGATCTATGTCGACGTCACACAGTCTTCGGCTGAGATGCTGAAACTGCGCCGCGACCTGGAAAGCGGCCAGCTGGAAAAAGCCGGCGCCAATGCCGCCAAGGTCAAGCTGACCCTGGAAGACGGCAGCAACTACGGCCAGGACGGCACGCTGGAATTCTCCGAAGTGTCGGTTGACCAGACCACCGGTTCCGTGACCCTGCGCGCCGTGTTCCCCAACCCTGACCATACCCTGCTGCCGGGCATGTTCGTACACGCCCAACTGCAAGCCGGCGTGAACAGCAAAGCCATCCTGGCACCACAACAAGGCGTGACCCGCGATATCAAAGGTATCCCGACCGCCATGGTGGTGAACAAGGACAACAAGGTAGAACAGCGTCAACTGGTGGCCAACCGCACGGCCGGCGCCTACTGGCTGGTGGAAAAAGGCTTGAACGCCGGTGACCGCGTGATCACCGAAGGCCTGCAATTCATCAAGCCGGGCATCGAAGTCAAGGTCAAGGACGCCGACAACGCCAAGCCTGCCGGTTCTGCTCCAGCTCCTGCTGCCGCTGCTGGCCAGGGGGAGTAACCCATGTCGAAATTTTTTATCGACCGTCCCATTTTCGCCTGGGTAATTGCCCTGGTGATCATGCTGGTCGGGGCACTGTCGATCCTGAAGTTGCCCATCAACCAATACCCGGCCATCGCGCCCACCGCCATCGACATCCAGGTGACCTACCCAGGCGCGTCCGCACAAACCGTGCAGGACACCGTGGTGCAGGTCATCGAGCAACAGCTCAACGGTATCGACAACCTGCGTTATGTGGCCTCGGACAGTAACTCCGACGGCAGCATGACCATCACCGCGACGTTCAACCAGGGTACCAACCCGGACATCGCCCAGGTTCAGGTGCAGAACAAGCTGAACCTGGCGACCCCATTGCTGCCGCAAGAAGTGCAGCAACAGGGTATCCGCGTGACCAAGTCGGTGAAGAACTTCCTGATGGTGATCGGTCTGGTGTCGGAAGACGGCAGCATGACCAAGGACGACCTGTCCAACTACATCGTGTCCAACATCCAGGACCCGATCTCCCGTACTGCGGGTGTAGGTGACTTCCAGGTGTTCGGTTCGCAATACGCCATGCGGATCTGGCTCGACCCGGCCAAGCTGAACAACTACCAGTTGACCCCGGTAGACGTCAGCACCGCCATCGCGGCCCAGAACGTCCAGGTGGCCACTGGCCAATTGGGTGGCCTGCCTGCCCTGCCCGGCACCCAGCTGAACGCGACCATCATCGGCAAGACCCGTCTGCAAACCGCCGAGCAGTTTGGCAAGATCCTGATGAAGGTGAACGCCGACGGCTCGCAGGTTCGCCTGCGTGACATCGCGCGTATCGAACTGGGCGGCCAGAACTACAGCATCAGTGCACAGTTCAACGGCAAGCCGGCTTCCGGTATGGCGATCAAGCTCGCGTCGGGCGCCAACGCCCTGGACACCGCCAAGGCCATCCGTGCCACCGTGGCGTCCCTGGAACCGTTCTTCCCGCCTGGCATGAAGGCGGTGGTGCCGTATGACACCACGCCTGTGGTGACCGAATCGATCTCCGGTGTAGTGCACACCCTGGTCGAAGCGATCGTGCTGGTGTTCCTGGTGATGTTCCTGTTCCTGCAGAACTTCCGCGCCACCATCATCACCACCATGACGGTACCGGTGGTGTTGCTGGGCACCTTCGGGATCCTGGCTGCGTTCGGCTTCACCATCAACACCCTGACCATGTTCGGCATGATCCTGGCCATCGGCTTGCTGGTGGACGATGCCATCGTGGTGGTGGAAAACGTCGAGCGGGTGATGGCCGAGGAACACCTGTCGCCTAAAGAAGCGACGGTGAAATCCATGGGCCAGATCCAGGGCGCCCTGGTGGGTATTGCCCTGGTACTGTCGGCGGTACTGTTGCCGATGGCGTTCTTCGGTGGCTCCACCGGTGTGATCTACAAACAGTTCTCTATCACCATCGTTTCGGCCATGGCGTTGTCGGTACTGGTTGCCCTGATCTTCACCCCGGCCTTGTGCGCCACCATGCTCAAGCCGATCGACCCGGAAAAGCACGGCCAACCCAAGCGTGGTTTCTTCGGCTGGTTCAACCGCACCTTCGACCGTGGCGTACTGAGCTACGAGCGCGGCGTGGGCAACATGATCAAGCACAAGTTTCCTGCATTCTTCGTGTACCTGATCATTTTCGCCGGCATGATCTGGCTGTTCACCCGCATCCCGAGCGCGTTCCTGCCGGAAGAAGACCAGGGCGTGATCTTTGCCCAGGTGCAGACCCCGGTCGGTTCTTCGGCTGAGCGTACGCAAAAAGTCATCGACGACATGCGTGCCTTCCTGCTCAACGACAAGGAAGGCGAGCCGGGCGAAGGCAAGGCCGTGAAATCGGTGTTTACCGTCAACGGCTTCAACTTCGCTGGCCGTGGCCAGAGTTCGGGCCTGGCGTTCGTGATGCTCAAGCCATGGGATGAGCGTGACGCATCCATGTCGGTATTCGAAGTGGCCAAGCGTGCCCAGGGTTACTTCTTCGGGGCCTTCAAGGACGCCATGGTATTTGCCATCGTGCCGCCTTCGGTTCTGGAGCTGGGTAACGCCACCGGTTTCGACGTGTTCCTGCAAGACCAGGGCGGTGTCGGCCACGAAAAACTGATGGAAGCGCGCAACCAGTTCCTGGGTGCCGCCGCACAAAGCAAGATCCTGGCGGGTGTGCGTCCTAACGGCGTGAACGATGAGCCGCAGTACGAGCTGACCGTCGACGACGAGAAGGCCAGCGCCCAGGGCATCACCCTGTCGAGCATCAACCAGACCCTGGCGATTGCCCTGGGTGGCAGCTACGTCAACGACTTCATCGACCGTGGTCGGGTGAAGAAGGTGTACGTGCAAGGCGAAGCCGCTGGCCGGATGTCCCCGGAAGACCTGGACAAGTGGTACGTGCGCAGCGACTCCGGGAAGATGGTGCCAATGTCGGCCATTTCCTCGGGCAAGTGGATCTACGGTTCGCCGAAGCTCTCGCGGTACAACGGTGTAGCGGCGATGGAAATCCTCGGTACCCCGGCACCGGGCTACAGTACCGGTGACGCCATGGCCGAAGTCGAGCGTATCGCCAAGCAATTGCCGGCGGGCGTAGGTTATGCCTGGACGGGCCTGTCGTACGAAGAACGTCTGTCCGGCTCCCAGGCACCTGCGCTGTACGCCCTGTCGCTGCTGGTGGTGTTCCTGTGCCTCGCGGCCCTGTACGAAAGCTGGTCGATCCCAATTGCGGTGGTACTCGTTGTGCCGCTGGGCGTGGTGGGTGCGTTGATCGCCACCAGCATGCGCGGGCTGTCCAACGACGTGTTCTTCCAGGTGGGCCTGTTGGTGACGGTGGGCCTGGCGGCGAAGAACGCCATCCTGATCGTGGAGTTCGCCAAAGAGCTCCACGAACAGGGCAAAGGCATCGTCGAGGCAGCCATCGAGGCATCTCGCATGCGTCTGCGCCCGATCATCATGACCTCCATGGCGTTCATCCTCGGCGTACTGCCACTGGCGATCTCCTCGGGCGCAGGCTCAGGTAGCCAGCACGCCATCGGTACCGGTGTAATCGGCGGTATGATCACGGCCACTGTGCTGGCGATCTTCTGGGTGCCCTTGTTCTTCGCAACCGTATCCGCTGCTGGCGAACGTAAAAAGACTGACACAACTGAAACCCCTAAAGAGGCTGGCCAATGAGCAAGTCGCTACTTTCCCTAGCCGTCACAGCCTTCGTGCTCAGTGGCTGCTCGCTGATACCTGACTATCAGCGTCCCGAAGCGCCGGTGGCCGCACAGTTCCCGCAGGGGCCGGCGTATTCGTCGGCCCAGGCGCCGAGCCAGGCCGCTGCCGAACAGGGCTGGAAGCAGTTTTTCCATGACCCTGCCCTGCAACAGCTGATCCAGACCGCACTGGTGAACAACCGCGACCTGCGTGTCGCGGCGCTGAACATCGACGCTTATGCCGCGCAGTACCAGATCCAGCGCGCCGACCTGTTCCCGGCCGTATCGGCCACGGGCAGCGGCAGCCGTTCGCGTACGCCGGCCCGCCTGTCGCAGACTGGCGAATCGACCATCAGCAGCCAATACTCGGCCGGTCTCGGGATCAGCTCCTATGAGCTGGACCTGTTCGGTCGCGTACGCAGCCTGAGTGAAGAAGCCCTGCAAAAGTACTTCGCCACTGAAGAAGCACGACGCAGTACCCAGATCAGCCTGGTGGCCAGCGTGGCCAATGCCTACCTGACCTGGCAGGCCGACAAGGAACTGCTCAAGCTCACCCAGGACACCCTGGATGCCTACGAGCAGAGCTTCAAGCTCACCTCGCGCAGCAACGAAGTCGGCGTGGCCTCGGCCCTCGACCTGAGCCAGTCGCGCACCTCGGTGGAAAACGCCCGGGTCGCCCTGGCGCGTTATACCCGCCAGGTGGCCCAGGACGAAAACAGCCTGACCCTGCTGCTGGGCACCGGCCTGCCGGCGAATATCGCCAGCAAGCCGCTGTCGGATGACCTGCTCAGCGAAGTGCCGGCCGGCTTGCCGTCCGACCTGCTGCAACGTCGTCCCGACATTGTCCAGGCCGAGTACAACCTCAAGGCCGCCAACGCCAACATCGGCGCGGCCCGTGCTGCGTTCTTCCCGAGCATCACCCTGACCGCCAGCGCCGGTACCGCGAGCCCGAACCTGGGCGGCTTGTTCAAGGGCGGCTCGGGCACCTGGTCGTTCGCCCCGCAGATCAACATCCCGATCTTCAACGCCGGCAGCCTGCGCGCCAGCCTGGACTACTCGAAGATCCAGAAAGAGATCAACGTGGCGAACTACGAGAAGGCCATCCAGACCGGCTTCCAGGAAGTCTCCGACGGCCTCGCCGCACGTGAGACCTACAAGCAGCAACTGGATGCCCAACGTGGCTTCGTCGCGGCCAACCAGGATTACTATCGACTGGCCGAGCGTCGCTACCGTATTGGTGTCGACAGCAACCTGACGTTCCTCGATGCCCAACGCCAACTGTTCAGTGCCCAGCAATCGCTGATCACCGATCGCCTGGCGCAGCTGACCAGCGAGGTCAACCTGTACAAGGCCCTCGGCGGCGGTTGGAACGAGCAGACCGCGAAGAATGAGCCGTTGAAAGAAGAAGCGCCGGCGCTGAAGTTGTTCTGATAGCACTTGCATCAACAAAGCCCACCTCTTGGTGGGCTTTTTGTTTTCAGGGGCTGACCAACTTGCGTTCGATCATCGCCCACAACCCGCTCTCCCCCACTTTCATCGCCCCCGCACCGCCCCGCACCATGGCCGCCACCTGCATAAACCCAATAACAACAGGTCAAACACCATGAGCACTTTCCACCCGCGCCGGCTTTTGCTGGCAACCGCTGTCGCCAGTCTCGCCCTGCCCGTCGTCGCTGAAGAACACGGCTTTCTCGAAGACGCCAGCGCCAACCTCAACCTGCGCAACTTCTTCTTCAACCGCAACTACACCAACCCCACCAAGGCCCAGGGCGGCGCGCAGGAATGGACGCAGAGTTTCATCCTCGACGCCAAGTCTGGCTTTACCCAGGGCACCGTGGGGTTTGGCGTGGATGTGCTGGGATTGTATTCGTTGAAACTGGATGGCGGACGCGGCACCGGGGGTACCCAACTGTTGCCGTTGGACCGTGATGGCCGCCCGGCGGATGAATTCGGGCGCCTCGGGGTGGCGTTCAAGGCGCGTATTTCCAAGACCGAAGTGAAGGTCGGCGAGTGGATGCCGGTGCTGCCGATCCTGCGCTCGGACGATGGCCGCTCCCTGCCGCAAACCCTGCGTGGCGGGCAAATCACCTCGAAAGAAATCGACGGCCTGACCCTCTATGGCGGCCAGTTCCGCGCCAACAGCCCGCGCGATGACAGCAGCATGACGGACATGTCGATGTTCGGTAAAACCGCCTTCACCTCGGACCGCTTCAACTTCCAGGGCGCCGAGTACGCGTTCAACGACAAGCGCACCCAAATCGGCCTGTGGAATGCGCAACTCAAGGACATTTATAGCCAGCAGTTCGTCAACCTGATCCACAGCCAGCCTATCGGCGACTGGACCCTGGGCGCCAACCTCGGTTTCTTCTACGGCAAGGACGACGGCAGCGCCCGTGCCGGCGACCTGGACAACAAGACCTGGTCCGGCCTGTTCTCCGCCAAGTACGGCGGCAACACCTTCTATGTTGGCCTGCAGAAACTCACCGGCAACAGCGCCTGGATGCGCGTCAACGGCACCAGTGGCGGCACCCTGGCCAACGACAGCTACAACAGCAGCTACGACAACGCCCAAGAGAAATCCTGGCAAGTACGTCACGACTACAACTTCGCCGCCCTCGGCGTGCCCGGCCTGACCCTGATGAACCGCTACATCAGTGGCACTAACGTGCACACCGGCACCATCACCGACGGCAAGGAATGGGGTCGCGAAACCGAAGTGGGCTATACCGTGCAAAGCGGCGTGGCCAAAAACCTCAATGTGCGCCTGCGCAACTCCAGCATGCGCCGCGACTACAGCAACAATGAGTTCGACGAAAACCGGTTGATCGTCAGTTACCCGATAAGCCTGCTGTAAACCATCATTGACCTTGCTGTATGGTGCGCGCCTGCCGCTGCTGAGCTGAATCAGCAGCGGCTTTCATTCGAGCCCGCGCACACCATGAAATCCTTCGCTTATGCGTCCGCCCTGCTAGCCCTGGCCCTGAGCCTCAGCGGCTGCATCGGCGCGCCCATTGCCCTTACGCCGCAAACCGAGCAGCGCCTGCAAACCCAGGCGCCGATCCGCTTCCTGCTGACCTTCGATGATGGCCCGAGCGCGTCGGGCTACAACAACCCGAGCCGGTCGGTGATGGCCGACCTGGCGCAGAACCCGGTGCTGCCGGGGATCAAGGCGGTGTTCTTCTTGCAGACCGAAGCCGCCCGTTCCGGCGGCAGCGCACGGGGTCGCAAGACCATGCAACGCGAGTATGCGGCCGGTCACGTCCTGGCCTTCCACACGGCCACGGGGTTTCACACCAACCACCGCTGGCTGAACGATGCCGAACTGGAAAGCACCCTCAGCCAAGGCGCCGCCGACATTGCCGCGATCACAGGCGCGCCGCCGGTGCTGGTGCGCCCGCCGTTCTGGAATTACGACCGACGCACCTTCGCCGCCTACCAGCGCCATGGCATGCACGTATTGCTGACGGACCTGAGCGCCAATGACGGCAAGATCTGGGGCTTCAACGGCAGCCCGCGCCGCCGAGCCAATTTATACCGGCAACTGTCGGTGGTGCGCGAGCGCATTGCGTTGGGTGAGTTGCCGACAGTGGACGGGGTGATACCGGTGGTGGTGACCTTCCACGACATCAACCGCTACACCGCGCGGCATATGCAGGAGTACTTGCAGATCCTGCTGGACAGCGCCCGGATCAACGGCATGAAGACTGCCGCCGAGCCCTTCTACACCGACACCGCCCAGCTACAGCGCGCGGCGTTGGCGCGTACGGTCAAGGAGGTGAGTGAAGAGGTGCATCTGCCAGGCGTGTGGAATTGGGTGTGGGACGCCGACTCCCACTGATTTTTGAAACCCTGTAAAGATTAACTGTGGGAGCGGGCTTGCTAGCGAATGCGATGTGTCAATCAGCACAGGTATTAACTGAACCACCGCTTTCGCGAGCAAGCCCGCTCCCACATTTTGACTGTATTTCAACTCAGTCAGCCTGGCGCGACTCGATACCCAACTCATCCCACACCGACTCCGCCAGGTGGAACGTCGCATTCGCCGCCGGGATCCCGCAGTAGATCGCGCTCTGCATCAGCACTTCCTTGATCTCGGCACGTGTCACGCCATTGCTGGCGGCGGCGCGCAGGTGCAGCTTGAGTTCTTCGCTGCGGTTCATGCCGATCAGCATGGCAATGGTGATCAGGCTGCGGGTGTGTCGGGGCAAGCCGGGACGGGTCCAGATGTCACCCCAGGCATGGCGGGTGATCATTTCCTGGAATTCACTGTTGAATTCGGTCTGGGCATTGAGGCTGCGGTCGACATGGGCATCACCCAGCACTTCGCGGCGCACTTGCAGGCCTTCGGCATAACGTTGTTTCTCGTCCACAAAAAGCTCCTCAGCGGGCCAACAAAAATTCAATGACACAGTCGCTGAACGCCGCACCGGCCTGCACATTGGACAGGTGCGCCGCATAGAACTCAGCGTACTCGGCACCCTGCACATGGTTTTGGATAAAGTGACCGCCGGCCGGCGGTGTGACCGCATCTTCAGTGCCGGCAATGACCAACGTCGGTACTTTGATCGAAGACAGTTGCTCACAGAAATCTGCATCACGCACCGCCGCACAGTTGGCGGCATAACCTTCGGGTGAAGTGGCCGCCAGCATGTCGGTAATCTGCTTGGCCTGGTGTGGGTTGGCCGCCGCAAAGTCTGCGGTGAACCAGCGTACAATCGACGCATCGCGCAGCGCTACCATCGCCGCTGCGCCATCGCGCAGCACCATCTCGATGCGCGGGTTCCACACCTCGGGCGTGCCGATCTTGGCGGCGGTGTTGCACACCACCAGGCGCTGCAGACGTTGGCCTGCATGGATGCCCAGCCATTGGCCGATCAAGCCGCCCATGGACAGCCCGCAGAAATGCGCGCGTTGTATATCCAACGCATCCAGTAGTGCGATCACATCCTGACCGAGTTGCTCGATGCTGTAGGGGCCTGGAGTGACCAGGGACTTGCCATGGCCACGGGTATCGAAACGCAGCACACGAAAATGTTGGGTGAAAGCCGGGACCTGGATGTCCCACATGTGCAGGTCGGTGCCCAACGAGTTGGAGAGCACCAGCACCGGCGCATCCTCGGGCCCATCCAATTGGTAATGCAGTTCGCCCTCGGCGAGTTGTACAAAGGCCACGGTGGTCTCCTCAAGCAAAGTGTTCGGCTACGGCGCGGGTGACCCAAGTGTGGGCCTGGCCCAGGTAGTGGGCGGGATCGAGCAAACGGTCCAATTCTGTTGCAGACAGCTCGGCGGTGACCTGTGGCTCATCCGCCAATACCGCACGCAGGTGACGGCCCTCTGCGACGGCACGCTTGCAGCACTGCTCCAGCAGATGGTGCGCGGTTTCGCGACCCAGGCGCTGGGCAAGCACGATGCTGACGGCTTCGGCCAATACCAGGCCTTGGGTCAGGTCGAGGTTTTGCGCCATGCGCTGCGGGTCGACTTCCAAGCCTTCGCTCACCAGCAACGCCTGTTGCAACGCACCGGACACCAAACGACAGATCTCCGGCAGGGTTTCCCATTCGGCGTGCCACAGGCCCAGGCTGCGTTCGTGCTCCTGGGGCATGGCGCTGAACATCGTCGAGACCAGGCCCGGCACGCGGGTAGCGGCGCTGATCAGCACCGCCGCGCCTACCGGGTTGCGTTTGTGCGGCATGGTGGACGAACCGCCCTTGCCCGGTGCGGATGGCTCAAACGCCTCGGCTGCTTCGGTCTGCATCAACAAGCTGATATCACGGCCCAGCTTGCCCAGGCTGCCGGCGATCAAACCGAGGACGCTGGCGAACTCCACCAGACGATCCCGCTGGGTGTGCCAGGGTTGTTCAGGCAGGGTCAGTTGCAACTCTGTCGCCAACGCCTCGGCCACCGGTATTGCCTGTTCGCCCAGCGCTGCGAGGGTTCCCGAAGCGCCACCGAATTGCAGCACCAGCAAACGCGGTTTCAGTTCAGCAAGACGCTGGCGATTGCGGGTAACCGCGCCCAGCCAACCGGCGATTTTCATCCCCAGGGTGACCGGCGTCGCATGCTGCAACCAGGTACGCCCGGCCAATGGCACGCCGGCATAGCGCTGGGCCTGGGCGGCAAGAATGTCGCCCAGACGCACCAAATCCGCCTCGATCAACCCCACCGCCCGCTGCAGTTGCAGCACCAGGCCGGTGTCCATCACATCCTGGCTGGTCGCCCCCAGATGCACATAGCGTTCGGCCCCGGCATCTTCACTGGCAATCAACTTGCCCAGCGCCTTCACCAGCGGAATCGCCGAATTTCCCGCCGTGGCAATCGCCACGCCGAGGGCGTCCACGTCGTATAGCGAGGCCAGGCAGGCCTGGGCAATCGGTGCAACGGCGGCCTGGGGAATCAAGCCGACCTGGGCCTGGGCCCGGGCCAATCCCGCTTCAAAATCCAGCATGCCCTGCAAGCGTCCCCTGTCGCAGAACACCTCGGCCATGCTGCCCGCCGTGAAGTAAGCGTCGAACAATTGATTGCTCGTGCGCAGCGTCATAACGCGTCCCTTATAGATCGTGGTGCAAGTACTCCGCCTGTTTCGGCAGGCGCAAGCTGAACAGGAAGGCCACCGCCATCATGCCGGTAACGTACCAGTAGAAAGTGTTTTCCATGCCCATGGATTTGAGGCCCAGGGCCACGTATTCCGCCGAACCACCGAAGATCGCGTTGGCCACCGCATAGGCCAGGCCGACACCCAGGGCACGCACGTGCGGCGGGAACATTTCCGCTTTCACCAGGCCGCTGATGGAGGTGTAGAAGCTGACGATGGCCAGGGCCAGGGAAATCAGCACAAAAGCCAGGAACGGGTTGGTCACGGTTTTCAGGGTCAGCAGGATCGGCACGGTGCACAAGGTGCCGAGCGCACCGAACCAAAGCATGGAGTTACGACGGCCGATCTTGTCCGAGAGCATGCCGAACAGCGGCTGCATGCACATGTACACGAACAGCGCGCCGGTCATGATGTAGCTGGCGGTCTTGGCGTGCATCCCGGCCGTGTTCACCAGGTATTTCTGCATGTAAGTGGTAAAGGTGTAGAAAATCAGCGAGCCGCCGGCGGTGTAGCCGAGCACGGTGATAAACGCCGCCTTGTGGTTGCGGAACAACGCCGCCACGCTGCCTGCGTCCTTGTCCTGGCGCATTTCCTTGCTGGTGGTTTCCTTGAGGGTGCGACGCAGCAACAGGGAGATCACCGCCGCAATGGCGCCGATCACGAACGGAATCCGCCAGCCCCAGGCGCGCAATTCTTCTTCGGTGAGGATCTGTTGCAGGATCACCACCACCAGCACCGCCAGCAGTTGCCCGCCGATCAGCGTCACATACTGGAACGAGGCGAAGAAACCGCGCTGGCCCTTGAGCGCGACTTCACTCATGTAGGTCGCGGTGGTGCCGTATTCGCCCCCCACCGACAAGCCCTGGAACAGCCGCGCCACCAACAGCAACGCCGGAGCCCAGGCGCCGATGTCTTTGTAGGTGGGCAGGAAGGCGATGACCAGGGAACCGGCGCACATCATCAGCACCGAGATCATCATCGAATTCTTGCGCCCGTGCTTGTCAGCCACCCGGCCAAACAGCCAGCCGCCGATAGGTCGCATCAGGAAGCCGGCGGCGAACACGCCGGCGGTGTTGAGCAGTTGGACCGTAGGGTCGTCCGACGGGAAGAACGCCGGGGCAAAGTAAATGGCGCAGAAGGCATAGACGTAGAAGTCGAACCATTCGACGAGGTTGCCGGAGGACGCCCCGACGATCGCAAAAATCCGTTTGCTGCGTTCTTCTCCGGTGTAGTGACTGGTTGTTGTTGTCATGATTTTTCACTCAGTGGGAACGGTTATAGCCTAGACATACTTTGCAACAACCATGTCATGCAAGCAGACTTTTGGATGGGTGTTGCCTGAAGCCTGATCCCTGTAGGAGCGAGCTTGCTCGCGAAAGTCGCCAACGATGACGCGGGCAGCCTGAATGAATGCGGCGCTCTCAAGCTTTTCGCGAGCAAGCTCGCTCCTACAGGAAGCCTCAATAATCGAAGAACACCGTTTCCTTATCTGCGCCCTGCAACACCACATTCCACTGATGCACACCCTCTGCATCCTGCTTGGCAATCAAGGTTTCGCGCCGATCCGCAGGCACACACGCCAGCAACGGGTCATCCCCATTCAGCGCTTCGCCCTCGAAATAAATCCGCGTCAGCAAGTGCTTCACCAAGCCACGGGCAAACACCAGCACCACCAGATGCGGCGCCTGGGTCGTGCCTTTCAAGCCCGGCACGGCACCCGGCTTGATGGTGGTAAAGCGAAACCGCCCTTCAGCATCCACCGGCACCCGGCCGAAACCTTCGAAGTTCGGGTCGACGGCTTTGTCCTGCTCATCTTCCGGATGGTCATACTTGCCGGCGGCATTGGCCTGCCAGACTTCGAGCATGGCGTCGTTGACAACATCGCCATTGCCGTCCACCACCTGCCCGCTGATCGCCACGCGCTCGCCGAGGGTGGCGCCCACGGTCAGGTCTTCGCGGTTCAGCCAGGTCAGGCCGATGTGGTAATACGGCCCGACGGTGTGGGACGTGGTCGCGTTGAGTGTCATCTCATTTCTCCATCGGCGTGGCGTCGCGGCCGCGCAGGACGATGTCCCAGCGGTAGCCGAGGGCATAGGAAGGAATGGTTTTTTCCAGGTCAAAGCTGGCGATCAAACGTTGCTTGGCCGAAGTGTCCGGCACGCAGTTGTAGATCGGGTCGTATTCCAGCAGCGGGTCGCCGGGGAAGTACATCTGCGTGACCAGCCGCGTCAGCACGCTCGGGCCGAACAGCGAAAAGTGGATATGCGCTGGGCGCCACGCGTTGTGGTGATTGCCCCACGGATAGGCGCCGGGCTTGATGGTCTGGAATTGGTACCAACCATCGGCGTCGGTGACGGTGCGGCCGGTACCGGTGAAGTTCGGGTCCAGCGGCGCGTCGTGCAGGTCGCGCTTGTGGTTGTAGCGACCGGCGGCGTTGGCTTGCCAGATCTCCACCAGAATCCCCGGCACCGGCAAACCGTTTTCGTCGAGCACGCGACCATGAATGATGATGCGTTCGCCTTGGGGCTCGCCTTCATGCTGGGCCGTGAGGTCGTTGTCCTTCTCGTTGACACGCTCGGCGCCGATGGTCGGGCCGGTGATTTCCGACAAGGAATGGGGCAGGAACACCAACGGCTGGGACGGCGAACGCAGGTTCGTCGACTGGTAGGCCGGGTGCAGGTAATCAGGTTGAGTGCCCGCTTGCGGGCGCCGGTATCCAGGCTTGTCACTCATGGTGCAGTCCTCTCTTATTAGATGCGTTCAATCGCCAAGGCCAAGCCTTGGCCGACGCCCACGCACATGGTCGCCAGGCCTTTGCTGCCGCCGGTTTTTTCGAGTTGATGAAGGGCCGTCAACACCAGGCGCGCGCCGCTCATGCCCAGCGGGTGGCCGAGGGCGATGGCGCCGCCGTTCGGGTTGACCTGCGGCGCGTCGTCGGCAATGCCCAGCTCACGCAGCACGGCAAGGCCTTGGCTTGCGAAGGCCTCGTTGAGTTCGATCACGTCGAAATCGGTCACGGCCAGGCCAAGACGCTCCACCAGCTTGCGCACGGCCGGCACCGGGCCGATGCCCATCACACGCGGCGCGACACCGGCGCTGGCCATGCCCAACACGCGGGCGCGGGCGGTCAGGCCATGCTTTTTGACGGCTTCGGCTGAGGCCAGGATCAACGCGGCGGCGCCGTCGTTAACACCCGAGGCGTTGCCGGCAGTGACCGTTCTGTCCGGGCCGTTCACGGGCTTGAGCTTCGTCAGGGCTTCCAGCGTGGTGTCCCGTGGATGTTCATCGTGTTCCACCAGCGTTTCGCCTTTTTTATGGGCGACGCGTACGGGTACGATTTCTTCAGCGAAGTACCCGGCGGCTTGGGCAGCAGCGGTACGTTGCTGGCTGCGCAGGGCAAAAGCGTCCTGGTCGGCGCGAGACACCTGGTAATCGTCGGCCACATTGTCGGCCGTCTGCGGCATCGCATCCACGCCGTACTGGGCCTTCATCAGCGGGTTGATAAAGCGCCAGCCGATAGTAGTGTCCTCCAGCTTCATGTTGCGCGAGAACGCCGCGTCGGCCTTGCCCATCACGAACGGCGCGCGGGACATCGACTCGACGCCACCGGCAATCGCCAGCTCCATTTCGCCGCTGGCAATCGCGCGGAAGGCGGTGCCGATCGCATCCATGCCCGAGGCGCACAAGCGGTTGAGGGTCACGCCTGGAATGCTCTCCGGCAGGCCCGCCAGCAACAGCGCCATGCGCGCCACGTTGCGGTTGTCTTCACCGGCCTGGTTGGCGCAGCCGAGGAACACTTCATCGACGGCAGTCCAATCCACCGAAGGGTTGCGCTCGATCAGCGCCTTGATCGGCAGCGCTGCCAGGTCATCGGCACGCACAGTGGACAAGCCCCCGCCGAAACGGCCGATGGGGGTACGGATGGCATCACAGATAAATACGTCGCGCATCAGGCTTCTCCAGGCGCTTGGCCATGGGCGGCCGCGGTACGTGCTTCAAGGTCACGCAGGGCGGTCAGCTCCACATCAGTCGGTTCGGCGGTGGTGTCGACCTGGTCAGCAAAACGAATTGCCCAGCCGGTGGCGGCCACTACCTGCTCACGGGTCACCCCAGGGTGCAGCGCGGTGACCACGAACTCATGGCTGCCCGCTTCCGGTTCCATGATGCACAGGTCAGTAATAATCCCTACAGGACCGGCGCCCGGCAGACCCAGGCGTTGACGCGAGTCGCCGCCTTCGCCATGACCGACCGAGGTGATGAAGTCGAGCTTGTCGACAAACGAACGCGCCGACTGCTTGAGGATGATCAGCACGCTCTTGGCCGAACCAGCAATTTCCGGCGCGCCACCGGCACCCGGCAGGCGCACTTTAGGCTGGTGATAATCACCGACCACGGTGGTGTTGATGTTGCCGAAACGGTCGACCTGGGCCGCGCCGAGGAAGCCCACGTCGATGCGACCGCCCTGCAGCCAGTAGCGAAAAATCTCACCGGTCGGCACAACGGTGTCGGCGGTTTCCGCCAGTTCGCCATCACCGATGGACAGCGGCAGTACCGACGGTTTGGCGCCAATCGGGCCGGACTCGTAGATCAGCACCACATCTGGCGACGAGGTCAGGCGCGCCAGGTTGGCCGCCTTGGACGGCAGGCCGATGCCGACGAAGCACACGGAGCCATTCTTGAGGCGGCGCGCGGCGGCGACGGTCATCATTTCATTGGTCGAGTAAGCCATTACTTGGCCTCCTGCGCGGTGGCCAGTTTGGCCTGGAATTCGGTGAAGTCGGCAGTGCCGTGGATGTATTCGTTGATCCAGGCTGTAAAGGTCCCACGGTCGCGGGCGATCGGGTCCCACGCTTGGTAGAAGCGGTTATCACGCTCGTTGTAGCCATGGGCGTAGGACGGGTGTGCTCCACCTGGCACATGACACACCGCCGTCAGTGCCCAGGTCGGCAACACGCAACTGTTCATCGGCGCATTCAGGTCATCGACGATTTCTTCGACGGTGACGATGCAACGCTTGGCCGCCAGGGCCGCCTCCTTCTGTACGCCAAGGATGCCCCACAGCAGCACGTTGCCTTTGCGGTCGGCCTTTTGCGCGTGGATCACCGTCACGTCCGGACGCACCGACGGCACCGCCGCCAAGACTTCGCCAGTGAATGGGCAGGTCACGGTCTTGATCAGCGGGTTGACCTTAGGCAAGTCGGAACCAGCGTAGGCACGCAATACTGCGAACGGCAGGCCCGAGGCACCCGCGACGTAGGCATTGGCCAGGTCGGCGTGGCTGTGTTCTTCGATTTCCAGCGGTTGCGGCCATTGCTTCTCGACCGCGTCGCGCAGGCGATGCAAGGAGCCCACACCCGGGTTGCCGCCCCAGGAGAAAATCAGCTTGCGGGCGCAACCGGCACCGATCAACTGGTCGTAGATCAGGTCAGGTGTCATACGCACCAGCGTCAGATCTTTCTTGCCCTGACGAATGATTTCATGACCCGCTGCCGTAGGGATCAGATGGGTGAAGCCTTCCAGCGCGACGGTGTCGCCGTCGTTCACAAATTGCTTCACCGCGTCACGCAGCGCGAGGATTTCAGCCATGGGGTTCGGGTTCCCGGTATGGATCGAAAAAGGCGCTGAGGTGGCGCCGAAGTGCTTGAAGATTAAGCCGGGGAAATGGGCCAAACAATCCGATAATCGACTCAGTGTTCGATTATCGAACGGATTGTTGTCTTGCTATTTATCTGGGGTACGACGCCCTGTAGGAGCCGGCTTGCCGGCTCCTACAAGGTCGGGTCAGGTAGCGTCGGCGTGGCTGACCATGCCCTTGATCACCACCGCAGCGGTGGCCAATGCAGCCGGGATCACCAGGGCGGTGAGCACTTGTTCGAAGTTCCAGCCCAGGCCCAGCAAGGTTGCGCCCATCCAGGCGCCGAGGATCGCGCCGAAACGACCGATGCCGAGCATCCACGACACGCCGGTCGCGCGGCCTTGGGTCGGGTAGAAACGTGCAGCCAGTGAAGGCATTGCCGACTGCGCACCGTTGACGCACATCCCGGCAACCAGCACCAGGGTTGCCAGCAGGGTGATATTGCCCAGGCTCTGCCCTACCGCGTAGGCAAACACCCCGGCCAGCAGGTAGAAAATACCGATGACCTTGTGGGGATTGAACCGGTCCATCGCCCAGCCTACGCCCACTGCGCTCAACACACCGCCAAACTGGAACAACGCACCGATAAACGCGGCCTGTTCCAGGCTGGCGCCGCTGTCGCGCATCAGGGTCGGCAACCAACTGGTGAGCAGGTAGACGATCACCAGGCCCATGAAGTAGGTGAGCCAGAGCAGCAACGTACCGGCGCTGTAGGTGCCGGAGAAGATCACCGCAAACACGTTGCGCGCCTTGACGGTTTTTTGTTCGGGCACGCTGAAATGAGTGGCTTGGGCGACGATGCTGGGTTCGATGGGTGAGAGGGTTTTGCGCACTTTGTCGGTGCCCCGGTTGCGCACCACCAGGTAGCGCGCCGACTCCGGCAGCCACAGTATCAGCACCACCACCAGGATCAACGGCAGGATGCCGCCGATCAGCAATAAGGCATGCCAGCCGAACGCCGGGATCAACTTGGCCGAAATAAACCCGCCACCCGCCATGCCCAGGTTGAAGCCGCAGAACATACTGGTCACCAGCAATGACTTGTGGCGTTCCGGCGTGTATTCGGACAACAGCGTCGTGGCATTGGGCATGCCGGCGCCCAGGCCCAACCCGGTGAGAAAACGCAGCACCAGCAATTGATCGACGTTGCTGCTGTAGGCGGACGCCAAGCTGAACGCGCCAAACACCAGCACCGCGCCTACCAGCACCACTTTACGCCCGAAACGGTCAGCCAACGGGCCGGAACCCAGGGCGCCAAACACCATGCCGATCAACGCAGCGCTCATCACCGGGCCGAGGCTGGCGCGGTCGATGCCCCAGTCCTGGGACAGCGCCGGTGCGATGAACCCCATGGCGGCAGTGTCGAGGCCATCGAGGAAAACGATCAGGAAGCACAGGATCACCACACGCCACTGATAACGTGACAGTGGCTGGGCGTTGATGAAGGACTGGACGTCCAACGTGGAACCGACAGAAGGCTGATTCATTGTTTTTTATTTCCACACCGATGGCGGGCTGACGACCTGGGGTCGTCGTTATTATTGGGGCGCTTCAACAGCGCTGCCGCACAGTAATAAGTCGCAGGAAAGACCGTCAATTGAGCAAACCGGGATCTGTGCGGTGACCGAACAGCTTAAGCGAACAGTTGCGCGCTCAACTCACGGCTGGCGCTGAGCATGCTCGGCAGGAAGCGCTGTTCCAACTCACTGCGGCTGACGCGTCCGGCGTGGGTGCTGACGTTCAGCGCGGCCAGCACCTGACCCGAGGCGTCATACACCGGCACCGCGATGGAACGCAGGCCTTGCTCCAACTCTTGGTCGACGATGCACCAGCCTTGCTGACGCACTTGTTGCAGGCATTCGAACAGCGCTGCGGGGGTGGTCAAGGTGCGGCTGGTCTTGGTTTGCAGGTCGGCGTGGTCGAGGTAATCCTGCAGCGAGGCGTCGTCCAGCGCTGCAAGCAGGATGCGGCCCATGGAAGTGCAATAGGCTGGCAGGCGGCCGCCCACCGACAGGTCCACGGAAATCAGGCGTTGGGTGGTGGCCGAGCGGGCGATGTAGAGGATGTCGTCGCCTTCAAGGGTGGCCATGTTGCAGGCTTCGTGGAGCTGCTCGCTCATGCGGTCCAGGTAGGGCTGGGCCGACACGGCCAACGGTGTGGACGACAAATAGGCATGACCCAGGGTCAGCACCTTGGGCAGCAACGAGTAGGTACGCCCGTCAGTAGTGGCGTAGCCGAGTTTGATCAAAGTGTGCAGACAACGACGCACGGCGGCGCGAGGGATTTCCGTGCGGTGACTGATCTGGGCGATGGTGAGGTGACGCTTGCGCTCCTGGAACGCCTGCACCACGGCCAGGCCGCGAGCCAGGGAAGTCATGAAGTCCGGATCACCGGTAAACGCCTGGATACGCTTGGCCGGAGAGGCAACGATCGGCGGCGCCACTGACGCGAAAGAGTTGCGCAATTGATCGTTCATGTCGGGGATCCTTTCTCTTATTGTCGACCGCAGGGGAGGTTCGCCTGCTATTACAAGCCGCGTCAGCCGGGATGCACAAGGCAGCGCCGAGAACATTGTGCGATTATCGGACGATCATTCGATTATCGCAATTTGCGAGCGACCTGGGCCGAGTCGACCTGAAGCGCTGAGTAAAATATGTGACGCTTAATACCGCCTGAAGTTGGACTGAATTAATGACGCCAGGAATTTGTGCACTTACCGACACGCCTGTGTAACAAAACGCTCACACAAAGTTGACGGTTTTTAACTTTATGCTGATAGTGTTATTCAAAGGCACGGCTATAATGCACTCTATGCGCAGGTCCGCCCGGCTCGATCAGCGGGACAGGAACTCGTCAGGTGATGCACCTACCGTGCATTGCCGATCGCAACTATCTGCCTCGAATGCACCACTAACAAGTGGCCGCCCGTGCCTGTTCCAAACTTGAACGTTTCTGCGCTTCAACTTGGAACACGCCGAGGGCGCATTCCGGCATAACACTGCAACGTATTAACACTCAACTCAATTAGGTAACGATGTGACGAAAGATGAACTGCGCGCGGAACTTGAGCGCCAGGAGCAACGTTACAAGGACGTTTACGGCGGGGAAGTGACCACCTACGCCGCCCAGCCTGAACCTGAACGCAAACCGTGGCGCAAGCGAGCCAGCCTGCTCGACCAGGCATTTGCCCAGGAAATCCAAAAGATTGAACAAGAGCTGAAAACCGAAGAGCCATAAGCGATCCGGTTTGAACCCCAAGGTTTTTGCCTCGGCTGCTGGCATATAGCTAGCAGCCGGCAACCTTGAATCCCACCACCAGTAAAATTTCATACAAATGTTTCAGGCGTGACGTTTTTGTGACAAAACCCCGCCCCGGGGCCCCTCTGCTTTATAAATCAAAGACTTGCCAAAGCCCCGAAAACCCTGGGATGCACGCCTTTCCCGGTATTTTTTTCGGTGAAGATTGTTACCGATGAGCAGCTAGTGCATCGATTACTGAGGTTTTCTGGCATAATCGCGCCCCCTTACGACCGGGTCAGAAAACCTTCATGATCGATTTATTCAGCGGACTGGATGCTTGGGTTCTCGTGAGCCTGTTGCTCGCCCTGGCCTTTGTCCTCGCCTTCGAGTTCATCAATGGCTTTCATGACACCGCTAACGCGGTGGCCACAGTCATCTATACCAAAGCCATGCCGCCGCACCTGGCCGTGTTCTTCTCCGGGGTGTTCAACTTCCTCGGCGTGTTGCTCGGTGGTGTCGGTGTCGCCTACGCCATCGTGCACTTGCTGCCGGTGGAGTTGCTGATCAATGTGAACACCGGCCATGGCTTGGCGATGGTCTTCTCTTTATTGGCGGCGGCGATCACCTGGAACCTGGGCACCTGGTACTTCGGTATCCCGGCTTCCAGCTCCCACACCCTGATCGGCTCGATCCTCGGTGTAGGCCTGGCCAATGCCTTGATCAACGACATCCCCCTGGCTGACGGTGTGAACTGGCAGAAAGCGGTGGATATCGGCGCTTCCCTGGTGTTCTCGCCGATGGCCGGCTTCCTGGTCGCAGCCCTGGTGCTGATCGGCCTGAAGTGGTGGCGCCCACTGTCGAAGATGCACAAGACCCCGGACCAGCGCCGCAAGCTCGACGACAAGAAACACCCGCCGTTCTGGAACCGCCTGGTGCTGGTGATTTCCGCCATGGCCGTGAGTTTCGTGCACGGTTCCAATGACGGCCAGAAAGGCATCGGCCTGATCATGCTCGTGCTGATCGGTATCGTACCGGCGCAGTTCGTGCTCGACCTGGGCAGCACCACTTACCAGATCGAACGTACTCGCGATGCAACCGTGCATTTGAGCCAGTTCTACCAGCGTAACAACGCCACGCTCGGCGAGTTCCTGGCCCTGGGCAAGAGCGTGAAGAACGATCTGCCAGGCAAGTTCCAGTGCAACCCGCAACAGACCGAGCCGACCATCAACGCGCTGGTCGACACCTTGAAAGGCGTGTCCGACTATCACTCGCTGACGTCTGACCAGCGTATTGAAGTGCGTCGCTATTTGCTCTGCCTGGATGACACCGCGAAAAAGGTCGGCAAGTTGCCAGGCCTGGATGCGCGTGAGAAGTCCGACCTCGACAAGCTGCGCAAAGACCTGACCGCCACCACCGAGTACGCCCCGTTCTGGGTGATCCTCGCCGTTGCACTGGCCTTGGGCCTGGGCACCATGGTGGGCTGGAAGCGTGTGGTATTGACCATCGGCGAGAAAATCGGCAAGCAAGGCATGACCTATGCCCAGGGCATGTCGGCACAGATCACCACCGCGACCATGATTGGCTTCGCCAACATCTTCGCGCTGCCGGTGTCGACCACCCACGTACTGTCTTCCGGCGTGGCCGGCACCATGGTCGCGAACAAAAGCGGCCTTCAAGGCGGCACCGTGAAAACCATCCTGATGGCCTGGGTGCTGACCCTGCCGGCGACGGTAGGCTTGTCGGCCGGGTTGTTCTGGTTGGCGTCGAAGGCGCTGGGTAGTTGATAACCCCGCCGCAATAAAAAAGGTGCGATCCGCGAGGGTCGCACCTTTTTTTATGTTCGTATTTCTGTAGAAGCCGACTCAAATAACGGGCAAAAAAAAGGGCGACCGAAGTCGCCCAAAATGCCTTGCGTGCTCGTGTAACCTGGAAAACCTATGGTTTTTTACGCTTATTCGCGTCTTTCCAGATAAAAATTCCAAACCCTACAAAAAACAGCACCATGAGGCTTACAGTCAGCACTCCGGCAAACACCACATTATCGATAAACATGACCGGCCTCCTGTGCTTGCCCTGTTGCGATAGGGCTAAGTTAATGGAGAAGCCAGATGGGAAAATTGACGGGGATCAATGTCGCCCGCTACGGGGCGTAAAGAAGGGCAATAACTGACCTGCATCAAGGGATGCAGGTTGTTTCAACGCTTTTTCGGTTTGCTCTTCGGCTTTTTCTTCACTTTGCCCAGTGGCATCGCGTGTTCAAATGCCTGGCGCACTTCATTCAGGCGCTTGTCATTGAGGTCATGCACACGCTTGGCGCGTTCGGCATTCAGGTCGATCAGCTTGTCGTCTTCACTCATGGCTTGGCTTACGTCGTGGAAGGGAATGGCTCAATAATGCGGCCTCCCCCGCTCAACGGCAAATCAGCGGGCGACAAAAGGCAGGCCATCGCACAAAATCGAGGCCTTTCCCGAACCCGGAGACGCTCTCAAGTGGCACTGCACAAGGACCTCCCGCCATTGCTGGCACTGCGTGCCTTCGAAGCCGTGGCGCGGCATTTGAGTTTTATCAAAGCGGCGAATGAGTTGTCAGTAACCCAGAGCGCCCTGAGTCATCAGGTGCAGAAACTTGAGCAACACCTGGGCAAACCTCTGTTTATCCGACGCACCCGCGCGATCGACCTGACCGTCGACGGCCAACAGTACTACGAAGAAATCCGCCCCGCCCTCGATGCCATCGCCGCCGCCACTCGCGCCCAGCGGGTTGCCCCCAGCGCCACCGTATTACGCATCGGTTTACTGGCATCGTTCGCCACGCTGTGGCTGGCACCGCGCCTGGCCGGGTTTCTAAACCGCTACCCACATATCCAGGTGGAGTTGTTGCCGGCGATCCAGTTGGCGAATGTCACGGGCGCCGAGGTCGACCTGGCCATCCGCTACGGCAAGGGTGATTGGCCCGATGTCCAGGCCACGCGACTCATGCCCGAGATCATCTCCCCGGTGTGCAGCCCGTCGTTCAAGGCACGCCAGGACAGCCCGTTGCTGATGGCCACTTCGCACCGCCCCTTTGAATGGACCGATTGGTCCACGCACTACCAGGTCGACCTCACCCACCATCCCCGCGTAATGCTGCACGACTACAACATCGTGGTCGAAGCCGCCGTGGCCGGACAAGGCATCGCCATGGGCCGCCATCGCCTGATCGAGCGCCGATTACAGGACGGCAGCCTGGTGGAAGCGTTCGACTGGCCGCCCTATCACAGCGACATCGGCTACTGGCTCATCGCGCCCCCAGGCCCCGCCAACGAAGCCGCCACGTGCTTCAGCCAGTGGTTGAAGGAAGCTTGCGCCGACGCGTGAGTTATTTCGATACGTCGCGTGAGATCTATCCGTTTGCCGCCCCTCGGTGCAAACAACATGCTGAAACCTCCCGACCCCAGAGGATTCACCATGAGCGACTCCATCCGCCAGCGCGTTCAAGCCCTTGGCCTCACGCTGCCTACCCCCAGCCAGCCAATTGCCAACTACATCAACCACGTCATCAGCCAAAACCACCTCTTCGTTTCGGGACAAATTCCCCTGGTCGACGGTAAACCCGCCTACATCGGTCGCCTGGGCGAATCCCTCAGCGATGAGGAAGGCGCACAGGCGGCGCAATTGGCGGCTTTGGGCCTGCTGGGGCAATTGAGCAATGCCCTGGGCGACGACCTGTCGCGCCTGGTGCGCACCGTGCGCCTGGGTGTGTTCATCGCCAGCAGCGCTGATTTCAAACAACAGAGCGTGGTCGCCAATGGCGCTTCCAACCTGCTGGTCAACGCCCTTGGCGAACAAGGCCGACATGTGCGCACCGCCGTGGGCGTCTCTAGCCTGCCGGCCGGCGTGGCCGTGGAGGTGGATGCCATTTTCGAGTTACGCCCGTGAGCCCGCTCGAAGTCCAGCAACTGCGGGACGACACGCCGGGCTGCCAATCCGGCATCGTGCACTTCAACCCTGCCGGCGCATCCCTGCCCAGCCAGGCGACCCTCGACGCAATCATCGAGCAACTGCAACGCGAAGCTCGCGACGGCCCGATGGAAGCCGGCGAACATGGCGCGGTGCTGGTGGAAAAAGCCCGCCGTGCCGCCGCGCAACTGCTCAATGCCCCTGCTGCCTCGATTGCCTTTGCCAGCAGCGGCTCGACCGCCTGGAGCCTGGCGTTCCAGGCCTTGGCGCCTTGGCAACCGGGCGATCGCATTCTGGTGGGCCGCCACGAATGGGGCGGCAACCTGGCCAGCATGGAGCTGGCAGTGCACGCCGGTGCACGGGTAGAAATCATCCCTTGCGACGAAACCGGCGCCGTTTGCCCGCTGGCGCTGGAATCGATGATCGATGCACACGTCAAGCTGATCGACCTCACCTGGCTACCGGCCAATGGCGGCCTGATCAACCCCGCCCAGGCCATCGGTGAAGTGGCGAGGCGGCATGCCATCCCCTACTTCATCGACGCCGGCCAAGCTGTCGGCCAGGTGCCCGTGGATGTGCAAGCGTTGCAGTGCGACGTGCTCAAGTCAGCCGGACGCAAACACCTGCGTGGCCCACGCGGCACCGCGCTGTTGTATGTGCGACCGGACTTTCTTGAGCGCTTGAACCCGGCCCAGCGCGACGTGTTTTCCGCGCCATGGACCGCCCAGGGTTTTGACCTGCGCCATGACGCCCGGCGCTTTGAGACCAGCGAGACCTCATTCGCCTTGCTCGCAGGCCTAGGTAATGCGCTACAGGAGATGAATCGCCTGGGCATCGAGCGCGTCTGGGAAAGGGTGTCGCAAACCGCCGGGCGAATCCGCGACGAATTGCGTGGGATGGCGGGCATTACCCTGCATGACCTGGGCACCCGGCAATCAGGCTTGATCGCCTTCAACCTGGCCGGCTGGGATGCATTCGAACTGAAGCGGCGCCTGGGCCTGAAACGCATCAATATCGGCGCCAATGGCGTGGCCTACACGCCACTGGATATGCAGGCACGGGGCCTGGAAAGCGTGGCGCGGATTTCAGTCAGTCCGTTCAACAATGAACAGGATATCGAGCTGTTGATAACCGCCCTACGGGAATTGCGCGACTAAACCTCGACGTCCACCCACAAGCCCTGGCGCGGGGCATCTTCGATCAGCGGCACCACCGGCACGGTGTTGTCGGCGTTGAGCACATCCCCCGGAATGGCCAGGTGCTGCTCCGGGTCTTCGTCGGCTTCACGCCGACGCTTCTGCTGTTCCTGCTGGCGGCGCTGTTCTTCGCGCAGCAAAAAAGCCGACGTCTCGGCATCGCCCTTTTTCAAGTCGATCGTGCTCTCGTTGGAGCCCGGTTGAACTGGCACCACGGGCGGGATATCCGGCTTCTGGCGCACCGGATCGAGTTGTGACGTCACCGGCACAACGCTGACGGGCAGCATGGGTGGCAGCATAGTGATTATTCTCCTGATCAACAGGCTTTCGGCGGGTGGCAGGGCGACTTGAGCCCGGGCTCGCCAACCTGTGACCCAGTCGACACTCCCAAGTGCCCGCCACCCGTCGATTCGGCTTCCGGCCCCCCACGTAAACGGAGTAGTTTTTGTCAGAGTCCTTGGGCGTGAGGGCTTGTTCCGTTAAGATAGTCGGCTTTTTCACGGCGGGAGTCAGGCAGCATGGCGCAGCAGTATCAACCGGGGCAACGCTGGATTAGTGACAGCGAAGCAGAGCTGGGGTTAGGCACCGTTCTGGCACAGGACGGGCGCTTGTTGACCGTGCTCTATCCGGCCACTGGCGACACCCGCCAGTATGCGCTACGGAATGCGCCCCTCACTCGCGTGAGGTTTTCGCCGGGTGACAGCATCACCCACTTCGAAGGCTGGAAAATGACCGTACAGGAAGTCGACGACGTCGACGGCCTGCTGGTGTACCACGGCCTCAATGGGCAGAACGAGCAGGTCACCCTACCGGAAACCCAACTGTCCAACTTTATCCAGTTCCGCCTGGCCAGCGACCGTCTGTTCGCCGGGCAGATCGACCCGCTGGCCTGGTTCTCGCTGCGCTACCACACCCTGGAACACACCAGCCGCCAATTGCAGTCCTCGCTGTGGGGCCTGGGTGGCGTGCGTGCGCAACCTATTGCGCACCAGCTGCACATTGCCCGTGAAGTCGCTGACCGTATCGCGCCACGGGTATTGCTGGCCGACGAAGTGGGCCTGGGTAAAACCATCGAAGCCGGCCTGGTGATCCATCGCCAACTGCTGTCGGGCCGCGCCAACCGCGTGCTGATCCTAGTGCCGGAGAACCTGCAGCACCAGTGGCTGGTGGAAATGCGCCGCCGCTTCAACCTGCAAGTTGCCCTGTTTGACGAAGAACGCTTTATCGAAAGTGATGCCACCAACCCGTTCGAAGATACACAGCTTGCGCTGGTAGCCCTGGAGTGGCTGGTGGACGACGAGAAGGCCCAGGACGCACTGTTCGCCGCCGGCTGGGACTTGCTCGTGGTCGACGAAGCCCACCACCTGGTCTGGCACGAAGAAAAGGCCAGCCCTGAATACGCACTGGTCGAACAACTGGCCGAAGTGATTCCTGGCGTACTGCTGCTGACCGCCACCCCGGAGCAATTGGGCCAGGACAGCCACTTCGCACGGCTGCGCCTGCTGGACCCGAACCGTTTCCACGACCTCGCCGCCTTCCGCGCCGAGAGCGAGAACTATCGCCCGGTCGCCGAAGCCGTGCAGGAGCTGCTCGACAAGGGGCGTCTCTCCCCTGCCGCACACAAGACCATCCTGGGTTTCCTCGGTGACGAAGGCGAAGCCCTGCTGACCGCCGTCAACGATGGCGACACCGAAGCCAGCGCACGCCTGGTGCGCGAGTTGCTCGACCGTCACGGCACCGGCCGCGTGCTGTTTCGCAACACCCGCGCCGCCGTGCAGGGTTTCCCGGAGCGCAAGCTGCACGCCTACCCGTTGCCAAACCCGGACGAATACCTCGAGTTGCCGCTGGGCGAGCACGCCGAGCTGTACCCGGAAGTCAGCTTCCAGTCGCAGCCGGACATTGAAGAAGAAAACCGCTGGTGGCGCTTCGACCCGCGCGTCGAGTGGCTGATCGACCAGCTCAAAATGCTCAAGCGCACCAAGGTCCTGGTGATCTGCGCCCACGCCGAAACCGCGATGGACCTGGAAGACGCGCTGCGCGTGCGCTCCGGCATTCCGGCCACGGTGTTCCACGAGGGCATGAACATCCTCGAACGTGACCGCGCCGCCGCCTACTTCGCTGATGAGGAGTTTGGCGCCCAGGTGCTGATCTGCTCGGAAATCGGCAGTGAAGGCCGCAACTTCCAGTTCTCCCACCACTTGGTGCTGTTCGACCTGCCATCCCACCCCGACCTGCTGGAACAGCGGATCGGCCGTCTGGACCGGATCGGCCAGAAACACGTGATCGAACTGCACGTGCCGTACCTGGAAACCAGCCCGCAAGAGCGTCTGTTCCAGTGGTACCACGAAGCGCTGAACGCCTTCCTCAACACCTGCCCGACCGGCAACGCCTTGCAGCATCAGTTCGGCCCACGCCTGCTGCCGCTGCTGGAGAACGCCGACGACGGCGAGTGGCAAGCCCTGATCGACGAGGCCCGTGCCGAGCGCGAGCGTCTTGAAGAAGAGCTGCACACTGGTCGCGACCGCCTGCTGGAACTCAACTCCGGCGGCGCGGGTGAAGGTGATGCGCTGGTCGAAGATATCCTTGAGCAAGACGACCAGTTCGCCCTGCCGATCTACATGGAAACCCTGTTCGACGCGTTCGGCATCGACAGCGAAGACCATTCGGAAAACGCGCTGATCCTCAAGCCCAGCGAAAAGATGCTCGACGCCAGCTTCCCCCTGGGTGACGACGAAGGCGTGACCATCACCTACGACCGCAACCAGGCGCTGTCACGCGAAGACATGCAGTTCATCACCTGGGAACACCCGATGGTGCAAGGCGGCATGGACCTGGTGCTGTCCGGCTCCATGGGCAACACCGCCGTGGCGCTGATCAAGAACAAGGCGCTGAAGCCTGGCACCGTGTTGCTGGAACTGCTCTACGTCAGCGAAGTGGTTGCCCCACGCTCACTGCAATTGGGCCGCTACCTGCCGCCGGCTGCCCTGCGCTGCCTGCTGGATGCCAATGGCAACGACCTGTCGAGCCGCGTGTCATTCGTGACCCTCAATGACCAGTTGGAAAGCGTGCCACGGGCCAGCGCCAACAAGTTCATCCAGGCCCAGCGCGACCAGCTGACGCCACGGATCAACGCCGGTGAAGAGAAGATCACCCCGCAACATGCCGAGCGCGTGGCCGAGGCCAAGCGTCGCCTGGCGGCGGACACCGACGAAGAACTGGCGCGCCTGACCGCGTTGCAAGCGGTCAACCCGACCGTGCGTGACAGTGAGTTGGTGGCCCTGCGTGCCCAACGTGAGCAAGGGTTGGCGATGCTTGATAAAGCAGCTCTGCGCTTGGAAGCGATTCGAGTCCTGGTCGCAGGCTAGTAAAAAGAAGGCCCGCGCAATGCGGGCCTTTTTTATAGGCCTTGAGGGCCTCATCGCAGGCAAGCCAGCTCCCACAGTTGACCGAGTTCCAATGTTGGAATGCAGTCAAATGTGGGAGCTGGCTTGCCTGCGATGAAGTCACCTCGGTTTCAAGCTACAGCCGCAGCAGCCGGCACCTCCACCCCGCTCAACCCCTCCTTCATCTTCTTGGCATCCCGCACAAAGCTGCGCGACGCCTGGAACAGAAACAACATGGTCAAGAACAGCGCCACCGGAATCAGGTACATGGCGTCATGCAACCCCACCGCTTTATAAGCTTCGGTCATCTGCTCCGCCCCCGCCGCATACATCGCCGAGTGGGCGAAATGGTCGGAAAGCCCGCCCACCACGATCGGCCCCATCCCACCGCCCAGCAAGTACAGCCCGGCAAAAAACAGCGCCATGGCCGTGGCCCGCAAGCGCGGCTCGACCACGTCCTGAATCGCCGTGTACACGCAGGTGTAGAAGTTATAGGCGAACAACCAGCCCACGCTGAACAGCGCCACGAACACGCCAATCTCGATGCGCCCGGCGTGCAACGCCCAGGCGGTGGTCACGGTGGAGATGATCAGGCTGAACGCGGCGAACAACAGGCGACCATTGGCAACGCGCTGATGAATCTTGTCGGCGACCCAGCCGCCTAGCGTCAGGCCTACCAGGCCGGTCAACCCGACGATCACACCCGTGGCAACGGCAGCTTCCTGCAACGGCATCAGGAAATAACGCTGCAGCATCGGCACCAGGAACGAGTTGCAGGCATAGGTCGCAAAGTTGAAGCACAACCCGGCCAACACCAGCCACAGGAAGGTCGGCACCGCCAGCACGCGGCGGATCGGGCGGTCGACGCGCTCCTGGGAAACCTGCACGGTTTCGGCGGCGCCGCGCTTGGGCTCCTTGATATAGAACATGAACACCGCCAGGATCATCCCCGGTACCGCCGCGATAAAGAACGGCGCGCGCCAGCTGTCGAACGCCTTGACCATCCAGCCAATGGTGAAGAACGCCAGCAACAGCCCCAACGGCAGGCCCAGCATGAAAATGCCCATCGCCCGCGCGCGACGGTGTGCCGGGAACAGGTCGCCAATCAGCGAGTTGGCCGCCGGTGCATAGCTGGCTTCGCCAATGCCGATGCCCATGCGCACCAGCAAAAACGTCCAGAAACTGCCGACCATGCCATTGACCGCCGTCAGCCCGCTCCAGGCGAACAGGCCCCAGCCCATCAGTTTGCTACGTGAACCGGTGTCGGCCAGGCGCCCGAGCGGCAAGCCGGCAATGGCGTAGACGATGGTGAACGCGGTACCGATGATGCCGAGCTGGAAGTCGCTCAGGTGCCATTCCATGCGGATTGGCTCGATGATGATCGCCGGAATCGTGCGGTCGAAGAAGTTGAACAGGTTGGCCAGGAACAGCAGGAACAGAATGCGCCAGGCATTCGCCGCTTGGGTCGAGTTCTGCATGGGTCCGTCTCTTTTATTGTTATGAGAGCTGCGATGCCCGATGCATCCTGCCCGGTACCTGCAACATAGTCAGACGGCACCCGGTTGTCTGTAATGATTCGTAAAGCTGATAGGGCATGATTTCGCCCGGCAGCACGGGACTTCGCCTACAAAAATATAAGTGCGTGCCCCCCTTCCCAACGGCCATGGCCCGGATAGAATGGCGAGCCTTCCGTAACACCCCACTCCTACTTTTCTTATCGATGACGCCCATGTCCGAAGCCAGTCCGTGTCTGAATTGCGGTGCCTGCTGTTCACACTTTCGTGTGTCTTTCTTCTGGGGCGAGTGCGCCTCGTCGGGTGGCACAGTGCCTGATGACCTGGTGGTGCAGATCAACCCCACCCGCGTGGCGATGATCGGCACCGATCAGAAACCGGCGCGCTGCTGCAGCCTTGAAGGGGAAGTAGGCCAAGGCACCCGCTGCACGATCTACGAGCAACGCTCCAGCGTGTGCCGCGAGTTCGAGTCCTCCTGGTATGAGGGCGTGCACAACGCCGATTGCGATGCAGCCCGCGCCGCGTTTGGCCTGGCGCCGCTGGAAGCACCATTCGAATTGGACCTGCCCATCAGCGCTTAGCATCAAACGCTATGGGTAGAATGCCAAAATCGTAGAGAAGCAAAGTGCCATTACGCCTTGCGAATTTTCCTACGCGTCTACACTGGTCCTCATAGGTCATCGCCGTAGGCAGTGACGTGACGCTATGACGGGACATGCTATGGAATGGCTGGGTCTGCATTTTTTTACCGAGCTTCCAGAGAGCGGGCACTTATTACTCAATTGCAGTCATAACCCCTTTTTGGTGCTTCTGGCCTATCTGGTCGCCTGCGCGGCGGGTTTCGGCACGCTGGACATGGCCGAACGGGTCGGCCATGTCGAAGACCCCACCGCACGCCGACACTGGCGCTGGCTCGGTGCCGGTTGCCTGGCAGGCGGGATCTGGTCGACCCATTTCATCAGCATGCTGGCCTTCCAGGCCCCCATCGCCATCCATTACGAACTGTTCATGACGTTCGCGTCCTTGCTGATCGCGCTGATCGCGTCGTTGATCGCCATGCAAACCCTCAGTCATCCCCACCTGCGCTTCCACCAGTATTTGCTGGCGTCGGTCTGGATGGGCATCGGCATCGCCCTGATGCATTACGTCGGCATGTCGGCCATGCGTTCCCAGGCCCAGGTGTATTTCGAAACGCGGCTGTTTCTGGCCTCGATCGGCATTGCCATCGGCGCCAGCCTGGCGGCCTTGCTGCTGTCGAGTTACCTGCGCAACGGTGCCGGAGTGTTCCACCAGTTGCTTAAATATGCCGCCAGCCTGGTGCTCGGCGCCGGCATTCTCAGCATGCACTTCACCGGCATGGCCGCCATGCGCCTGATGGTGCCGACCGGGGCGGACTTGTCGCTGCCACTGGACAACAACCCGATTCAACTGGGCCTGTCGGTGGCCGTCATCACGCTGCTGGTCATCGGCAGCAGCATCAGCGCGGCCCTGGCCGACAAGAAGCTGCAGCACAAGGAACGTGACCTGCGCCGGGTCAACGCCTTGCTCAGTGAACTGGATCAGGCCCGCGCCTCGCTGCAGCAGGTGGCCCATTACGACGCCTTGACCAGCCTGCTCAACCGCCGCGGCTTCAACCAGATCTTTGCGGAAAAGCTCGCTGAAAAAACCGCCTCCCACGGCATGATGGCGGTGATCTTCCTCGATATCGACCACTTCAAACGCATCAACGACAGCCTCGGGCATGACGCCGGCGACCAATTGCTCACCGTGCTGGCCGGGCACATCAAAGGCTCGGTGCGCAGCCACGCCGATGTGGTCGCGCGGTTTGGCGGCGATGAGTTCTGCATCCTGATCAGCATCCACCACCGTGACGAAGCCCGGCACCTGGCCCAGCGCATCATGCAGCAGATGAAAGAACCCATCGAACTGGCCGGCCGGCGTATGGTGATGACCACCAGCATCGGCATCAGCCTGTTCCCCGATGATGGCCTGACCTGCGAAGAACTGCTGAAAACCGCCGACCTGGCGCTGTATCAATCCAAGGATGCCGGGCGCAACAGCCTGAACTTCTTCAGCTCCAACCTGAAAACCCGCGCCTTCCTCGAACTGCAACTGGAAGAAGAATTGCGCGGCGCCCTGCGCACCCGTAACCAACTGGTGCTGTTCTATCAACCGATCTTCGACATGAAACTGGGCAAGGTCACGCGGCTGGAAGCCCTGGTGCGCTGGCAACATCCACAGCACGGCTTACTGGCCCCGGACCGCTTTATCGGCATCGCCGAAAGCAACGGCCTGATTGCCGAACTGGACCACTGGGTACTGCGCCAAGCCTGTCATGACCTGAGCCTGCTGTCGGAACGGGGATACACCGACCTGACCATGGCGGTGAACTGCTCGGCCCTGAACCTGGCCCGCGATGAGCTGGCGGATGAAATCGAAGACGCGTTGCGCTTCAGCGGGATCGGCGCCAACCGCCTAGAGCTGGAAGTCACCGAAAACGCCCTGATGGGCAACATCAGCAGCACCTTGGCATTGTTGCGGCAGATCCGCGCGCTGGGCGTGTCGCTGGCCATTGACGACTTCGGCACCGGCTACTCGTCCCTTGCTTACCTCAAGCGCTTGCCACTCAACACGCTGAAGATCGACCGCTCGTTTATCCAGGATATTCCCAAGTCCACCGCGGATATCGAGATCGTCCAGGCGGTGATCGGCATGGCCCACACCCTGCATTTGCAAGTGGTGACCGAAGGCGTCGAAACCCAGGCCCAATTTGAGCTGCTGCACAAGCATGGCTGTGATTTCGTTCAGGGTTACCTGCTGAGTCCGGCGGTGCCGGCCAGTGACATCATCGGTGTGATGCAAGGCATCAACATGCGCAACCCCCTCCACTCACCGAGCGGGGTGGTCACCAAGGACAGCAACTCGCCGAAAGAGCCTTCTCCAAACCGAGGCGGCTCCACGTCCATCGTCAGGCCAATTCGCTGACGCCGAAACTTTGGCATTTAGCCATCATTTGTCTAAAGAACGCCGACGAACGGCCGATTCATCAGAGTCCGGCCAGGTTTTCCCCCGAAAACACTAGGGTTTAGCCCACTCGCCCAGGACAAGGACGCACTGTAAAGTCGCGAACTCCCATTCCGTGATGGCCCTTTGATACATTTCAGCCATCCGCCCAGGCACATGGCGCACAATGACTTCTAAAAATAACTCTGCCACCGTGGTATCCGACGTGTTGCTCCCAGCTCCTGCGGACAAGCCCTCAGGTTCAAAGTCATTGAGCAGCGCCCGCCCGCTGGCTACCCAGCAATACCTGTACTTCACCGAAACCAATACCGACCGCATCCTCGACAACCTCGACGGCCTGCGCGATATGGTGTTCCCGCGCCCGCCCCACCTGGAAGGCGACAACGACCCGCGCAACGAGCAGGAATTTCCCTCGGTCTGCCTGATCGGCCTGGGCCGCTGCGGTTCCAACATCGCGCTGGATGTAGCAGAGCTGGTGTACAACGCGCGCAAGTTCTACCTGAACGAATTCAGCAACGAAGATAAGTCGCAAGACAAGGGCTATAGCCCCGCTCAGTGGATCCGCAACAACCTGCGCCTGGGCGGCGGCAAGGCCAGCAAACCGGTGTTCCTGGTGGAACCGCTGGTGATGCTCGGCGACCTGGACAAAGACATCGCCGGGCGCATCCGTTTCTCGCGCAAGGGTGAAAAAAGCGGCTTTTTGCGCGACTACAGCAAGATGAAAATCATGGACCTCTCGGAAGTCCATGCCGGTGGCGCCGGTAACGCGCCGATCCTCGGCCAGTACCTGGCCAAGATCATCCTCAACAAAGACACTCAGCGTTTTTCCAGCCCCGACTGGAAGATGATTCATTCGTACCTGATCGACTCTTGCGGCATCAAGGCGAACCAGTCGCGCCTGTATTTCTCGATCTTCAGCGCCGGCGGCGGCACCGGCTCGGGCATGGCCTCGGAGTTCGGCCTGGCCCAGCAGCACTCGTACATGAACAAGACGTTCGACACCAAGCCCGCCGACGAGCACGACAGCAAAAGCGGCCATGCCTTTGTGTTCGAACCGATCTTCACCAGCGGCATTTGCGTGCTGCCGAACATCTCCGACCACCGCAGCGAAATGTCCGAGGCGCTGCACATCAACGCCGGACGACTGCTGTGCAAATACCTGTCGGAAGAATGGGATTTCTCGTACAACTTCGCCAACGAAGACAGCAGCGAAGCCAGCGTGAAGGGGCGCATCCGGCCGTGGAATGCGATGATGCTGATCTCCAACGACATCATGCGTTATGCCGAAGAAAGCGATGACGGCAACATCCAGAACATTGACGTCAATGCCATGGAAAAACACGCCAACCAATACATTTCCCAGCAGATCTTCAACATCCTCACCGCCCAGGCCGTGACCACCGACTATGACCAGAATTACTTCCGTCGTGCCGGGATCGACATCGGCGAAACCATCCGCCTGGATGCCAACGACCTGTTCATGAGCCTGGCCGGCCCGGTGGCGATTGCCTACGCAGAATCCGTCGTCCCGGAAACCCCGGCGCCGTCGAGTGACAAGTTCAAGGTGTTCGACAAAGAGCCGCAACGCCTGAACATCGATGACCTGTTCTTCCGCTCCATCGACCTGCCGCACTTCAACAAGGTCACCCAGGCCATCGAAGGCATCAGCCTGCTGCCGATCGAATCCAAGCGCTACAAGGCCTCGCTGGAGCAGTACAAGAATTCGGGCTACGACGCAGCCGCGTTGCACGACCTGCACTTCTTCAAGAACTGTTCGTCGGTGGTGTCGATTGTCTCGTTGCCCAAGGACTATAAGCTGTCCTACATGGACCTGAACCGGCTCAAGACCCACCTCAACAGCCTGTTTCCCAACACCACGCTCAAGCGCTATGCCCTGGTGATCGGTGCCTCGGCCAACTTGTCGCTGACCACCTTGATCGCCAAGAGCCCGTGCCTGTCGGACGATTTTCTTACGCTGATCGTGGCATTTATCAAACGCTGCTTTGCGCGCAACCCGTACCGCTTCGATGACACGCTGGACAACTCGATCCTGGATTTCATCATCCACGAGGACTTCGACGAGGACCGTATCGACGAGCTGCTCAACGAGTTCGAAAACCCGGCGAAGATCCTCGATACCAACTGGTACGCGATCAAGCCGATGTATGAGAAGAAGTACCGCGAGCTGATCAACGACAAAGACAAGTTCGTGTCGATCAATGACATTCGCCTGTCACGGGATTGCGTGAAGAAGTCGATCAAGTACCTGCGTGAGATCTACCGTCACCGCATCGGCAAGACCAAGGTTATTTCGTTGAATAACCACACGGGCAAGACCGCCTGACGCGTAGCGACGGCGCCGTTTGGCGCCGTCACTGTTTCACGAGGCTCGTCGTTGCTGCAGGTAGGCGACGATGGCATGCTCGTCTGCAGACTTGGCAGGCCGGGGCAATTGCTTCGGCCAGCTAGGGGCTTGCGTTCCGAAGAACGTGTTCTGTTCAGCCTCATCCCAACCGCGAATTTCACGCGAGGCCGATTCCCACCAGCCTTGTCGGCACACGTCGTAATAGGGGTTCGCAGGCGCGGCGCTGCCGTAGAGCAAGTCGCGACCCACCCGTTTTACATGCTTGCGCTGATTTCGCAGCTTCCATTTGATGCTCAGTCGCTGCCACGCCGATGGCATAGGCTTGAACTGCGGTACGTCAAGGCAACGCAGCACCAGCTCGGGGCTGAAGGTTTCACCATGAAGGCTGAAAAAATGCGCCTGCATGGCGTGGAAGAAGCGCTTGTCAGCGTAATAGTGATGAACGAACTTCCTGGCCTCGCGCACCGTCTTGCCCTGCATCGCGAAGGAAATCGCGACTTGCTCAATGGTGTGGATGTCGAATGAACCCTGGGTCCACTCGTCGATCAGGCGGATCGAGGTTTCAAGCAGCGGCGTATCCGTATCACGGACACCACACAGGCCACTGTTGTAGAGCCTGAAGCTGTTACTGGCAGAAATGCCGTGGGCGTGCAGGTGCTGGCCCAGCTTGAGGTAGTCCGGGCGCTGGCAGACATAGCGCCAGTCGTACTCGAACTCGTCCATCACATACTGGCCGGGCTCGATCAAATCGAACACGCGATGAGGGGACTTGAGGAATACCGTATCCGTATCGACAAACAGGGTTTTGTCCGCCAGCGTCAAGCCTTGGGCGATTGCACAGGCCTTGCGCCGGTGGAGGTAACCGTTGTCGCCCTGCCACTGGGTCAGGGTCTGCTCGTCCAGCTCGGTAGTTTCCACCGGCCAGCCGATGAAATCCTGGGGCCGATCGGTCATGACCCGGATACACAGCGACTCACCCGGCTTGAGCTGAGCCAAGGCAGAGAGGATGCTGAATTTGGCTTCGCGTCGGTAAACATCTTGTTTACCGTAGATAAGGTAAAGCAGCTGGTGCGAGGGTTTCGCTGAGGGGGGCAGCGTTGACGGCATGGTGGGCTCCGGGTGACAGGCTGCGCACTTTACCGGAATTTCAGCGCTTCCTACTGTCCCGATCCGACAATCGCCAGGCTTTTTAAACACTGAGAAACAATTCTTCCACCCTGTGGACGGTGGAAAAACTGTTCCCATGACGTACGCGTCACCCTGGGCTGTGACCTTTCTCCACGGCAAGATGCCATCACGGCGCCAGCGGTTACCCCGCTACACACTTTCAAACCTGAAAATCACGCACCGTTTCAGTGCCTACTTGGAAGACGCTGCCCTTTCCTGGATCAGGATCCACGGCGAAACCACCACCGCCCACAGGCTTGGATCACGCTCCACCAGGTCCAGCGCCCGCGTCGCAGACACTTCGCCCAGGCTGCCAGAGGCCAGCCAGGCAGCGACTTTGTCGCGGTTGTCCTCGGCCATTCCCTCGGCGGCTTCGATCAAATCCAGGCCAGCGTCGACCCACAATAGGGCACCCTTGGCAAAGAATGGCTCAAGCTCCTTCCAGGATATTTCGGCGGTTTCACCGAGCAGCTTGGCATAGAGGGTGCTAGGCTCTTGCGTCATGGGAATTCACCTGAGTAAAAAACGGCGCAATCATAACGTCGTGGCCCGGGTAGAAAAACCCAGTTGCAAATGAGTCACCGAGAGAAAGTGTCAGGAAAGCCAAGGATTGCCCGAAACTCTGGCATCACCCCGCCGCAATTCTGTCTTTTTCTTTCATTTAAGCGACATACCCGGGTTTTGCCCCCAGCAGCCAGCTTTTCAAGCGATCAACCGGCGCTCTACACTGTACCGGTACAGTTGCCAGGGCACTGCCGGGGGGATATCCGAGATATCTGATCCGGTTCTGCAGCTCACAAGGCCGCTAGAACTATAAAAAATACAACAGTAAGAGTGGAGCACTATGAATAAGGCTACTAAGCAGATTTCCAAACTGTTTGCCGCTATGGTCCTGGCTGGGGTTGCCGGCCATTCGTTCGCAGCCGACACCATCAAGATCGGTATCGCAGGGCCTAAGACCGGTCCAGTGACGCAATACGGCGACATGCAATTCATGGGTGCCAAACAAGCCATCGCCGACATCAACGCCAAGGGCGGCGTCGACGGCAAGATGCTTGAGGCCAAGGAATACGACGACGCTTGCGACCCTAAACAAGCCGTTGCCGTCGCCAACAAAGTGGTCAACGACGGCGTCAAGTTCGTGGTCGGCCACCTCTGCTCCAGCTCCACTCAACCTGCCTCCGACATCTATGAAGACGAAGGCGTGATCATGATTACCCCGGCTGCCACCAGCCCGGAAATCACCGCCCGTGGCTACAAGCTGATCTTCCGCACCATCGGCCTGGACAGCGCCCAGGGCCCGGCCGCCGGCAACTACATCGCCGACCACGTGAAGCCGAAGATCGTTGCCGTACTGCATGACAAGCAGCAATACGGTGAAGGCATCGCCACCGCCGTCAAGCAGACCCTCGAGAAGAAAGGCACCAAGGTTGCTGTCTTCGAAGGCCTGAACGCCGGCGACAAAGACTTCTCCTCGATCATCCAGAAACTCAAGCAAGCCAACGTCGACTTCGTCTACTACGGCGGCTACCACCCTGAGCTGGGCCTGATTCTGCGCCAAGCCAAGGAAAAAGGCCTGAACGCCAAGTTCATGGGCCCGGAAGGCGTCGGCAACGACTCCATCTCGCAAATCGCCCAGGGCGCTTCCGAAGGCCTGCTGGTCACCCTGCCGAAGTCCTTCGACACCGACCCGGCCAACAAAGCCATCGTTGAAGAGTTCGCCAAGAACAAGCAGGACCCAACCGGTCCGTTCGTGTTCCCAGCCTACTCGGCCATCGAAGTGATCGCCGGCGGTATCGCCGCAGCGAAGAGCGAAGACACCGCCAAAGTGGCAGCCGCCATCCACGCGGGTACCTTCAAGACCCCTACCGGCGACCTGAGCTTCGACGCCAAAGGCGACCTGAAGGACTTCAAATTCGTGGTCTACGAATGGCACTTCGGTAAACCAAAAACCGAAGTTTCCCCTCAGTAAGCCAGGCGTTACTGGTCCAACAAGCCCACTGTGAGAGCAGTGGGCTTTGTTTTACGAGGTTTATGGGCCTGTCACCCGCGATCCGGGCGCTGGCTCACCTGAAAATCTTAAAACCGTCACCAGCGGTTCGCTGGCAAACGCTTTGTGCAACCTGGTCACAGAACAGGGCACAGGCCGGAAATGACTCCACCAGTGAAATGCGTATCGGGTTTTTAGGAGCGCTGTAATGCCTGAGATCTATCATTTTTTCCAACAGCTGGTTAATGGCCTGACCATTGGCAGCACCTATGCCTTGATAGCCATTGGCTACACAATGGTTTACGGCATCATTGGAATGATCAACTTCGCCCATGGCGAGGTGTACATGATTGGCTCCTACGTGGCCTTTATCGCCCTTGCCGGGTTGGCCATGATGGGTATCCACTCCCTGCCGCTGTTGATGACCGCCGCGTTCCTGGCGTCGATCGTCGTGACCAGTGCCTATGGCTACAGTATCGAGCGGGTTGCCTACCGTCCCTTGCGTGGCAGCAACCGTCTGATTCCGCTGATTTCCGCCATCGGCATGTCGATTTTCCTACAGAACACCGTATTGCTGTCCCAAGATTCGAAGGATAAATCCATCCCCAACCTGATTCCGGGGAGCTTCTCCTTCGGCCCGGGTGGCGCGGAAGAAGTCCTGATTTCCTATATGCAGATTTTGGTTTTCGTCGTCACCCTGGTGGCGATGCTCGGCCTGACTCTGTTCATTTCCCGCTCCCGTCTGGGACGCGCCTGCCGGGCCTGCGCCGAAGACATCAAGATGGCCAACCTGCTGGGCATCAACACCAACAACATCATCGCCCTGACCTTCGTGATCGGTGCTGCACTGGCGGCCGTTGCGGCGGTGCTGCTGAGCATGCAGTACGGCGTGATCAACCCCAACGCCGGTTTCCTGGTAGGCCTCAAGGCCTTTACCGCGGCGGTTTTGGGCGGCATCGGCAGTATTCCGGGCGCCATGCTCGGTGGCCTGGTGCTGGGTGTGGCTGAAGCCTTTGGTGCCGATATCTTCGGCGACCAGTACAAGGACGTCGTGGCGTTCGGCCTGTTGGTTCTGGTGCTGTTGTTCCGTCCGACCGGCATCCTGGGCCGTCCGGAGGTTGAGAAAGTATGAGCAGATATCTTAAATCGGCGTTTTTCAGCGCGCTGTTGGTTTGGGCGGTTGCGTTCCCCGTGCTCGGCCTCAAGCTGAGCATTGTCGGCATCAACCTGGAAGTGCATGGCACCGGTCCCGTGACCCTGACCATCATCGCCCTGTGCTCGGTGCTGATGTTCCTGCGCGTGCTGTTCACCCAGCAGGTCGGCGCCCTGTTCAAGGGCAACCGTGGCCCGTTGGTATCGCCCAAGGTCAGCCAATTCCTGACCCTGCCGCGCACCCAGCGCTACATCATCATCGGTCTGATCGTGGCCGCGTTGATCTGGCCGTTCTTCGGCTCGCGCGGTGCGGTCGATATCGCCACCCTGATCTTGATCTACGTGTTGCTGGGCCTTGGCCTGAACATCGTGGTCGGCCTGGCCGGCTTGCTCGACCTGGGTTACGTGGGCTTCTACGCCGTGGGTGCCTACACCTACGCGCTGCTCTCGCACTACCTGGGCTGGGGCTTCTGGATCTGTCTGCCTTTGGCGGGCATGGCGGCGGCCACGTTCGGCTTCCTGCTGGGCTTCCCGGTGCTACGTTTGCGCGGTGACTACCTGGCCATCGTGACCCTGGGTTTCGGTGAAATCATTCGCCTGTTCCTGCGTAACCTCACCGATATCACCGGCGGCCCCAACGGTATCAGCAGCATCCCCAAGCCGACGTTCTTCGGCCTGACGTTCGACCGTAGCGCCGCAGAAGGCATGCAGACGTTCCACGAATACTTCGGGATCGACTACAACCCGGTGAGCAAAGTGGTGTTCCTGTACCTGGTGGCGCTGTTGCTGGCACTGGCTGCACTGTTCGTGATCAACCGCCTGCTGCGCATGCCGATTGGCCGGGCATGGGAAGCACTGCGTGAAGATGAAATCGCGTGCCGTGCACTGGGCATGAACCCGACAGTCATCAAGCTTTCGGCCTTCACCCTCGGGGCAACCTTCGCCGGTTTCGCTGGCAGCTTCTTCGCCGCTCGCCAAGGCCTGGTGACCCCGGAGTCGTTCACCTTCATCGAGTCGGCGATCATCCTCGCCATCGTGGTATTGGGTGGGATGGGCTCGCAGCTGGGCGTGATCCTGGCGGCTATCGTGATGATCCTGCTGCCGGAAATGATGCGTGAGTTCAGTGAGTACCGCATGTTGATGTTCGGCGCAATGATGGTGCTGATGATGATCTGGCGTCCTCAAGGCCTGCTGCCCATGCAACGTCCACACATGGAGCTGCGCAAATGAGCCGCGAGATCCTGAAAGTCGAAAATCTGAGCATGCGCTTCGGCGGCTTGCTGGCGGTCAACGGCGTAGCCCTGACCGTGAAAGAAAAACAGGTTGTGGCACTGATCGGCCCGAACGGCGCCGGCAAGACCACGGTGTTCAACTGCCTCACCGGTTTCTACAAGCCGAGCGGTGGCAGCATCCTGCTGGACGGTCAGCCGATCCAAGGCCTGGCCGGTCACGAGATCGCCCGCAAGGGCGTGGTGCGGACCTTCCAGAACGTGCGGTTGTTCAAGGACATGACGGCGGTGGAAAACCTGCTGATTGCCCAGCACCGTCACCTGAACACCAACTTCTTCGCGGGCCTGTTCAAGACCCCGGCGTTCCGCAAGAGCGAACGCGAGGCCATGGAATACGCCGAGTACTGGCTGGACAAGGTCAACCTGACCGAGTTCGCCAACCGCCCGGCCGGCACCCTGGCATACGGTCAGCAACGTCGCCTGGAAATCGCCCGCTGCATGATGACCCGTCCGCGGATCCTCATGCTCGACGAACCAGCAGCCGGCCTGAACCCCAAGGAAACCGAAGACCTCAAGGCGCTGATCGGCGTGTTACGTGAGGAAAACAACGCCACGGTGTTGTTGATTGAACACGACATGAAACTGGTCATGAGCATTTCCGACCACATCGTGGTGATCAACCAGGGCACGCCGTTGGCCGACGGGACGCCGGAGCAGATCCGCGATAATCCTGAAGTGATCAAAGCCTATTTGGGGGAAGCGTAAAATGCTGCAATTCGAAAACGTTTCCACTTTCTACGGCAAGATCCAGGCCCTGCACAGCGTCAATGTCGAAGTGCGCCAGGGTGAGATCGTCACGCTGATCGGCGCCAACGGTGCCGGCAAATCGACCCTGTTGATGACCCTGTGCGGTTCGCCCCAGGCCCACAGTGGCAGCATCCGCTACATGGGTGAGGAACTGGTGGGTCAGCACTCCTCGCAGATCATGCGCAAGAGCATTGCGGTGGTGCCCGAAGGCCGTCGTGTGTTCTCACGCCTGACCGTGGAGGAGAACCTGGCCATGGGCGGGTTCTTCACCGACAAGGGCGATTACCAGGAGCAGATGGATAAGGTGCTGCACCTGTTCCCCAGGCTCAAGGAGCGCTTCAGCCAGCGTGGCGGCACCATGTCCGGCGGCGAACAGCAAATGCTCGCCATCGGCCGCGCGCTGATGAGCAAGCCCAAGCTGTTGCTGCTGGACGAACCTTCACTGGGCCTGGCACCGATCATCATCCAGCAGATCTTCGACATCATCGAACAACTGCGCAAGGACGGTGTGACGGTGTTCCTGGTGGAGCAGAACGCCAACCAGGCCTTGAAGATCGCTGACCGTGCCTATGTGCTGGAAAACGGCCGGGTGGTGATGCAAGGCACTGGCGAGCAGTTGCTGACCGATCCGAAGGTGCGTGAGGCGTACCTCGGCGGTTAATCAGCTCTCAATGTGTGCA
>NZ_JACAQP010000010.1:149324-178571 GCF_013387025.1 Pseudomonas reactans | reverse complement strand
AGCCAGCTCCCACATTTGTTTTGTGTGATCCCTGATTTCCTGAAGTGCCTGAAGTTTTTTCCGGCTGACCTGTAACGAATTCCCACCCACCCTCTCTAGTGGTACAAGCAGGCATTCAAGCCCGCCCTCTCAACCCACTGCTGGAGATACACCATGACTACCAAACTGTCCGCCGCCACCCTCGTCCTGGCCCTCGGTTCCGCCCTGAGCCTGTCCACCCTGGCTACCACCGCCCACGCTGCCGACGACATGCAGAAATGCTTCGGCGTCGCTGAAGCCGGCAAGAACGATTGCGCCGCAGGTGCTGGTACTTCCTGCGCCGGCACTTCAAAAACCAAGGATCAGGCCAACGCCTGGAAACTGGTCCCGGCCGGCACCTGCCTCAAGACCCCAAGCTCCACCTCGCCGACCGGTTTCGGCCAGGAAGCAGCCTTCACCGCCAAGTCCTGAAACCTCGCAAAGCCTGAGTACTGATGATGACTCTTTCATCCCTGCAAGCCGTCTCCCAGGCTCAGGCGCCCGGCCTCCCACGCCGGGCCGGGCTGGGGCTCAAGCATGAGCATTTCCTTGAAGTGCTGGAGACCTCGCCCGACATCGGTTTTTTTGAAGTGCACGCCGAGAACTACATGGTGGCCGGCGGCCCGTTTCATCATTACCTGGGGTTGATCCGCGAACAGTATCCGCTGTCCTTGCACGGCGTAGGCCTGTCCATCGGCGGCGAACGCCCGCTGGACCGTGGCCATCTAGCACGATTGGCAACACTGATCGAACGCTATCAACCCCACTCTTTTTCCGAACACCTGGCCTGGTCAAGCCATGGCCCGGTGTTCCTCAATGACCTGCTGCCACTGGCCTACGACAGCGCGACCCTGCAACGGGTCTGCGAACACGTTGACCAGGTGCAAAGCACCCTCAAGCGCCCAATGTTGCTGGAAAATCCGTCGACTTATCTGCAATTCCAGCACTCAACCCTGGACGAGACCGACTTCATCAGCGAAATCATCCGCCGCACCGGCTGTGGTTTGCTGCTGGACGTGAACAACGTCTATGTATCGTGCATCAACCACCAGCGCGATCCACTTGCCTACATCGATGCCTTGCCGTTGCACGCGGTGGGCGAGATGCATCTGGCCGGTTTTGCCGAAGACACTGACAGCCTTGGTGATCGCCTGCTGATCGATGATCACGGCGCACCTATCGATAACGCCGTGTGGCAGCTGTACGAAAAGGTACTGACACAGGTCGGCTCAGTGGCAACCCTGATCGAGCGAGATAACCAGGTGCCAGCGTTCGGCGTACTGCTGGCCGAGGCTCAACAGGCCGACTGGCATCTGTCGCAGGTGAGCCCATGAGCCTGCATGACGATTTTGCCGAGGCATTATTGGCGCCGGACCTGTCCTGCCCCGATGGCCTGTTCAGCAGCAACGGCGCCGACCCTGCCAGCCGCTTTGTGGTGTATCGCAACAATGTGCACAGTTCGTTGATCAACGCATTGGTGGCGGCCTACCCCGTGACACTGCAACTGGTCGGCGACGAATTCTTTCGCGCCATGGCTGGCCTGTTTGTGCAGGCTTGCCCACCCGCCAGCCCATTGATCAGCGAGTATGGCAGTGCGTTCGCGGCGTTTATCCAGGACTTCGAGCCTGCCGCCAGCGTGCCCTACCTGGCCGATGTCGCACGGCTGGAACGCTTGCGTGTGCGTGCCTATCACGCCGCGGATACCCAGCCTCTGGACCAGCAGGCGGTTCTCCAGACCCTGCAAGGCCAGGCTGACCTGGGGACATTGCGCCTGCAACTGCATCCCTCCCTTGCCACGTTGAATTCCACCTATGCGGTGGTGGCCATCTGGGCCGCGCATCAGATCGAAGGTGGCCTGGCCACGCTGAATCCCTGGCACGCCCAGGGTGCGCTGGTCATGCGTCAGGGCCTGGAGGTTCAGGTCTTTGCTATCGACCACGGCGCGGTCGCATTTATCGATAGCCTGGCCCATGGCATTCCCTTGGAAAAAGCCGTGGAACAGGCGCTTGAAGCGTCAGCCGAGTTCGACCTGCACCAATGCCTGACGCTGCTGATCAGCCACAACGCCATCACTCATTTACATCCAGAACAAAAGGTATCGCCATGAATACTCGCCCGTCGTGCCTGATCAGTCGGGTCATCGCACTTTTCGAACACGTTCCTTACAGCCTGATCGCCTTTCTCGCGCGCTTTTCCATTGCAGCTGTGTTTTGGAAATCCGGGCAAACCAAAGTCGAAGGTTTCGCGATTGATTTGATCAGCGGCACCTTCCAGCTCGGCGAGCCCACATTAGCCGCCTCGACATTGCCGCTGTTTCGCAGCGAATACCACGTGCCGTTGCTGTCACCGGAAATCGCGGCGTACATGGCGGCATTTGCCGAGCACTTTTTCCCGGTGTTGATCCTGGTAGGCTTCGCTACACGTTTCTCGGCCTTGGCCCTGATCGGTATGACCTTGGTGATCCAGCTGTTCGTCTACCCGGACGCCTACCCGACTCATGGCACCTGGATCGCGTTGCTATTGCTGCTTGTGGCCAAAGGGCCGGGACGTCTGTCCATCGATCATCTGATCGCCCGTCGCTGCGCTTAAAGCCGATCCAGCGCCTCGCCGCTGCGCTTGAACCAGTCCACCAGGTAATCGGCCAGCACTTGGGTGCGGCGCGGCAAACCGCCCTGATAAGGATGCACCAGGTACATCGGCATGCTCCGTGTCTGATAATCGCGCAGGAGCCAGCGCAAGCGGCCGTCAGCCAATTCTGCAGGAAGCACATAGGACGGCAGCCGCGCGATACCTGCGCCCACCAGCGCGGCCTTTTTCAAGAGGTTGTAGTGGTTGGAGGCAAAGGTGCCGCTGACTCGCACCCGCAGCAATTCGTGCTGCTGGTGGTACAGCCACTCTTCACGACCGCTGTAATGGCTATTGAGCAGGCAGGTGTGAGTGGCCAGATCGGCCGGTGTTTGGGGCTCGCCATACTGCTCAAGGTAGGCCGGGCTGGCGCAGGTCATCTCATGCCAGGCCAGCAATGGCTTGGCGACCAGGCGCTCGTTCTCGATCGCGCCTGAGCGTACGCCAAGGTCAAAGCCATCCCGCGCCAGGTCGCGGTAGCTGTTGTTGAGCTCCAGCTCGATCTGCACGTGTGGATATTGCTTGGAAAACTCCAGCAACAATCCGTCGAAGAAGGTCTCGCCTAACGACACCGGCACCGTCATGCGCACCGGCCCCGCCAGGTCGTCCTTGAGCCGGGCCAATGCCTGTCGCGCCCGATCCACCTGCACCACCAATGCCTGGGCTTGGGGCAGCAACGCTGCGCCGGCCGCGGTCAGGCTGAGTTTTCGCGTGGTGCGGTGCAGCAGCACCACGGAAAACTGTGCTTCCAACTGGCTGATCCGCTTGGACAACTGCCCTTTGCTGCAGCCCAACTGCTCGGCGGCCACTGTAAAACTACCGGCTTCGATCAGCACGGCGAAGGCCGCCAGGTCATCCATCTCGCTCATGGATTGTTTCCATTTGAAAACCAAAGGTTGCCTATTAGTGCGTTTATCCACAGAAAAAGCCACTCTAGACTGAACCCTCACTTACCCCTGGAGGAACAGCACCATGAAAATCCTATTGATTGGCGCCAGCGGCACTGTCGGTTCGGCAGTCAAGGCGGAACTGGCTCAGCGTCACGACGTGATCAGCATCGGCCGCAACAGCGGTGACTTCCAGGTGGATATCAGCGACAGCGCGTCGATCCGCAAACTGTTCGAACAGACCGGCAAGTTCGACGCCCTGATCTGTGCGGCGGGCAGCGTGAACTTCGTACCGTTGGGCGACATGAGTGAAAGTGACTTCGAACTGGGCCTGCGTGACAAACTGATGGGCCAGGTCAATCTGCTGCTGATCGGCCGCGATTACGCCAATGATGGCGCCTCATTCACCTTCACCAGTGGCATTCTGAACCGCGACCCGATCCGCACCGGCGCCTCGGCAGCCTTGGTCAATGGTGCGCTGGATGCCTTCGTCAAAGCGGCGGCAATCGAGTTGCCACGCGGACTGCGCGTCAACTCGGTGAGTCCGACTGTCCTGCTGGAGGCGATGGGTAGCTACGCCCCGTACTTCCGCGGGTTCAAACCGGCGACAGGTGCCGACGTGGCACTGGCCTACGCAAAAAGCGTCGAGGGGTTGCAGACCGGTCAGACCTACATCGTGGGTTGAGCGGCCACTGCCTCACGGGAGAACCGAGACATCCACTCAACCACCAGCGCACGCGGGGCGGAAAACCTGAACGCCCCGCCCAGCTGGCTTTGAACCTTGGACGTGCTTAACGGGTAACCGTCTACATAGAGTGTTACGTACTTTTGGTAGGCCAGCAGCGTAATGGATTGTGTCCTTGCCTTCGCCTCTGGGCTCAGCGAGACATCCACCTCGACATAAGCCGAATCAGACTTTCCAGCACGCTTGAGCGTCATCGAAATATCCGTGAAGTCAGTGGCTGACGAATAAGAAAGCCGGGCGGGCTCGTCTGAAAAGCCGGTACTTGCCCAGAGCAGCAGCATGCAAATGCTCCATTTGATATTCATGGCGACCTCCGGTCAAAAGAGGTCGACACTCTCACGACTCTCCAAACCTGAGTGTAGGAAAAGTTTCAAACAGCAACGCGCCGTTTCCCATCATTGTGGAACAGGCGGTTCAAACTATGTCCCGGGGTTGTGATGCAGCGCAGGCCTGCGTAACGTGGCGGCACTTGTCTGGAGACCCGATCATGCGTGCCGCCCATACCCTTGCTCTACTTGCCTTGTTTCCCCTGTTTGGCGCCTGCCAGATGTTCGATAACGATCCGGCCAAGCCTTCTATCGCCGGGCTGACCCGCATGCAGGGCGAACTCACGGCGGTCGGCGGCAAGCTGCTGTTCCAGCCGTGTGGCGACAAACGCAACTACGTGGTCAATGACACCGGCAGCACCAGCATCCTGCAGGAAGCCGCCTCCCTGGCCGGCCAGCAAGGTGCGTTATTTGCCGACCTGCGCGGCAAGTTTTCCGGGGTTGCCAGCGGCACTCAGGGTAGCGTCGACCTGCAACAGCTCTACCGCGTCGAGCGCTCGACCTCGGCCTGCAACGACCCCGACTTCAAACGCATGATCCTGCGCGCCAACGGCCACAAGCCGACCTGGGTGATGAATGTCACCGCCAAGGGCCTGGTGCTGGAACGCGAAGGCCAGCCGCCATTGCCGGTGCCCTATGTGGAAGAACAAATCGGCGACGGCCGCTTCAACCTGATGACCGAAGCCAACAACCAGCACGTGGAATTGTGGGTCGCCCCGCAGCGTTGCGTCGACCCGGTCAGCGGCAGCCTGCAACACATGACCGCCGAACTGCGCGTCAACGGCCAGGTGCAGCGTGGTTGCGCGTCGTTCGGCGGCTCGCGCGACGACTGACGTCACGCCGTGCTGTTTTAACATGACGGGAAACCGCCATTGGGGCTTATAATCGCCGGTTTGCAAAACAGCCGGCCTCCGAGCCCGCTGCCTACCGGATCCTGTCATGTTACGAATCACCGAACTCAAGCTGCCCATCGACCATCCCGAAGAAGACCTGCGGCCCGCCATCGTGCAGCGCCTGGGCATCGCCAGTGATGACTTGCTCGATTTCACCCTGTTCAAGCGTAGCTACGACGCCCGCAAGAAATCCTCGGAGCTGTGCTTCATCTACACCATCGACTTGAACGTGAAGGGTGAAGCCGCCCTGCTGCTCAAGTTTGCCGATGACCGCAACGTCAACCCGGCGCCGGATGTCAGCTACAAAGTCGTGGGCCAGGCGCCGCAAGGCCTGACGCAGCGGCCGATCGTAGTGGGTTTCGGCCCGTGCGGGATCTTCGCCGGCTTGTTGTTGGCGCAGATGGGCTTCAAGCCGATCATCCTCGAACGCGGCAAGGAAGTGCGCCAGCGCACCAAGGACACCTGGGGCCTGTGGCGCAAAAGCGTGCTCAACCCCGAATCCAACGTGCAGTTCGGTGAGGGCGGCGCCGGGACCTTTTCCGACGGCAAGCTGTACAGCCAGATCAAGGACCCGAAATTCCACGGCCGCAAAGTCCTCCACGAATTCGTCAAGGCCGGTGCGCCGGAAGAGATCCTTTACGTCAGCAAGCCGCATATCGGTACGTTCCGCCTGACCGGCGTGGTAGAGAACATGCGCGAGCAGATCATCGCCCTCGGCGGTGAAGTGCGCTTCGAACAGCGCGTGACCGACGTGCTGATCGAAGACGGCCAGTTGAACGGCGTCGTCGTCGATGGCGGCGAACAGATCCTGTCCAAGCACGTGATACTGGCGCTGGGCCACAGCGCCCGCGACACCTTCCGCATGCTCCATGGCCGTGGTGTGTACATGGAAGCCAAGCCGTTCTCGGTGGGTTTCCGTATCGAACACCCGCAATCCTTGATCGACGCCGCGCGACTGGGCAAATACGCCGGCCACCCGAAACTCGGCGCGGCCGACTACAAGCTGGTGCACCACGCCAAGAACGGCCGTTCGGTCTACAGCTTCTGCATGTGCCCAGGCGGCACCGTGGTCGCGGCGACTTCCGAACCAGGCCGTGTCGTCACCAACGGCATGAGCCAGTACTCGCGCAACGAGCGCAATGCCAACTCCGGCATCGTGGTCGGCATCACGCCTGAAGAGGACTATCCGGGTGGCCCGCTGGCGGGTATCGAGCTGCAGGAACGCCTGGAATCCCATGCCTATGTACTCGGCGGCAGCAACTACGAGGCGCCAGCACAACTGGTGGGTGACTTCATCGCGGGCAAGCCATCCACGGCGATCGGCAGTGTGGAACCGTCTTACAAGCCTGGCGTATCCCTGGGTGACTTGGCGCTGGCTTTGCCCGACTTCGCCATCGAAGCAATCCGTGAAGCCTTGCCGGCATTCGAGAAGCAGATCAAGGGCTACTCGCTGCACGACGCCGTGTTGACCGGTATTGAAACGCGCACCTCGTCGCCGCTGCGGATTACCCGTAACGAATCGATGCAGAGCCTGAACGTCAAAGGCCTGTTCCCGGCCGGTGAAGGTGCCGGTTATGCCGGTGGGATTCTGTCGGCGGGCGTGGATGGGATTCGGATTGCCGAGGCGTTGGCACGGGACATGTTGGGCATCGAGGCCTGACACGCTCCCTTGTAGGAGCCCGGCTTGCCGGCGATGGCGATCTTGAGGACGCTATCGCAGGCAAGCCAGCTCCCGCACTGTTTTTTGCCGGGTGTCAGATATTCGCGCGCAGGATGCTGTCCGGCAACGGTTCGCCCCGCTCGACACTGGCCGCAACGGCCGCAATCAAGTCGTCCAACACGTACCCCTGCCCTGCCAACCACGTCTGATCGTAGTAAGTCGTGGCGTAGCGTTCACCGCCATCACACAAGATCGCCACGATCGAGCCCGACTCCCCCGCCGCTTTCATTTGCTGCGCCGCCACCAAAGCGCCGACCAGGTTGGTCCCGCTGGAACCACCGACCCGCCGCCCCAACCGCTCGGCCAGGTAGTGCATGGCCGCCAGCGACAGCGCATCCGGCACCTTGACCATCGCATCAATCACCTTGGGCAGAAACGACGCCTCGACCCGTGGCCGGCCAATGCCTTCGATGCGTGAACCGCAGTCCAGGCGCAAGCTGGCGTCGCCACTCTGATAGAAATCAAAGAACACCGAACGCTCGGCATCGGCACACAACACGCGGGTGCAATGCTGGCGATAACGTACATAACGACCGAGGGTCGCGGTGGTACCGCCAGTGCCGGGACTGGAGATCAACCAGCTCGGTTCCGGATGCTGCTCGAAGCGCATCTGCTGGAAGATCGACTCAGCGATGTTGTTGTTCGCCCGCCAGTCGGTGGCCCGCTCGGCGTAGGTGAACTGGTCCATGAAGTGACCGCCGCCTTCCCGCGCCAGACGTTCGGACTCGGCGTAGATCTGCGTGGGATCCTGTACCAGGTGGCTCTTGCCGCCGTAAAAGGCAATCTGCGCGATCTTTTCCTGGGAGGTGGTGGCCGGCATCACCGCAATAAACGGCAAACCAAGCAGGCGCGCGAAGTAGGCTTCAGAAATCGCCGTCGAGCCACTGGACGCTTCGATCACCGGCGCGCCCGGCTTAAGCCAACCATTGCACAGCGCGTACAGAAACAGCGAACGCGCCAACCGATGTTTCAAGCTACCGGTGGGGTGGCTGGACTCGTCCTTGAAGTACAACTCGATACCCGGCAACCCCGGCAGCGGCAAGGGGATCAGGTGCGTGTCGGCGCTGCGCTGGAAGTCTGCTTCAATGATACGAATGGCTTCGCGGGCCCAGGGACGTTGATCGCTCATGGAGAGTTTCTCTAAAGGTGTAAGCCCTGATTTTAGGGGGTTTCCTACGTGTCACACAGATACAGTACCGACTCAATCGGACACACAATTGCTAGGCTTAGGCGCCACGTCATGCCAAACAGCTGCTTATAACAAATAAGAATATAACTTTTGTTTTAACAACTAACGGTACGGGTTAGGGTACCCACCTATTGAATCTGGATTGGAGAGCATCCCTTGCCTCTGCGTAGCACTTTTACCCGTTTCTTCCAGCTGGAAGCCGCCAGCGGTCTGTTGTTGATCGCGGCTGCCGCCTTGGCGTTGATCATCAACAATTCACCTTTGTCGCACCTGTACGCTGCGTTTCTCGACGTACCGGTGGTGGCGCAGATCGGCGCGTTGAAAATCGCCAAACCGGCCTTGCTGTGGATCAACGATGGCCTGATGGCCCTGTTCTTCCTGCTGATCGGCCTGGAGGTCAAACGTGAATTGCTCGACGGCCACCTGTCCAAGCCCTCGCAAGTGGTCCTGCCAGGCGCAGCCGCTATCGGCGGCATGGTCGTGCCGGCGCTGATCTACTGGGCGATCAACAAGGACTACCCTGCCGCACTCTCCGGCTGGGCGATTCCCATGGCCACCGACATCGCCTTCGCATTGGGCGTGCTGGCCTTGCTGGGCAAGCGTGTGCCGGTGTCGCTGAAACTGTTCCTGATGACCCTGGCAATCATTGACGACCTGGGGGCGATCATCGTGATTGCGGTGTTCTACTCCGCCGACCTGTCTGGCGCTGCCCTTGCAGGCGCGGGGGCGTGCTTGGTTGCTTTGATTGCGATGAACCGCCTGGGCGTCATCAAGCTCGGGCCGTACCTGATCATAGGGCTGATCCTGTGGGTGTGCGTACTCAAGAGTGGTGTTCACGCGACGCTGGCCGGTGTGACGTTGGCCTTCTGCATCCCGATGCGCACCAAAAACGCCGAACCCTCGCCGCTGCTCACACTGGAACATGCCCTGCACCCGTGGGTGGCCTACGGCATCTTGCCGCTGTTTGCCTTCGCCAACGCCGGTGTGTCCCTGACCGGCGTCAGCCTGGAAAGCTTCACCCATCACGTGCCCATGGGCATCGCCGCTGGCCTGCTGATCGGCAAGACCGTGGGTGTGTTTGGCCTCACCTGGCTGGCGATCAAGACCGGCCTTGCCGCCCTGCCCAGCGGCGCGAACTGGGGCCAGGTGTTTGGTGTGGCGATCCTGTGTGGCATCGGCTTTACCATGAGCCTGTTTGTCGGTTCGCTCGCGTTTGTGCCGGGTGCCAGTGAGTTTGCAGGTGAGGACCGGATGGGCATTTTGACCGGATCGATTCTGGCGGCGTGTATTGGTTATGCGGTGACGGCGATGGCGAGTCGTAAGAAGGCCATGATTCAGGGTTGAACTGACAGGCCGCAAACCAAAAAGCCGCCTCGGATTGACCGAGGCGGCTCCACTCCTCAGACCTTACAGGTCATCGAAGCTGTCTCGCAGGAACTTCCATACGTGATAAGCACGCAGGCAGTTCACTACGAGGTTCCACATACGTCGTCGGCCCCATTACGTTGGGCCTACCTCCAGCACACTTACCGGAACACGTGGCCTTTGGATGCAGGTCAATGCATCTTTGAGTCGCATCCCCAGCCGATAGTTGGGTATGCAATAAAAAACCGCCCTACTAAGGCGGTTTTTTATTGCCTGCGTTTTTTGCTTTTAACCTGGCCGCCGCCCATAAAACGAAAACCCCAACCAGTCACCCGGTTGGGGTTTTGTGTTTCTACAACCCGCGCTTAGCGAGTAACGCGACTGGTACCATCAACGGTCATGATGCGCACGCGGTCACCAATGCGGAAGATTTCATTCTCCTGCACGGCCTGAACGTAGGCGCGCATGCTGCCGTCGTCTTCGCGAACGGTGATTTCCACACCTTGGGTGCGAGTCAGGCCTTCTTCGGTGGCCGAACCCAACAGGCCGCCAGCAACAGCACCGATCACAGCGGTCACGATGCTGCCACGGCCGCCGCCGATGGCACTGCCGCCAACGCCGCCGATGACGGCACCGGCAGCGCCGCCGATTGGGGTCTTGGTGCCTTCGATTTTCACCGGACGCAGGGATTCGATGGTCCCCATGCGCACGGTCTGTACACGACGCGCTTCGTCACGGGAGTACGAGTCGCCGGTCAGACTCGAGGCGCAGCCACCCAGCAGCAACGACAGGGTGGTAAAGCAGGCAACCAGTAAAACGGACTTACGCATAGCATCAACTCCAAAGGACAGGTGTTCATTAGACGCCGCAGCTTGACGCCTGTCACGGCAAGCTGCGGAGAAAATTGCTTTCATTCAGCCTTAGTACAGACTGTCCGCACCAGAAAAATCGACGAACGGTAGCGTTACATTCAAGGATTGCTTTGATTGTAGTCGCGACAGTCGCCAGGAACACGGCGCAGCACTACACGCCCGAAGCCTCTGGTATAGAGACTTCGGCGTGATGGGCAACATTCAGATGAAGTGACGAAAGGTGCCGCTCAGGGCGCCAGGCGCTCGCGGGTCCAATCGCCCTCTTGCAGGCGATAGTTCAGGCGGTCGTGCAAGCGGCTGGCACGACCTTGCCAGAACTCGATGCGCTCCGGCAGCAAGCGGTAGCCACCCCAATGCTCGGGGCAGTCGGGCTGGGTGTCGCTGAAACGCTGCTCGGTGGCCTTGAGCAGGTCGTGCAGTTCCTCGCGATCACGAATGACCCGGCTCTGCGGGGACGCCCAGGCGCCCAGGCGGCTGCCCAGGGGGCGGACCTGATAATAAGCGTCCGACTCTTCAGCCGTGACCTTCACCACCCGCCCTTCGATGCGCACTTGACGCTCCAGGGTCGGCCAGAAGAAAGTCATGGCCGCAAACGGCCGCGCCGCGAGCTGCTGGCCCTTGGCGCTCTGATAGTTGGTGAAGAAGGTAAAGCCCTGCGCGTCCAGGCCCTTGAGCAACAGGATGCGGCAGTGCGGGCGACCTTCCTGGTCGACCGTGGCCAAGGTCATGGCATTGGCCTCCACCGGTGGCTGCTCGGTTTTCACCGCGTCAGCAAACCACTGGTGGAACAAGGCAAACGGCTCGCCCGGGGCCTGGGCCTCGCTCAAACCATCCCGTGTGTAGTCACGGCGCATATCGGCCAGTGCCTGGGTCATGCGGCTTTATCCTTCTGGTTCAGCGGATCAGTTTTTCGCCTGGTCGTTGGCCGGTGCAGCAGCCTTGGCTTTGGCCGGCGCTGGCTTTTTGGCCGCGGGCTTGGCCGGGGCCTTTTTAGCGGCTGGTTTGGCGGCGGCTTTCTTGGCGGCTGGCGCCTTTTTAGCGGCGGCTTTGGCCGCTGGGGCCGGGGTCGGAACGTCCTGCACTGCAACCATCTCGGCGACAGGCGGGGTCTTGCCCGACTGGTATTTGCTCAACAGTGCCAGCATGGTGGTGCGCTGAGTGAACATGATCTCCATACGACGGTTCAGGGCACGGCCCTGGTTGCTGTCGTTGGCGGCACGTGGCATCAGGTCGCCCATTCCACGCAGCATCAGACGATCCTGCTTCAGGCCGCTGAGGCTGAAGATCGAGGCGATGGATTGTGCACGTTCCTTGGTCAGTACCTGGCTGGCTGGGGCGGTGCCCGTTGCGTCGACGTGACCCAGTACCAGTACGGCAGTCTTCGGATCGGCTTCAACGGCCTTGGCGACGCGGGTGAACGGGCCCAGGGTGACCGGCAGCAACATGGCCGGGCGTTTCGGGTTGTAGGAGCCGTCTACCGGGGCAATCACGACGAGCACGTTGTCGCGACGCTCCAGTTGCAGGTTGCTGTCCTTGATGGCCGCACGCAGGCGTGGCTCATAGTCGTCCAGCCAGGCCTGGGTGATTTTCGGGTCAGGCATCGGCACGTTGGTCACGTCGACCTTGGCCAATGGCTTGGGTTTGCTTTCGAACGGCCACCACCATTTGGTTTCGGTGTCGTTCTTGGCGACGGCAGGAGTGGCGGCAGGTGCGGGCTCGGCGGCCTTGAGGTCGGCTTTCAGGTCGGCCTTGGCATCGGCGGCCTTTTCGTCGGCAGTCTTGGAAGAGAACGGCCACCAGCTGGAGCCGGTGTCAGCCTTGGCGGCGGGTGCGGCTGCGGCGGCTACCGGGGCGGCAGGCTTGGCGCCGGCAGCGGGCTTGGCGTCCGGTTTAGCGTCCGGCTTGGCATCGGTTTGGGTCACTGCGTCCTTGGTCGCGGCCTTGTCAGATCCAAATGACCACCAATGCCCGCCCTCGGCATCATTTTGTGGAGTTTGTGCGCAGCCGGTAATAGTGAGGCATAGCGCCAGTGCCAAGGACTTGTTCGATAACATGAGATATCCACAAAATGAGAAAAAACCAGGGATCTGAATGATCCGTTAAACAGATGCTTGCAGCGTAAAGTTAAATCTTTTCCTACAGCATCTTCTTATAGTTGCCTTTGTAACAAAAAAACGTGAAACAGCAAGGGGTTTACAGACAACCGGCTAATATTCTGACCAACTTCTGTGCCCGCGGGTCCATAAGTACGTAAGGTCCCAATGTATTAGTGACGAAACCAAATGCTACATCATGCTCAGGATCGGCAAACCCGACCGAGCCGCCCGCGCCGGGATGCCCAAATGCACGTGGGCCCAGACCGAAGGTGGCATTGGGCAACTGCGGTTGATCCAGCATGCAGCCCAGGCCAAAACGGGTTTGTGTCAATAACGTTTTATCCGGCCCGACACTGTGTTCGCGGGTCAATTGTTCAAGCATGTCGGCTTCAAGCAAACTACCGTCCAATAAGCCGCTATAAAAGCCCGCCAGGCTGCGTGCATTACCGTGACCATTTGCCGCCGGCTGCTGCATACGGCGCCATTCAGGTTTATTAGTGCTCGTCAGAATAGACGGCGGGTTGGCAAATGCACGTGTGGTCATGGCCGCAGGTTCACGCATCATTACTTGCAGTAAACGTTGTGCCGCTTCATCGCCCATATTGCCTTTGCTGCGTGCTATATGCGCCACGCGATAAAACTCTTCATCCGCCAGGCCGACATGAAAGTCCAGCCCCAACGGCCGCGCAACCCGCGCCACGATGGATTCTCCCGGCCCGCGCCCATCGGCGCGACGCAGCAATTCACCCACCAGCCAGCCGTAGGTGATCGCCTCGTAGCCATGACCTTGGCCAGGCGTCCACCACGGGGCTTCGGCCGCCAGGGTGTCGACCATCAGTTGCCAGTCGTACAACGCCTCGGTCGGCAGCATCTCGCGGATCGCCGGCAACCCGGCCTGGTGGCAGAGCAACTGGCGCAGGGTGATGGACTCTTTCCCCGCCGCCGCAAATTCCGGCCAGTAGTTGGCAACGGGTGCATCCAGTTGCAACTTGCCTTCGGCCACCAATTGCAGGGCCGCCACGGCGGTGAAGGTTTTGGTGCAGGAGAACAGGTTGACGATGGTGTCACTGTGCCAGGCCTCGGCACCGTCCTTGTCGGCGGTGCCGGCCCACAGGTCGACGACGGTTTCGCCGCCTATCTGGATACACAGCCCGGCACCACGCTCCTGCGGGTCATCGAACAACGCGGCAAAGGCTTCACGTACCGCTTCGAACTGGAGTTCGTAATGACCCTGGATCTGCACCTGAACACCCTCGGACAACACAGCAAAAAGTGGCCGACATTGTTCCAGTACTGGTGGGTTTTGTGAACCCGTCAGCCCTCAATCAATGGCCATTCCCTGAGTGCCCGCCCGCGTGCCCGGCGCCCTGCCCCGGGCCTTTGCCTTCGTGCCCGGCCCTGCCGCCTTCGCTTTCACGCACGGCACCGGCTGCCTTGGCCTTTTCCGCCTCCTTGCCCAGTTGATCGACCGCTGCCAGGTTGCTTTTGCGCACGCTGTCGACAAAGCCCTGGAACGGCACGTCGGTGATGCCCACCAGGCCAAAGTGGCCGTTTTCACCGTCCAGTAAGCGCCCGGTTGTCGGCTGATCCAGGTACTGGAACCAATGCACGCCGACAATCGACGGCTCGGCCATGGCCTGCTTGAGGAAGTTGCCGTACGCCACACCGCGGTCCTCTTCCTTGGCCAACTGCGTCACGCCGCCCCAGAACGGGCCACGGTCAGCCGAGCCGAAGTTGAATTCGGTGATCAGCACCGGCTTGTCCAGCGCACGCAGGGCAGCGAAGTCATAACCGTCCTGCGGCTTGAGGGTGTACATGTTGAAGCTCAGCACATCGCAATACTGGGCGCAGGACGCCACGGCTTCCGGCGTGCTCACGGCGAAACGACCGCCCAGCAGCAGCTGGTTCGGCGCATGCCATTTCAGCGAGTCGGAAATGGTCTTGAAGTAAGCATCGGCAAAGGTCTTCTGGAAGTATTTGAAGTCCGCTTCGATCTCCGGGTGCTCGGGGTTGGGCATCGGCGGCTCAAAGCCCGGATCTTCCATCAGCTCCCAGCCCTTCAATTCGATACCCCAGGCTTTCGACAGGCCTTCTTCGTTACGGTACTTGTCGCGCAGTTGCTTGAGGAACGCGCGCTTGGCCGGGACATCGGTAGTCATGCGCAAGGTGCCGTAGGCCAAGGCATAGCGGGACTTAGGATCATCACCTGGGCCGGCCCAGGCCAACTCGTTGTCGGCAAAGAAGCCGATCAACCACGGATCATCACGGTGATCGCGGGCAGCGATGGCCACGGCGCGCTCGGTGGCCATGGCGAAGCGCGGGTCGAACGGATCGGGCATGCCGCCCCACCAGTCGGTGCCGGTGCTGATGCTGGTGTAGTCGCCGACGATCGACAGCGGCAAGGTGTAGGGCACGCGATCGGCACGGGCCAAGTCGTCATCGCTCCAGTTGCCCACGGTGTTGAAACCCCAGGCTTGCAGGCGGTCGAGGGTGTGAGCGGTCCAGCGCTTCTGGTCAAACCCGTCACCGCCATAGGTGCGTTGCAGGTTGGCGCCGTAGAAATCGTACCAGCGCCCGGCGCCAAAACTGCGGCCTTCACCCGCGCCGTTGCCGGTGCGGTTGTCGCCACTGCCGTAATACTTGTCGAACGGTTCGCCGGCCTTGGGCAGCGCCGCGAACATCCATTCACGGCCGGACACGTAGGTCTGGTTGTTGTCCGGGGCCACGGTATTGACGCCCAGCGAATAAAACGGATGCCCCTCCGGCGTCACCAGGTACCAGCGCCCATCGCGCTTCTCGGTGCGGAAAAACCCGCTGGCGTCGAACGCCGGGCCTTTGTTCCAGCCACCGTACTTATCCAACGAGGACTTTTCCCGCGTGGCCAGCCAGCCTTGGAGTTGCTGTTGCTCCTTGGCAGCGGCGGCCTTGAGTTGTTCGTCGCTGCTGACTTTTTCCGGCCAGCGCGCACGGGTGGATTGACCATAGGCATCCACCAATTCGCTGTAGGCAGCCTTCAACACCGGCTCGCTGTCCTGCACGCCAAAGCGCTCCAGCAGGATGCTTTGGGCGGCGTTGGGCTTGATCATCGACAAGGTCACCGAAACCACCTGGCTGCGGTCGATCTCACCCGCGCTGCTGGCCAGCAAAACGCGCTGGCCGTCTACGGTGATCGGCATCGGTGGGCCGGCCTTCATGCCCTGGCTCAACGGCGAGTTGGCCTGCAACGGCACCAGCAGAGTCTGTGCCGGGCCCGCCGGCAGGTCGATGCGACTGACCAGGGTACGGCCGTCGCTGCTCTGCACCTTGACGTAGAGCGTCAGCGCCCAATCCATCGCGCTCTGGATGCGCAAACTCATGGCCCCCGACTGGGACCAGTCCCAGGCGCCGGTTTGTGGGCTGAGTACCAGGCTCGGTTCGGCAGCCGGGTTGAAGGTGATGCGGCGCAACACTTCGCCTTCGGGGGTCTGCTCGGCGTTGTACTGCGGCAGGCTGGCGTCCTGGGTCGCCACCTTGACCACATCAGCGGGCCGGACGAAGTTGAACAAGGTCTGTTGCCCGGCAGGCGCGGCCATCAAGGGCGCGGCGAACAACAGGGCAAAAAGGGCGGGCAGCGTGCGAATCATACGAGCAAGGTTCTCCCAGACGGCCGATGAATGGCCTGATGAAATACAGTGAGATAGACCACGAAGTGGGCGAATCCGCCCACGGTGGATTAAGAAATTTCGCGCCTGAACGGCGGCAATGCATTCAGGATAGCCTTGCCATAGCGCTGGGTGACCAATCGGCGGTCGAGCAAGGTAATGGTGCCCCGGTCCTCTTCGGTACGCAGCAAGCGACCGCAAGCCTGGACCAGCTTCAAGGAAGCGTCCGGCACCGAGATCTCCATGAACGGGTTACCGCCCCGTGCCTCGATCCATTCGGCCAAGGCCGCCTCGACCGGATCATCCGGCACCGAGAACGGGATCTTGGCGATCACCACGTGTTCACAGTAGGCGCCGGGCAAGTCCACCCCTTCGGCAAAGCTCGCCAGGCCGAACAGCACGCTGGAGTCCCCGCCATCCACCCGCGTCTTGTGCTTGTTGAGGGTTTCCTGCTTGGACAGGTTGCCCTGGATAAACACCTGCTTGCGCCAGTCACGGTCGAGGCCGTCGAACACGTCCTGCATCTGTTTGCGCGACGAGAACAGCACCAGCGTTCCGCGCGAACCTTCTACCAGCTCCGGCAGGTCACGGATGATCGCAGCCGTGTGGGCCGCCGCATCCCGTGGGTCGGCCTTGAGGTCCGGCACCCGCAACACACCGGCATCGGCATGATGGAACGGGCTCGGCACCACCGCAGTGACGGCCTTTTTTGGCAGGCCGGCGCGCATGCGGAAGCGGTCGAAGGTGCCCAGGGCGGTCAGCGTAGCGGAGGTGACCAGGCAGCCGTAGGCCACGTTCCATAGGTTGCGGCGCAGCATTTCCGCCGCCAGGATCGGGCTGGCGTTGACCTCGATGTCGAACAGCGCACCGCTTTCCGACAGGGTCAGCCAACGCGCCATCGGCGGGTTGTCTTCCGGGTCTTCAACGGTGAAGGCCGTCCACAACTCCCAGTTGCCCTGGGAACGGGACAACAGGCTGCCGAACAGTGGGTACCATTCCTCGGCCTGGTTGCTGGCGATGCCGATGTTGACCTCGCCGTCCATGCCCTCTTTGAGCAGGTCGGTGAGACGAGTGAACAAGTCGGTCAGGCGTGAGAACCCCTTCTTCAGCTCAATGCCCATTTCGCGCATGTGCTCGGGAATCAAACCGCCGACGAACCGATGACGCGGCCGCTCACGGCCTTCGACGTCTTCACCGGGTTTGAAATCCGCCACCTGTTCGCAGGCACTGAACATGAATTGCTGCTGGGTCTTGATCTCCCGCGCCAGCTCCGGCACCTGTTCGATCAGCTTGCCCAGGTCACCGGGCAGCGGGTGCTGGGCCAGCAACTTGGTGAGGTTCTTCGCGGTGGTTTCCAGCCAGTCGGCAGTGGAACGCAGGCGCGTGTAGTGGGCGAAGTGGCCGATAGCCTTGTCGGGAAGGTGATGGCCTTCGTCGAAAACGTAGAGGGTGTCACGCGGGTCGGGCAGCACGGCGCCGCCGCCCAGGGCCAGGTCGGCCAGGACCATGTCGTGGTTGGTGACGATCACGTCGACCTTGCCCATGCCTTCGCGGGCCTTGTAGAAGGCACACTGGCCGAAGTTCGGGCAATGACGGTTGGTGCACTGGCTGTGGTCGGTGGTCAGGCGCGCCCAGTCGGAATCTTCCAGGGCAGTGGGCCAGCTGTCGCGGTCGCCGTCCCATTTATTGCCGGCCAGTTTCTCGATCATGCTGGTGAACAGCTTCTGGCTGACTTCATCCACCTCGATCTTGAAGCCTTCTTCTTCGAACAGTGACGCGGTGGCGGTTTGCGCGTGGCCTTCCTGTAGCAGTACGTCGAGCTTGGACAGGCACATGTAGCGGCCACGGCCCTTGGCCAGGGCGAAGGTGAAGTTCAAGCCGCTGTTGCGCATCAGGTCAGGCAGGTCTTTGTAGACAATCTGCTCTTGCAGGGCGACGGTGGCGGTGGCGATCACCAGGCGCTTGCCGGCGGCCTTGGCGGTGGGGATCGCGGCCAGACTGTAGGCCACGGTCTTGCCGGTACCGGTGCCGGCCTCGACGGCCACGACCGCGGGCTCACCCTCGCGGCGACCTTCGTCGTCGGTGTCGATATCCCCGAGGACCTTGGCCACTTCGGCGATCATCAGGCGTTGGCCATAGCGCGGTTTCAAGCTCTTGGCTTCGAGAAAACGCGAGTAGGCGCCCTGGATCGTGGTTTTGAGTTCAGTGCTGATCATGGATAGTCGGGCGCAAAAAACGCTGGATAAATTTTCAGTGGTTCGGATCGGCGGCTATCATACCCCGCTAATGAATCCCGCGCAGAACGGAGTACCACAATGACCGCGTTTAGCCTCGCTTACACCCTGCATGTATTGGCCGCCCTGGTCTGGGTCGGCGGTATGTTTTTCGCCTGGATGATCCTGCGCCCCGCCGCTGTGGCGGCACTTGAGGGCCCTGCCCGGCTCAGGTTGTGGGCGAATGTGTTTCAACGTTTTTTCGTGTGGGTGTGGATCGCGGTGGCGATTTTGCCGATCAGCGGCATCGGCCTGCTGCAACTGCGCTTCAATGGGTTTGAGACGGCGCCGCGTTATGTGCAGGTGATGATGGGCTTGTATCTGGTGATGACGGCGTTGTTTATCCGTATCCAGGCGTTGAAATTCCCGGAATTGCGCACGGCGGTGGCGGCTGAGGACTGGCCGGTGGGGGCTGCGGTGCTGGGGCAGATCCGCCGGTTGGTGGGGATCAATTTGATCGTGGGGTTGCTGGTGGTGGCGATTGCTTCGGCTCGGCCGATGTTCTAAGGGTGTTCTTTAGGGCCTCTTCGCGGGCAAGCCCGCGAAGACGTCAGCCCGAACGATTCAAAGCCGCTGAATAGTCACAGTCCCCGCAGGCCCAGCCGGCCCCGGCTGCCCTTCCAACCCTGGGCGGCCCTTCTCGCCACCATCGGCGCGGTACACCAGGCAGCCTTTGGACTGGCCACCCTTGCCCGGTTTGCCAGCAGTGCCGGCCAAACCACCGGGGCCACCGTCCACCCAGACCTTGATCTGCTGCGCCGGGAAGTCCTGCGGCAACTCGACCCGCACCTGCGCGCCTGGCGCGCCAGGCAAGCCATCACCGCCGTTATCGCCATTGGCGCCGCGACCGGCCGAACCCCAGGTGCAACCTGGGTCCACGCCATTGGCACCGTCCAACCCGGAATAACCCTGGGCACCGGCGCCGCCGCGAGCGTCTACCGAAAGCTCCTCTGCCGACAGGGAATTGATGCGCAAGGTCAGATCACGCCCGGCCTTGGCCGGTTTTTCGTGGGTGCCGGGCGCACCGCGCGAGGTGATCTGGCTGCCGTGGTCCAACTGCGCATGGCGCACCTGCAATTGCAGCGCGGTGTTGCCGGGCACAATGGCGATGCGTGCTTCGCGGCCCAGGTGCAGTTCATCTACCGTGACTTGGCTGATGTTGGCGGGGATCAGCAAGGTGCCGTAGTCCGCCACTTCCAGACGCTCCAGTTGCAGCACGCTGGTGCTATTGGGCAGGCGCATCAATGAGTTGGGTTCCACACTGACGCTTTGAGCCAGGGCAACGGGGCTGACCAACAGGGCCAGCAGTAAAACCTTACGCATCGTGGAGCTCCCCTGAAAATTTTCAAAAATTATTTCTAGTTTTTCTTTGGACGCACAGTAACGACTTCCACAGGCGCTTTGCCAGTGAAGGATCAAAAAAGTTGATAAAGGGGGAGGATTGGCAGCAATGCCCCTGTGGATCGCACAGGGGCAAGGGCCGTCAGCGGTTGATCTGGATTTCCGTGCGGCGGTTCAAGGCGCGGCCATCGGCGGTTTTGTTATCCGCGACCGGGTGGCTTTCACCCGCGCCGGTCACCGAGACAAAATTGCTGCGCGGCACACCGGCTCCAATCAGGTATTCCGTGACCGAATGGGCGCGTTTTTCCGAAAGTTTCTGGTTGTAGGCGTCTTTGCCGACGCTGTCGGTGTGGCCACTGACCCGCAACTGGGCGCTCGGGGCTTCCTGTTTCAAGCGCGTGGCGATGGTGTCGAGCTTGGTTTTGTCCGCCGCCGTCAGCTTGGCCGAGTCGAACTGGAAGTGCACATCGCGGATCACGATGGTTTCTTCCTTGACCACGACCACCTCCTCAACCACGGCCGCAGGCGGTGCCGGTGGGCAACCATTGGCATCCACCTGCACGCCTTTTGGCGTGCCTGGGCACTTGTCGCGGCTGTCCGGCACACCATCACCGTCTTCGTCACCATCGCCGTGCACCCAGCAATAGGCGCCGGCCATGCCGCCGATCAGCAGCGCACCAGCGCCCGCGTAGGCCGAGCTTTCAGTGGCACCGATCGCCGCACCGGTCACACCGCCGATGGCAGCACAGGTGGGCCAATCGGTTTTTTGCAAACCTGCGCAACCTGTCAATACTCCGGTTAGCAGAACCAAGGGTAGAGCTGTCCGCATGATGCTCATCTGATTTCTCCTGAGGGGATCGGCGGGGGCCGATGGGTGGAGTAAAGACGGCTCTTTTCATCTGCGCCACTACGCCGCGCCCCTGTATTCATTGAGGATCGCCGCGCCTGTAGGACTTTTCACAGCCGCCCGCTCTAGGCCCGCACGCTCAGCCGCGCTAGTCTCTACGGTCCTGATGTGAGGATCTCTGATGACCGCCGGTATTTCTGCCCGTACGCCCCAGCAAGCCTTGGCCGCCTTGCTCGATCTGCACCAGCCCAAACGCCTGCTGCTGTTGGGCGCCAGCCAGTTCCCGGCGCTGGAGGCTTTTCAAAAAGCCCACCCGGATACCCAGGTGTCCGTCGCGGCACCGGGCGCGTTGCCCATAGAGCTTGCCGCACAGCGGTTTGACCTGGCGCTGGTGGTGGACTGCCTGGAGCACCTGTCAAAACCGCAAGGCCTGACCCTGCTGGGCGGCATCCGCAATCTGAATGCCAGCCGCATCGCGGTGCTGGTGGACCTGGGCGCCTGCGACTGGAAGGACACCGACTTCTTCTCCCTGGCCCTGCAGGCCGGCGAGCGCTTCCAGCGTGATGAGCAGGTTCTGACGCTGTTTACCTACGATCTGCTTGACTATAAACAGGTGCCGGACTGGCTCAACGCCCGCTTCTGGGCCAACCCGGAAAACTTCGGAAAGTATTGGTGGTAACCCGATGAGTACATCCATTTGCCCCTGCGGCAGTGGCAACCTGCTGGATGCCTGCTGCGGTCATTATCACGCCGGCCATCCGGCACCTTGCGCCACCGCGTTGATGCGCTCGCGCTACAGCGCCTACGTGCTGGGCCTGGTGGACTACCTAGTCGCTACCACGCTGCCCGCGCAACAGGCTGGTCTGGACCGAAATGCCATCGGCGCCTGGAGCGCCCAAAGCACCTGGCTCGGCCTGGAGGTGGAAAGCTCCGAGGTGTTCGGCGGCCAGCCGGAACACGCTTTCGTGACCTTCACCGCGCGTTGGCATGACAGCACTGGCGAACATAGCCACCGCGAGCAGTCCTCTTTCGTACAGAATGAAGGGCGCTGGTACTTCATCGACCCGACGGTGGAAGTGAAGGCCGGGCGTAACGATGCCTGCCTGTGCGGCAGTGGGCAGAAATTCAAGAAGTGCTGCTCCAGCTACCTCTAAACCCTCAAAGGATTAACGCCATGCTCCGGATGTACAGCTTGCTGCTGGCGTTGACCCTTGGCCTTACCGGCTGCGCCTCGTGGTTCGAAGACGATTCCCCGCCGCCCCACGTTTCCCTGGTCAAAGTCGAAGTGGTGCGCGCCAAGTTGCTGGAGCAGAAATTCAAGCTGTATTTTCGCGTGGACAACCGCGACGACGCCGACCTGACCGTGCGCGGCCTGATCTACAAAGTGACGCTGGATGATTTTGTGCTGACCGAAGGCGAGTCCAACGAATGGCTCACCGTACCGCCGCGCAGTCATAAGTTTTTCCGGGTGTCGGTGCGCACCAACCTCTGGCCGCAGATTCGCGATGTGGTGCAGATGCTGAAAAATCCTGACCGGCCGGTGCCCTATCGCCTGGAAGGTGAGCTGAAAACCGGATTATTCATCGGTTATGACGTGCAGGTGAACCACAATGGCGAGATAATCCCCGGCGATTTTATTCCGGAGCGACATCGATGACTCAGCAACCCCATGTCCATGGTCCTGACTGCAACCACGATCACGATCACGATCACCATGATCACGACCACGGCCATGTCCACGGCCCGAACTGCGGCCACGCTCACCAGGAGCCGGTGCGCAATGCCTTGAAGGACGTGGGTCGCAATGATCCTTGCCCGTGCGGCAGCGAGAAGAAATTCAAGAAGTGCCACGGGGCTTGATGCCCTGATCCCCTAGAAGCCCGCTTATTTTGTGGTGAGCGGGCTTGCCTGTGGCAAGCCCGCTCGCCACAAAAGCAGTTCCACTTCCAGCCCCCCACCTTCCCGATTACGCAAACTCAACCGCCCGTCATGCGCCTTGGCGATGGTGTGAGCGATGCTCAACCCCAAGCCATACCCGCCGGTCTCGGCATTGCGTGAGCCTTCCACCCGATAAAACGGCTCCATCACCTGTTCCAGCTGTGCCTGGGGAATCCCCGGCCCTCGGTCGCTGATGACGATCTTCAAGCTATCCGCCTGGTCCTCGACCCGCACCACCACCTCACTGCCATAGCGCACCGCGTTCTCCAGCAGGTTCTGCACACAACGCTTGAGGCTGCGGGCGTACCCTGGCAGTGGCTGTCTTGCCCGACCTTCGATCACCACGTTTTCGCCTACGTCCTGCAGATCCGCCTGCAAGCTTTGCAACAGGGCATTGATGTCGATGTTCTGCCGCGCCTCGTTGATTTCGCCACTGCTGACAAAATCCAGGGTGCTGGCGACCATGTGCTCCATTTCTTCCAAGTCGCTGCGAAAACGTTCCTTCGTACGGTTGTCTTCCAGCATTTCGGTGCGCAGGCGCAGGCGTGTGATCGGTGAACGCAGGTCGTGGGAAATAGCCGCCAGAAAGCGCGTGCGCTCGGCGATGTTGGCGATCAACCGCTGTTGCATCGCATTAAAGGCCTGAGCGGCGCGGCGCACTTCAGTAGGACCGTCCACCGATAACGGCGGACGCTGGATATCCCGACCCAGGGCTTCGGCCGCCTTGGCCAACGCGTTAAGCGGGCGGATCGCCAGGCGCACCGCCACCAACGCGATCAGCACCAATACCAGCACCCGCAACAAATAAATGCGCATGACGTAATCGAACAACAGATCCAACGGTGAGGTACTGGTCCAGCCCTGTTCTTCGCTGGCATCCACCTGCAACCAGCGGCCGTCGGGCAAGCGCAGGTCGATCAGAAACTGCCCCACCACCGGTTTGGAACCCAGCAGGGTCGACAACCCGGCGGTCTGCCCTTCGCCATCCACCAACGACAGGCGCAACAGGATCAGCGTCTGGGCATAGCCGGTTTTTTCCGACAACACCTTCTTGATCAACCGTTCGGTCGGACGGTCGCTGTCGTGAAGTGTGCTGGGCGTGTTACTGGCCTGATCGCTGAGGGTCAGGCGGAAGGTCGGCGTGTCGAGCATCTTGATCAACAGGTCCGCCTGTTGCGGGTCGCTGTGCACCAGGCGCACCACGTCCGCCAGGCGCGTGGCGATCAACCGCGCGGGGATTTCCAGCACCTGCCCGTGGCGCCGGTCGTACCAGATGCTGCTGGTCAGCGCCTGCGCCGCGAGCATGCCGCTGACCAGAATCAGCACCAGCCGCCCGAACAACGAACGCGGCAGCAGTCTCACGACTCCAGCACCACGTCATCGGCGGTGAGCATGTAGCCTTCGTTGCGCACGGTCTTGATCAAATGGGCCGGCAGCTGCGAGCGCAAGCGGCTGACGCACACGTCGATGGAACGGTCGAACGGTGTGCTGTCCTTGTCGAACACGTGGTTGAGCAAAAAGTCGCGGCTCAGCGGGCGATTGGGGTGCTGCAACAGCAGGCGCAACACGCGGTAATCCGAGTTGCCCAGGCTGACGACTACGCCCTGCGGCGAGAGCAACTGCCGCGCCCGCGTGTCGAGCTGCCAGCCGGCGAAACGGATGCTCGGCGCCTCATCCAGGCGCGCGCGGTCGGGAAAGCTCTGCACCCGGCGCAACACCACCTTGATCCGCACCAGCAGTTCACGCGGGTCGAACGGTTTGGGCAGGTAATCGTCGGCGCCGATTTCCAGGCCGACGATGCGGTCGATCAACGAGCCTTTTGCCGTGAGCATCACCACCGGCGTGTTGGAGTTCACCCGCAGTTCGCGGCACAGGCTCAGGCCGTCTTCGCCAGGCAGCATCAGGTCGAGGACGATCAGATCGATGACATTCAGCGCCAGACGACGGCGCATTTCCTTGCCGTCGGCGGCGGTGGACACCTGGAAGCCAGCGTCGCTCAAGTAGTCGCAGAGCAACTGGCGGATTTGCGGGTCGTCATCAACGATCAGCAGGTGGTCTTGCTTGGCCATGGGCAGTCAATCCGAAAAACAATGAAGCGCAGCAAATAGCCGAAAGTTCAGCCAGCCGTGCAGGCAAATGTAATGGAATGTTGTAGGAAACCATAATCACGCACCAGCGATACAAACCTGGGGTATGGCAGGGGAAATCGCTCTTTAGACTACCGAACCTAAATGAGAGTAATTGTAATTTAGACTCGGAAGCCACTCATGTCATTGCCCACACCTCGCAGCCGCACCCTGCACACTACCCTGGCACCGATGTTCGGCCTGCTGGCTGCCGGCAGCGTCGCACCGGTTGCCTTGGCTGACGCGCCAACGGCCACGTCCAACGATTCGGTGCTGAGCCTGCCGGAAATCAAGGTCGGTGGCGAAGCCACCTCCACGTTCAAAGTGGACCGGGTGACCTCGGCAAAAATCAGCCAACCGCTGTTGGACGCCCCGCAAAGCGTGACCATCGTGCCGCAGCAGGTGCTCAAGGAGCAGAACGCGCAGACGCTGCAAGAAGTGTTGCGCAACGTGCCGGGCATTACCTTCATGTCCGGTGAGGGCAATCTGGGCTGGGGCGACCTGTTTTCGATTCGCGGGTTTTCTTCCGAGCAGAGCCTGACCGTCGACGGCGTGCGCGATGCGGGCATGTCCACGCGCACCGACACCTTCAACCTGCAACAGGCGGAAGTGTTCAAGGGCACCGGTTCCATCGAATCCGGCGTGTCTGCCGTGGGTGGCAGCGTCAACCTGGTGAGTAAAGAAGCGCACCTGGGTGATGCCAACCGCGTGTCCGCCGGTATCGGCACCGATGCCTACCGACGCCTCACCGCCGACCTGAATAAACAGATCAACGACACCACCGCCGTACGCGTCAACCTGATGAAGCACTACAACCAGGTGGCCGAGCGCGACGACGTGGACTACGACCGCTGGGGCATTGCCACCTCGTTCGGCTTTGGCTTGGGCACCGACACGCGCTTTTTCGTCGACACCTTCTACCAGAAAGACACCAACACCCCGGACGGCGGCGTGCCGATTCAGCGTGGGACGAATGGCGATCGGATGCCCGGCGTGAAGCGCTCCAACTGGTACGGCGACTCGAGCCTCTACACCCAGGAGAACAAAACCACCTCGCTCACGGCGCGCTTCGAGCATGACTTCGACTGGAATGACGCCAACCTGCGCAACCAGACGCGTTGGGAACGCAGCGACAATTTTGCCGTGCTCTCCCCGGCGCGCTTCTTCGCCGCGAACGCCAACGGCCAGAAAACCTGCACCGGCACCCGTTGTGCGACCTTGGGCTACACCGGTGTAGGACCGATCAGCCAAGTGCCGGGCAGCACGGTGAATGCCTACACCGACTACGTGAACAACAGCAACACGGCCTACGGCATCCTGCGCGGCAGTGACTTCGGGTTGTCCAAGCGCTACACCATCCTCGACAACCAGACCGACTTCAACTTCAACCTCACCACCGGCAGCCTGCAACACGCCGTGGTCAGCGGCCTGGAGTTCTATCACGAGACCTACGGCGGCCTGAAACGCAACGCCAAGGTGCCGGCTGGCAACATGCTGTTCGACATGAACGACCCCAGCCACAGCTTCGCCAGCACCTACGTGACCAAAGGCGAAGGCGACCCGCGCTCAGTGATCGACAACGCCGGGATCTACCTGGGCGACACCATCACCCTTAATGAGCAGTGGCAAGTGCTGGGCTCGCTGCGCTATGACAACTGGCGCGCACAAACCAGCCAACGCGGCCAGGCCAGCATCAGCAGCACTGACGGTGCCGTCAGCGGTCGCGTTGGCGCGGTGTTCAAACCGCTGCCCAACGGCAGCATCTATGTGTCCTACAGCGAAGCGGCGCAGCCGTCGGCACTGGGCGCGTCGACCAATAACCAGATCTACGGCGCAGCCAGCACCAGCAACTACAGCCCGGCCAAGTCCAAGACCTATGAATTGGGCACCAAGTGGGACATTGCCCACGACAGGCTCAATGTCACGGCGGCGATCTTCCGTACCGAACTGGACAATGCCTGGGAATACCAGGACGGCGAATCCGCCCCGGTACGTGCCTTGCCCGCCAAGCGTGTAGACGGCATCGAACTGGGCCTGCAAGGCAATATCACCCCGCGCTGGACCGCCTACAGCGGGTTCTCGGCACTCAAAAGCACCCAGACCAAGGGCATCAACAAGGGCGCCGAAGCCAAGAACGTCCCGGACCTGACCGCCAACCTGTGGACCACCTACGCCGTCACCGACGCCCTGAGCCTCAGCTACGGCGAGCAATACGTGGGCCGACGCCGCTACACCGACAACAAATACGTCGGCGGTTTGAACAACAACAGCAGTTACGCCAACGGCCCGTCCGGCGTGTACGCGATCTACACCCGCGACCACGAAAAAGCTCCCGGCTACTGGCTAAGCAACCTGGCCGCGCAATACAAAGTGAACAAGGACACCACGGTCAACCTCAACCTCAACAACGTGTTCAATAAGTTCTACTACAGCCAGGTTGGCGCCTCCCTCGATGGCTTCCAGCTCTACGGCATCCCAGGTGCCGGGCGCACCCTCACCGCCAGCGTCGACTATGAGTTCTGAAGCGTGCTGATCGAAATCCCGGCGCTGCTCAGCGCCAGCGAAGTCGAAACCACCGTGACCACCTTGCTCGATCAGCCCTGGGTTGACGGCAAGGTGACCGCCGGACAGCGCTCGGCCATGGCGAAAAACAACCGACAGTTGTCGGAAGATTCGCCAATGGCCCTGCGCATCGGTGAGCAGATTCTGGCGCGGCTGTCGGACAACGCGCTGTTCATGTCGGCCGCCTTGCCCAAGCGCATCTACCCGCCGCTGTTCAACCGCTACAGCGGCGGTGAAGCGTTCGACTGGCATATCGACAACGCTATTCGCGGCATCAAGGGCGTGCGCGAGCGGGTGCGCACCGACATCTCCGCCACGCTGTTCCTGGCCGACCCGGCCAGCTACGACGGCGGTGAGCTGGTGATCCGCGACACCTTTGGCGAGCACGCGGTGAAGCTGCCCGCCGGCCACCTGCTGATCTACCCCGGTAGCAGCTTGCACAAGATCAACCCAGTGACCCGCGGTGAACGCATCGCGAGTTTCTTCTGGATCGAAAGCCTGGTGCGCGAAGACAGCCAGCGCCAGTTGCTATTGGACATGGATGTGGCGATCCAGACCCTCACCGCCCAAGACGCCGACCACCACGCGCTGCTGCAACTGAGCGGCGCCTATCACAACCTGTTGCGGCGCTGGAGCGATGTCTGATGCGCCGCCTTCACCTGGAGCCCCTGCCATGTTGAAACCCCGTCACCTGCTCAAGCTGGGCGTGCTGTTCGGCGCCCTTGTCCTCGGCTATGCCGAAACCGCTGCCGCCCATGAAGTCACCGACGTGCTGGGCCGCAAGGTCGAAGTGGCTGACACCGTAAAGCGCGTTGTCCTAGGTGAAGGCCGGTTGATTTCGGCGTTTGCGTTGCTGGACAAGGACGCGCCCTTCCAGCGCATCGTCGGCTGGCAGAACGATTTGCGCCTGCTCGACCAACACACCTACAACGCCTACGTGGCGAAATTTCCCACAGTGAAAGACATCCCGCTGATCGGGCAAGCGTCGGAACAAAGCGTCAGCGCCGAGGAAATCCTCTCGTTGAAACCTGACCTGGCGGTGTTCAGTATTTCCGGTCACGGCCCGACCGAACACAGTCCGGTCGCCGATGTGCTGGCCAAGGCGGGCATTCCGGTGGTGTTCGTCGACTTCCGCATCAACCCGGTGCAGGGCACTCACACCAGCATGACCGCGCTGGGCCAAGCATTGGGGCGTGAAGCCCAGGCCAAGGCGTTCCTGGGTTTCTATGACCAGCACATCAAGGTGATCACCGATGCGGTCGCCACCTTGCCGGCGGGGCCGCGCCCGAGTGTGTTCCTCGAACTGCTGGCCGGCGTTTGGCAAGCGCCGGGGCATACCACCGGCAAGAGCGGCATGGGTGAAGTGATCAAGCTGGTGGGCGGGCGCAATATCGCCGCCGACGTGGTGCCGGGGGCGCTGGGGGATATCAGCGTGGAGTACGCGCTGAAAGCGGATCCGGATATTTATGTCGCCACCGGTAACCACAAGCCTGGGCTGATCCTGGGGGCTGGCGTCAGCAACGACGAGGCGCGTGAAGCCTTCGACCGAGTGCTGGCACGCCCGGAATTCGCCAACCTTCGCGCCATCCGAGAAGGCAATGCCCACGGCCTGTGGCATGACTTCTACAACTCGCCGTACAACCTGCTGGCGATTGAGTCGCTGGCCAAATGGGTGCACCCAGAACTGTTCGCCAAGCTGGATCCGCAGGCGACCATGGACCAGATCAACGAGCAGTTCCTGGGGATGCCGTTGCAGGGTGCCTATTGGATCGACAGCAAGCCC
>NZ_JACAQP010000010.1:47160-149272 GCF_013387025.1 Pseudomonas reactans | reverse complement strand
GCCCGCTCCCACATTTAGATCTTTATTGTTTTCGAAATTGTGTGAGCCCAATGACCACTCAAACCCTCGACCTCGCCAGCGCCACCCACGGCTACCGCCGCCTGCTGGCGCGGCGTACCTGGCTGCTGGGCCTGCTCGGCACTGCGCTGGTGTGCGCGATTCTGGTGGACTTGGCCAGCGGTCCGTCGGGCATGGGCCTGCTGGCGCTGCTTGACGGGATTGTGCACCCGTCGCATCTGAGCGCCACCGACCAGGTGATCATCTGGAACGTGCGTCTCCCCTACGCACTGATGGCGGTGCTGGTGGGCTGCGCGTTGTCGCTGGCCGGGGCCGAGATGCAGGCGATCCTGAACAATCCGCTGGCCAGCCCATTTACCTTGGGCGTGTCGTCGGCGGCGGCGTTGGGTGCGTCCCTGGTGATTGTGTTTCCGGTGACAACCCTGTGGGTGTCGGCCAACACGGCGATTTCCCTCTCGGCCTTTATCTTCGCAGCGGCCTCGGTGTTTTTGCTGCAAGCCATGTCGCGCCTGCGGGGGGCCGGGGTGGAAAGCCTGGTGCTGTTCGGCATTGCCTTGGTGTTCAGTTGCAACGCGGTGGTGGCCTTGCTGCAACTGGTCGCCACCGAAGACGTGCTGCAACAACTGGTGTTCTGGACCCTCGGCAGTGTGACCCGCGCCAACTGGGACAAGCTTGGCATCCTGGCCTTGGTGGTCGCGGTCGTCATGCCGTTTTCCTTTATCGCCGCACCGCGCCTGACCCTGTTGCGCATGGGTGAGGACCGCGCGCAAAGCTTTGGCGTGGACGTGAAGCGGCTGCGGTTTTTCTCGTTGCTGCGCATCAGCCTGTTGTCGGCCACCGCCGTAGCCTTTGTAGGCACCATCGGATTTATCGGCCTGGTTGGTCCGCATATCGCGCGGATCCTGGTGGGCGAAGACCAACGTTTCCTGCTGCCGGCCAGCGCCTTGACCGGCGCGTTGCTGCTTTCGCTGTCGTCGATTGCCAGCAAGTTGATCATGCCCGGCGTGATTGTGCCGGTGGGCATCGTCACCGCGTTGGTGGGCGTGCCGATTTTTGTGGTGCTGGTGTTCAAGCGAGGGAGGCAGTTATGAGCGAAGGTTTGAGTGTACAAAACGCCCAGGTGAGTTACGGGCGCCGGCAGATCGTGCACGACCTGAGCCTGCCTACCCTGCCCCACGGCAGTCTGACCGCCCTGATCGGCCCCAATGGCGCCGGCAAGTCCACCCTCCTGCGCGCTGTGGCCGGGCTGGAAAAGATGCAAGGCGTCGTGCGATTGGGTGACCTTGACCTGTCGGCCATGTCCGTCGCCGAGCGCGCGCGGCGCGTGACCTACATGCCGCAGAACCTGCCGCCAGGCTTGAGCCTCAGCGTGATGGAAAGTGTGATCGCCGCCCTGCGCGTAGCGAATGTCGAGGGCATTCCCTTGTCCAGCGACGCCTGCCTGCGTGAGGCCTTCGACGCCTTGCAGCGCATTGGCATCGCGCATTTGGCTGATCAGTTGCTGAGCACCCTATCCGGCGGCCAACGCCAACTGGTCAGCCTCGCGCAGCTCATCGCGCGTCGCCCGCAGGTGATGCTGCTGGACGAACCCACCAGCGCCCTCGACCTCAATTACCAACTGAAAGTCATGGACTGCGTGCGCGATTTGGTGCGCGAACACAACCTGATTGCCATGGTGGTGCTGCACGACATCAACCTCGCCGCGCGCTTCGCCGACCATATTGCCGTGCTACGCCAGGGCCGCTTGTACGCCAGCGGTGCGGCGGACGATGTGCTCAACCCGCTGTTGTTTGCCGAGGTATATCGGGTGCGGGCGCGCATCGAGCGCTGTTCGCAGCAATCGCTGCAGGTGTTGGTGGATGGGGCTTTTTGATTTGCTTCTAAGGGTATGCGCAAATGTTTCATTGAAATTTCGCACGCCCAACATTACCTATACCTACAGGCATCCGCTCAAGCATCACCACTTTTGGAGAGCTTCATGATCGACCTGTATTACTGGACTACCCCTAACGGTCACAAAGTATCGCTGTTCCTGGAAGAAGCCGGCCTGCCCTACAAGGTGCACCCGATCAACATCGGCCAGGGCGACCAGTTCAAGCCTGACTTCCTGAAGATCGCTCCCAACAACCGTATTCCGGCCATCGTCGATCAGAACCCGACCGACGGCGGCGCGCCGATCTCGCTGTTTGAATCCGGCGCGATCCTGCTGTATCTCGCGGAAAAAACCGGCCAGTTCCTTCCAAAAGACCTGCGCGGTCGCCAGGAAGCGCTGCAATGGCTGTTCTGGCAAATGGGCGGCCTGGGGCCGATGGCGGGTCAGAACCATCACTTCAGCCAGTTTGCACCGGAAAAAATTCCGTATGCGATCAAACGTTATGTGGACGAAACCGCCCGCCTTTACGGCGTGTTGGACCGACGTTTGGCGGACCGTGCATTCGTGGCGGGTGAGGACTACAGCATTGCCGACATGGCGATCTACCCGTGGATTGTTTCCCACAAGTGGCAGAGCCAACGCCTGGAAGATTTCCCACACCTGCACCGCTGGTTCAACAGCATCAAGGAGCGGCCAGCAACAGTGCGGGCGTATGAGCTGGTGCAGAAGGTGAACCCGCCTAAATCCTGAGTTGAAGCCTTGCTCGGTCCAAATGTGGGAGCGGGCTTGCTCGCGAAGGCGATCTGTCAGTCGACATATTCAGTGACTGACACTCCGGCTTCGCGAGCAAGCCCGCTCCCACATTATTCTGTGCAAGACTCAAGATCTAACGGTTAACCCAAACTCCTGCTTGCGTCGTTTCGCCGCGCTCACTAACGTAGCGCCTTTACTGACGCTACCCCCCGCAGGAGCTTTGCCATGGCCTCGCCAGCCCTCTCACATTTTCTTTCCCGGTTCGGCGTTGCCGCGGCAGTGGCCAGTGCTTTAAGCCTGGCCGGTTGCCAGCTCCAGAGCACCCAGGACACCCTGCCCCCGGTCGCCGGCGTGCAGCCGATCAAAGGCCTGGCACAGAATGTGTCCGTGCGCCGTAATGCCCAAGGCATGCCGCTGATCGAAAGCAACACCTTCCATGACGCGCTGTTCAGCCTCGGTTATGTGCACGCCAGTGACCGCATCACGCAGATGGTCACCCTGCGCCTGCTGGCCCAGGGCCGCCTGGCAGAAATGTCCGGCCCCGAGGTGCTGGATGTCGACCGGTTCATGCGTGCGGTCAACCTGAAAAAAAGCGCCGGCGAGCTGTATAACGCGTCAAGCCCGCGCCTCAAGCGTTTCTTCGAAGTGTATGCGCGGGGCGTCAACGCCTACCTGTTCCGCTACCGCGACAAGCTGCCGCCAGAACTGGCCCAGACCGGCTACAAGCCCGAATACTGGAAGCCGGAGGATTCGGCACTGCTGTTCTGCCTGCTGAATTTCAGCGAATCGGCCAACCTGCAGGAAGAAATTGCCTCCCTGGTGCTGGCGCAGAAAGTCGGCGTCGACAAACTCGCCTGGCTCACGCCTAGCGCGCCGGACGAAGCGATCCCGTTGGCCGAGGCCGAGAAGCTCAAGGGTGTGAACCTGGGGCAGATCACCGGTCTGGTCGGGCTGGACGCGGTCAGCCAACAACTGAGCAGCCTCAATTCGCTGGCAGTGACCACCTCAAGTAACTGGGCCATCGGCCCGCAACGCAGCCGTAGCGGTAAGAGCCTGTTGGCAGGCGACCTCGCCGCCCAGCCGCAAGCGCCGTCGCCGTGGAGCTACGTGCAGATCCGTGCACCGAAATACCAGGCCGTGGGCGCCTCGATTGCCGGCTTGCCGACACTGCTGTCCGGCTTCAACGGCAAGGTCGCGTGGAGCATGAGCACGGTCAAGGGCGACACCCAGGACCTGTTCCTGGAAAAGGTCAAACGCCAGGGCAGCGCGTTGTACTACGAGAACAACGGCAAATGGCTACCCGCCGGTGTGCGCAACGAAACCTTCTTCGTCAAAGGCCAACGCTCGATTCGCGAAGTGGTGTACGAAACCCGCCACGGCGCCCTGCTCAACAGCAGTCAGGCGTTGACCACCGGCCTGGGTTTGGCGCTGCAAACCGCCGACTTCAAGGACGACAAGAGCCTGGACGCGTTCTTCGACCTGTCCCGCGCCCAAAACGCGGGCAAGGCCTCGGACGCCACTCGCGAGATACGCGCCATTGCGCTGAACATGATCTTCGCCGACGCCAGCAACATTGGCTGGCAAGTCACCGGGCGCTTCCCCAATCGCCGTGAAGGTGAGGGCCTGCTGCCGTCGCCGGGCTGGGACACACGTTTTGACTGGGACGGTTACGCCGACGCGATGCTGCACCCCTATGACCAGGACCCGGCTCAAGGCTGGATCGGCACCGCCAACCAGCGCACCGCCCCGCGCGGTTATGGCATGCAACTGTCCAACTCCTGGGATGCACCGGAGCGTAGCGAACGTCTGGCGCAACTGGCCAATGCCGGCAAACATGACAGCCGCAGCATGATCGCCATGCAGTACGACCAGACCACGACCTTCGCCGCCAAGCTCAAGACCATGTTCCAGGCGCCAGGCATGGCCCAGCCGCTGAAACAGGCGATTGACGCGCTGCCGGCGACCGAACAGGCCAAGGCACGTGAAGCACTGAGCCGCCTGATGGCCTTTGATGGCCGCTTGGTATCCACCTCCGCCGACGCAGCGATCTATGAACTGTTCCTGCAGGAAAGCACCAAGCAGATCTTCCTCGACGAACTCGGCCCGGAAAACAGTGCCAGTTGGAAGGCGTTTGTCAGCAATGCCAACCTGTCCTACGCCGCCCAGGCCGACCACTTGCTGGGTCGCGAAGACAGCCCATTCTGGGATGACGTGCGCACCCCGCAGAAAGAAGACAAACCAGCGATCCTCGCCCGCAGCCTGGCCGCCGCGATCAGCGCGGGTGAGAGTCAATTGGGTGCCGATCACAAGGCCTGGCAGTGGGGCAAGTTGCATACCACCACCTGGAAAAACACCAATGGCCAGGTGATTCGCGGTCCGCTGGCGTCCGGTGGCGACCACAACACCCTGAACCCGGCGCCGTATAGCTGGGGCCAGGACTTCGCCACCACCCAGGTGCCGGCGCTGCGCATGATCGTCGACTTCGGCCAGGTGGAGCCGATGATGGGCCAGGGTGGCATCGGCCAGTCCGGCAACCCGGCCAGCCCGAACTATGCCAATGGCATCGACCCGTCGCTCAAGGCGCAATACCTGAGCTTCCCGATGCAGCCGCAGAACTTCGAGAAGGTGTATGGGAAAACTCGGTTGACCCTGACGCCGGGCAAGTAACCCGGTTTCACGGCCACAACCCAATCTGTAGGAGCCGGCTTGCCGGCGATGGGGACCTCGCGGACGCCATCGCCGGCAAGCCGGCTCCTACAGGAGGGTGTCGAATCAGATCGAACTTGTGGTGACCGCTTTGCCTCCTACCTGATAAGCCCATCGCCCCCGGCACGCCCATGGACCTTGTCATCGCCCGCCCCGAAGGCCTCTACTGCCCCGCCGGAGATTTCTACATCGACCCGTGGCGCCCGGTGGAACGCTCGGTCATCACCCACGCCCATGGCGACCACGCCCGCACCGGTAACCAACACTACCTGGCGGCGGCTCCCGGTGAAGGCATCCTGCGCTCGCGGCTCGGTCAGGACATCAACTTGCAAACCCTGGCCTACGGCGAGCAACTGATCCACCACGGCGTCACCTTGAGTTTTCACCCGGCCGGGCATGTCTTGGGATCGGCCCAGGTGCGCCTGGAATACAAAGGCGAAGTATGGGTTGCATCCGGTGACTACAAAGTCGAGCCCGATGGCACCTGCGCGCCTTTTGAACCGGTGCGTTGCCACACCTTTATCACCGAGTCCACTTTCGGCCTGCCGATCTACCGCTGGCAGCCCCAGGCGCAGATCTTCGCCGGGATCAACGATTGGTGGCAGGCGAATATCGCTGCCGGCAAGGCCAGCGTGTTGTTCTGTTATTCCTTCGGCAAGGCCCAACGCATCCTGCACGGCATCGACGCCAGCATCGGCCCGATCCTCAGCCATGGCGCGGTCGAACCGTTGAACCGGGTGTACCGCGAGGCCGGCATCTATATTCCTGAAACCCTGTACGCCGGTGACTTCAAGAAAACCGACCCGCTGCTGCGCCAGGCTTTGATCATCGCCCCACCTTCGGCCGGCGGCAGCAGTTGGATCAAACGTTTCGGCGACTACAGCGACGCCTTCGCCAGCGGCTGGATGCGCCTGCGCGGCACCCGACGCAGACGCGGCGTGGATCGGGGTTTTGTACTGTCGGATCACGCCGACTGGCCCGGCCTGCTGTGGGCCATCGAGCAAACCGGCGCCGAGCGGGTGATGGTTACCCACGGGTCTGTCGGCGTATTGGTACGCCATCTGCGGGAAAAAGGCCTGGATGCCCAGGGCTTCACCACTGAATACGGTGACGACGAAGAAGAGGCCAGTGCATGAAGGCCTTTGCCGAGCTGTACGCCAACCTCGACGCCACCACCTCCAGCAACGCCAAGCTGGCCGCGCTACAGGCCTACTTTCTCGATGCCGCGCCGGAAGATGCGGCCTGGGCCGTGTATTTCCTGTCCGGCGGGCGCCCTCGGCAACTGGTTCCGACGCGCCTGCTGCGGGACATGGCCACTGAAGCATCGGGTATCGAGCCGTGGTTGTTTGAAGAAAGCTACCAATCAGTGGGCGATCTGGCAGAAACCATTTCCCTGCTGCTGCCGGAATCGACCTACACCTCGCAGGACGGCCTGGCGGTGTGGCTGGAGGAAAAACTCCTGCCCCTGCGTGGCTTGCCGCCATTGGAATTGGCCGAGCGTCTACCGGCGTTATGGGCGCAACTGGATCAACCCAGCCTGATGGTCTGCATCAAGTTGATCACCGGCAGCTTCCGTGTGGGCGTGTCCAAGCTACTGGTCACCCGCGCCCTCGCCGCGATGGCCGACCTGGACAGTAAGCGCGTGGCGCAGCGACTGGTGGGCTACACCGATCTGTCCAACCGTCCTACGGCCCAAGGCTATCTAAAGCTGATCGCCGCCGAATCGCCCGACGAACATGCACAACGCGGCGGGCAGCCTTATCCATTTTTTCTCGCCCATGGCTTGGCGCAACCGGTGGAGCAATTCAACGATTTGCTGGGCTCCCCCGCCGACTGGCAAGTGGAATGGAAGTGGGATGGCATCCGCGCGCAGTTGGTAAAACGCGACGGCCGCCTGTGGATCTGGTCCCGTGGCGAAGAATTGGTGACTGAGCGTTTCCCCGAACTGCACAGCCTGGTAAGCAGCTTGCCCGACGGCACGGTGATCGACGGCGAAATCGTGGTGTGGAAAGGCGCGGTGCAACCCTTCGCCCTGCTGCAACAGCGGATTGGCCGCAAGACCCTGAGCAAAAAAGTGCTGGAGGACGCCCCGGTTGCGGTGCTGGCCTACGACCTGCTGGAAAACCAGGGCGACGATTGGCGCAACCACACCCAGGCTGAGCGCCGCACGCAGCTTGAACAGGTGATCGCCCAGTGCAACCAGCCGGTATTACGGGCGTCGCCGCTGTTGACCGGCGCGACCTGGGAAGACCTGGCCGAACAACGCGAAGCGTCCCGCAGCCTCGGCGTAGAAGGCATGATGCTCAAGGCCCGCGACAGCCTCTACGGCGTCGGCCGCACCAAGGACATGGGCGTGTGGTGGAAGTGGAAGGTCGACCCGTTCAGCGTCGACGCGGTGTTGATTTACGCCCAACGCGGCCACGGCCGACGCGCCAGCCTATACAGCGACTATACCTTCGCCGTGTGGGACGGCCCGGCCAGCAGCGAACGCACGCTGGTGCCGTTTGCCAAGGCCTACTCCGGCCTGACCGACGAAGAAATGCGCAAGGTCGACGCGATTGTGCGCAAGACCACCGTGGAAAAGTTCGGCCCGGTCAGCAGCGTGACCCCGAGCATGGTGTTTGAACTGGGGTTCGAAGGCATTGCCCTGTCCAAGCGGCACAAGAGTGGGATTGCGGTGCGGTTTCCACGGATGTTGCGTTGGCGGCAGGATAAAACCGTGGAAGACGCTGACAACCTTGCCACCCTGCAAGACCTTCTGACCTGATTCCTGGTTAAAAATGGCACAAATCCTTGTGGGAGCTGGCTTGCCTGCGATGGCGGCGTGTCAGTGAAAAATGAATTCTCTGATCCACCGCCATCGCAGGCAAGCCAGCTCCCACATTATTGATCTGCGCCAGAACCAAATTGGTGCACTGTTTTTTGCGCGCCCATTTTCGGGCATCTCCTACACTCAGCTCTCCCTTCTCCCACCTTTTAAAACGACCTTTCGGAACTACATTCGGAACTATGGTGCAGAAATTGCTACTTGTGATCCGTCTGACACCGTTCAGTAACAGTCCTAAACGCGCCACAAGCGCTTATCTTGGTTTCCAGGGATTACATAATGAAAAAAGCATTGCTGACCCTTTCTGCGCTGGCCCTGTGCATGGCTGCCGGTACCGCGCTGGCCAAGGAATACAAGGAACTGCGTTTTGGTGTCGATCCGTCCTACGCGCCGTTCGAATCCAAGGCTGCCGACGGCAGCCTGGTGGGCTTCGATATCGACCTGGGCAATGCGATCTGCGCCGAGCTGAAAGTGAAGTGCAAGTGGGTTGAAAGTGACTTCGACGGCATGATTCCAGGCCTCAAAGCCAACAAGTTCGACGGCGTGATTTCATCCATGACCGTGACCCCGGTGCGTGAAAAGGCCATCGACTTCTCCAGCGAACTGTTCTCCGGCCCCACCTCGCTGGTGTTCAAGAAAGGCGCGGGCTACTCGACGCCAGAGTCCCTCAAGGGCAAATCCGTGGGCTACGAGCAAGGCACCATCCAGGAAGCCTACGCCAAGGCCGTATTGGATAAAGCCGGTGTGACCACCAAGGCCTACGCCAACCAGGACCAGGTGTACGCCGACCTGACCTCCGGCCGTCTCGACGCGTCCGTGCAGGACATGTTGCAAGCCGAACTGGGTTTCCTGAAGTCGCCGGCCGGTGCCGGTTATGAAGTCAGCGCAGCCATCGACGACCCGTTGCTGCCGTCGAAAACCGCCGTCGGTATCAAAAAAGGTAACACTGAACTGAAGGCGCTTTTGGATAAAGGTATCAAAGCGTTACACGATGATGGCACCTACGCCACCATCCAGAAGAAACACTTTGGCGATCTGAACCTGTACAGCGGCAAATAATGCCTGGAGCGCCCTTCCCAAGAGGGGCGCTTTTTTATCGCCATAGGTCCTGATTTATGTTCGAAGAATTGTTGCAAACCCTCGGGTTGAGTGCGCTCAGCCTGAAGGGTTTCGGCCCGCTGTTGCTGCAAGGCACCTGGATGACCATCAAGTTGTCGGTGCTGTCCCTGGCCGTCAGCGTGTTGCTGGGCCTGCTCGGCGCCAGCGCCAAACTCTCCAGCCTGCCCTTCCTGCGCATTCCCGCCCAGTTCTACACCACATTGATTCGCGGCGTGCCCGACCTGGTGCTGATGTTGCTGATTTTCTACAGCCTGCAAACCTGGCTGACCGGTTTGACCGATTTCATGGAGTGGGAATACATCGAGATCGACCCCTTCAGCGCCGGGGTGATCACCCTCGGTTTCATCTACGGTGCGTACTTCACCGAGACGTTTCGCGGCGCGATCCTCGCCGTGCCCCGTGGCCAACTGGAAGCCGCCACGGCCTACGGCCTCAAGCGTGGCCAGCGGTTTCGCTACGTGACCTTCCCGCAGATGATGCGCTTTGCCCTGCCGGGGATCGGCAATAACTGGATGGTGATGCTCAAGGCCACGGCGCTGGTGTCGATCATCGGCCTGGCCGACCTGGTCAAGGCCGCCCAGGATGCCGGCAAGAGCACCTATCAGTTGTTTTACTTTTTGGTACTCGCGGCATTGATCTACCTGTTGATCACCAGCGCGTCCAACTTCGTCTTGCGCCGCCTTGAACGTCGCTACTCCGCTGGTGCCCGGGAGGCCGTGCGATGATCGAACTCTTGCAGGAATACTGGCGCCCTTTCCTTTATAGCGACGGCCAACACATCACCGGCCTGGCCATGACGATGTGGTTGCTCACTGCCGCGCTGGTCATCGGCTTTCTGGTGTCGATCCCGTTGTCCATCGCCCGTGTGTCGCGCAAGCGCCTGGTGCGTTGGCCGGTGCAGTTCTACACCTACCTGTTCCGGGGCACGCCGCTCTATATCCAACTGTTGATCTGCTACACCGGCATCTACAGCCTCGCCGCCGTGCGCGAACAACCGTTGCTGGATGCGTTCTTTCGCGATGCGATGAACTGCACCATCCTGGCCTTCGCCCTCAACACCTGCGCGTACACCACGGAGATTTTCGCCGGGGCGATCCGCAGCATGGCCCATGGTGAAGTCGAAGCGGCCAAGGCCTACGGCTTGAGCGGCTGGAAGCTGTACGCCTATGTGATCATGCCGTCGGCGTTGCGTCGTTCGCTGCCCTACTACAGCAATGAAGTGATCCTGATGCTGCACTCGACCACGGTGGCCTTCACCGCGACGATCCCCGACATCCTCAAAGTGGCGCGGGATGCCAACTCGGCCACTTTCATGACCTTTCAATCATTCGGTATCGCTGCGCTGATCTACCTGACTGTGACCTTTGCCCTGGTCGGTCTGTTTCGCTTGGCGGAGCGTCGTTGGCTGGCCTTCCTCGGGCCGAGTCATTAAGGAGTTTTTATGCGTCATCAGGTTCATGAACTGATCGCGCCGGTGCCAGGGACGGCACGGCAGATTCACAGTTTTCACTTCGGCCCGGAGCAGGCTGAAGGCAAGATCTACATCCAGTCGTCGCTGCATGCCGATGAACTGCCGGGCATGCTGGTGGCTTGGCACCTGAAGGTGCGGCTGGCTGAACTGGCGGCAGCCGGTCGCCTGCTCAGCGAGATTGTGCTGGTGCCCATCGCCAATCCGGTGGGCCTGGAACAGGTATTGATGGATATCCCGCTGGGCCGCTACGAGCTGGAAAGCGGGCAGAACTTCAATCGCCTGTTTGTCGACCTCAGCGAGGCGGTGGGTAATCAAGTCGAGGAGCTGCTTGGGGACGATCCCCAGCACAACGTCGAGTTGATCCGCGCCGCGCTGTCTACCGCCCTCGCTGCGCAAAGCGCTGAGACCCAACTGCAATCCCAGCGCCTGGTGCTGCAACGCCTGGCGTGCGATGCCGACATGGTGCTGGACCTGCATTGCGACTTTGAAGCCGTGGCGCACCTGTACACCACACCCGAGGCCTGGCCGCAGGTGGAACCGTTGGCGCGTTACATCGGCTCGGAGGCCAATCTGCTGGCGACCGACTCCGGCGGGCAATCCTTCGATGAGTGTTTCACCCTGGTGTGGTGGCAATTGCAGCAACGCTTCGGCGAGCACTTCCCCATCCCCATGGGCAGTTTTTCGGTGACCGTCGAACTGCGTGGGCAAGGTGACGTCAACCACGGCCTGGCCGCCCTCGACTGCCAAGCGATCATCGATTACCTGATTCACTTCGGCGCCATTGCCGGGGAAGCCGCACCACTGCCCGACCTGCCCTACCCGGCCACACCGCTGGCAGGCGTAGAGCCGGTGGCGACGCCCATGGGCGGCCTGCTGGTGTTCAGTGCCATGCCCGGTGAATACCTGGAAGCTGGACAACTGATCGCCGAAATCATCGACCCCATTTCTGACCGCGTAACGCCCGTGCATTGCCGCAATGCCGGCCTGCTTTACGCCCGTTCGCTGCGCCGCATGGCCACTGCCGGGATGGTCATCGCCCATGTCGCAGGCTTAGAGGCCTACCGCAGCGGCTACCTACTTTCGCCTTGAGGATGCACGCCCCATGTACAAATTGACCGTTGAAGGCCTGCATAAAAGCTATGGCGACAATGAGGTGCTCAAAGGTGTTTCGCTCAAGGCCAAGACTGGTGACGTGATCAGCCTGATCGGCGCCAGCGGCTCGGGCAAGAGCACCTTTTTGCGCTGTATCAACTTCCTGGAAACCCCCAACGACGGCGCCATGACCCTCGACGGCCAGCCGATCCGCATGGTCAGCGACCGCCACGGCATGCGCGTGGCCGACGACGCCGAATTACAGCGCCTGCGCACGCGTCTGGCGATGGTGTTCCAGCATTTCAACCTGTGGAGCCACATGAGCGTGCTGGAGAACATCACCATGGCCCCACGCCGGGTGCTGGGCTGCAGCAAGAAGGACGCCGAGGACCGTGCTCGTCGTTATCTGGATAAAGTCGGCCTCCCTGCACGCGTGGCCGATCAGTACCCGGCGTTCCTCTCCGGCGGCCAGCAACAGCGCGTCGCCATCGCCCGCGCCCTGGCCATGGAGCCGGAGGTGATGTTGTTCGACGAACCCACCTCGGCCCTCGACCCGGAGCTGGTGGGCGAAGTGTTGAAGGTGATCCAGGGTTTGGCCGAGGAAGGCCGCACCATGATCATGGTGACCCACGAAATGAGCTTTGCACGCAAGGTGTCGAGCCAGGTGTTGTTCCTGCACCAGGGCCTGGTGGAAGAGCAAGGCGCGCCGGAAGACGTGCTGGGCAATCCGAAGAGCGAGCGTTTGCAGCAGTTTTTGAGTGGCAATTTGAAGTAAACCTTTGGCCGCTCTGGAGGGTCTGTGGAATAGGCCTTCCAGAGTGTCAGCCGCCCCATGGCAAAACCCACCGATTTCGCCAAACACTGGTTTGCCGCCAAAGGCTGGAAGCCGTTTGCCTTCCAGAAAGAGGTGTGGGCGGCGGTCAAGAGCGGCCAATCGGGGCTGCTGCATGCCAGCACCGGTGCGGGTAAAACCTATGCGCTGTGGTTCGCCGCCCTCAATCGCTTCGCCATCACTCGCCCACCTGTAACCGCTAAACGCAAACCGCCCGCTGAGCCGCTGACGGTGCTGTGGATCACGCCCATGCGCGCGCTGGCCGCCGACACCGCCCGCGCCCTTGAAGCCCCGCTTGAGGCGTTGCAGATTCCCTGGAGCGTCGGCCTGCGCACCGGTGACACCAGCAACAGCGAGCGCGCCCGCCAGACCCGCCGCCAGCCCACCGCACTGGTCACCACCCCGGAAAGCCTGACGCTGATGCTGGCGCGTGCCGACAGCGAAGTGAGCCTGGCGCACCTGCGCATGGTGGTGGTGGATGAATGGCATGAGTTGATCGGCAACAAGCGCGGCGTGCAGTTGCAACTGGCCTTGGCACGCCTGCGGCGCTGGCATCCCGAATTGATGGTGTGGGGGATTTCGGCGACCTTGGGTAACCAATCCCATGCACTGGAGGTGTTGGTTCCACAAGGCGACGGGATCAATGTGCAGGGGCAGACGCCTAAACAGTTGGTCATCGACACCTTATTGCCCCCCGTGACCGAACGCTTTCCGTGGGCCGGGCATATTGGTTTGAAGATGCTGCCCCAGGTGGTGGCGGAAGTGGACGCCAGCAGCAGTTGCCTGGTATTTACCAATACGCGGGCGCAGTCGGAGATTTGGTTCCAGGCATTGCTGGACGCCCGCCCCGATTGGGCTGGGGTGATTGCGCTGCACCATGGTTCGCTGTCCCGAGAGACCCGTGACTGGGTCGAACGGGCCTTGAAAGACGGCCAGCTCAAAGCGGTGGTGTGCACCTCAAGCCTGGACCTGGGGGTGGACTTCCTGCCAGTGGAGCGGGTGTTGCAGATCGGTTCGGCCAAAGGCGTGGCGCGTTTGATGCAACGCGCCGGCCGCTCGGGGCATGCGCCGGGACGGCCGTCGCGGGTGACGCTGGTGCCGACCCACAGCCTTGAGCTGGTAGAAGCGGCCGCTGCCCAGGATGCGATTGCACAACGGCGTATCGAAGCGCGGGAATCGCCGTACAAGCCCTTGGATGTACTCGTACAGCACTTGGTCAGCATGGCATTGGGGGGTGGCTTCACGCCCGAGGCCTTGCTGACGGAAGTGCGCGGCGCCTGGGCCTACCACGACCTGACGGATGAAGACTGGGCCTGGGCCCTGGGTTTCGTGCGCCATGGTGGGCTGTCGCTGACCGCCTATCCGGATTATCGCCGGGTGGAACCGGACGAAGACGGCATCTGGCGTGTCCCGGATGCCCGACTGGCGCGGCGCCATCGAATGAGCGTGGGCACCATCGTCAGTGATGCGAGCATCCACTTGAAATTCTGGAGCAAGGGCGGTGGCGGCAAGAACCTGGGCAGTGTCGAGGAGGGATTTATTGCGCGGCTAAAGCCGGGAGATGGCTTCCTGTTCGCCGGCCGCCTGCTGGAGTTGGTGCGCGTGGAAAACATGACCGCCTATGTACGTCGCAGCACGGCCAAGAAAGCCGCCGTGCCGCGCTGGAATGGCGGGCGCATGCCGCTTTCCAATGAGCTGGCGCAAGCGGTGGTGGAACGCTTTGACGCAGCGGCCCATGGCCGCTTCGAGGGGCCGGAGATGCAAGCGGTGCAACCTTTGTTGCAGACACAGTTGCGCTGGTCTGGCTTGCCGACGCGCGAGCATCTGCTGGCAGAGGTGCTGAAGTCACGGGAAGGCTGGCACCTGTTCCTCTATCCCTTTGCCGGGCGCCAAGTGCACCTGGGTTTGGCGAGCCTGCTGGCGTGGCGTGTGAGTCAACAGCAGGCGGTGACATTTTCGATCGCAGTCAATGATTACGGGCTGGAGTTATTGAGTGCCACTGCAGTGGATTGGCCGGCATTGCTGAATGATGCGCTACTGAGCCCTGAACATTTGCGGGAAGACGTGGCGGCCAGCCTGAATGCCGGGGAGCTGGCCCTGCGCCGCTTCCGTGAGATCGCTCGGATTGCCGGGCTGGTGTTTGCCGGCTATCCGGGCGCACCAAAAAGTACGCGGCAAGTGCAGGCCTCCAGCGGTTTGTTCTTTGAGGTGTTCAAGCAGTACGACCCGCAGAATCTGTTGCTGACTCAGGCAGGCGAAGAAGTCTTACGCGATGAGCTGGACATTCGTCGGCTGGAAGAGACGTTGCGCCATCTTTGCGCGCTGAAACTGGACTTGCATCCGATCGAACGACCTACGCCCCTGGCCTTCCCATTGCTAGTTGAACGGATGCGCGAAAGCCTGAGTTCGGAAAAACCCTCGGAACGCATCGCACGCATGGTCAAGGACCTGGAAAAAGTCGCGGATAACGGGAAGCGCTGATGGTGTGCACGGTGAGGCTGGAGGGTGAAGAGCTGTGGTTACTGGCGGACAAGGCGGTCTACTGGCCTGCACGCCAATGCCTGATGATCGCCGATGCGCATTTCGGCAAAGCCTCGGCGTATCGCAGCCTGGGGCAACCAGTGCCGCAAGGCACCACCACCGAGAACTTGCAGCGCCTGGACCGGCTGCTCTCAACGCTACCCTGCACTCAGGTGATCTTTCTCGGCGATTTCCTGCACGGCCCGGGATCGCACGCCAGTGGCACGCTGGGCGCTTTGAGAAGCTGGCGAGCGCTTAACCCGGATCTGACCATGACCTTGATTCGCGGCAATCACGATAAACGCGCGGGCGACCCGCCCGAGGACTTGAGGATGGACGTGGTCACGGAGCCGCTGCTGATAGGCCCTTTCGCCTTGCAGCACGAACCTGACGCCCATCCCAGCCACCACGTGCTGGCGGGGCATGTGCATCCGGTGTATCGGTTGCGCGGCAAGGGACGACAGAGCTTAAGGCTGCCGTGTTTTGTGATCGGTGACCGAGTCAGCCTGCTGCCGGCGTTCGGCGCATTTACCGGCGGGCATAGGGTGGAGCAGGACAATGACCGCCGAATCTACGTGATTGGCGATCATGACGTCTGGCCGGTGGGCTAGGGATCAGGCAACCGGCGCGGGTGGCGGCTCGTCCGGCAAGGTCGGCTCACCCGGTTCGGTCGGTTGTGGGTAATCCGGCTCGGGTTGGCCGGGGATGCCGCCCGCATAAGCAGGATCGGCCATCAGGGACCAGGCCAGAACGCCAATCTGATTGGGTTCAAGCCGGGCAAGTTCTGCGCTTATTCGCGGGTCGAGCTTCATAAAGTACTCCTCAAGCGTGGCCCGGCGCGTTTTACACGCGCCGGGGCAGTACACCTAGATAGAGTCACTTTATGCAGACTAATTCCCTTTACGCGTAGGAGCTTTCGATCAAGCGCGTGGGAGAGTTACGCCGCGCTGGCCCTGATACTTGCCTGCACGGTCCTTGTAGGACACTTCACAGGCCTCGTCGGACTGCAGGAACAGCATCTGCGCCACGCCTTCGTTGGCGTAGATTTTCGCCGGCAGCGTGGTGGTGTTGGAGAACTCCAGGGTCACGTGGCCTTCCCACTCGGGTTCAAGCGGTGTCACGTTGACGATGATGCCGCAACGCGCGTAGGTGCTTTTACCCAGGCAGATGGTCAGCACATCGCGGGGAATGCGGAAGAACTCCACGGTACGCGCCAGGGCGAAGGAGTTCGGCGGAATGATGCACACGTCGCTCTTGACGTCGACGAAGCTCTTTTCGTCGAAATTCTTTGGGTCGACGATCGCCGAATTGATGTTGGTGAACACCTTGAATTCATCGGCACAGCGCACGTCGTAGCCGTAGCTGGAGACGCCGTAGGAAATCACCGGCGCATCGCCCTGGCCACGGATCTGGCGCTCGACGAACGGTTCGATCATGCCGTGTTCCTGCGCCATGCGGCGAATCCACTTGTCCGATTTGATGCTCATGGCGGGTGTCCTGAATAGCGAGGTGGAAAAATTCTGTGGGGCATCTTACCGGGGCTGGCGTTGGGGTTCAAAGGCCGCGGGGCTTTTCTTGACGAATGTGCCTGCTCCTATAAGCCGCAGCCTGTGGGGCCGGGACCTGTGTTGGCATGCCCGGTGAGCGGAAATACCACCGCCAGTCACGAATTTGGAGAAACCTTCGGAAATATCATTGGCACGTCCCGGAAAAAGGGTTAAGGTGGCGCCACTGTGCTGCTTGTGTCACTGAGAATCTCTACACGATATGTTGAATTTCGATCCAACCATCTCCAAGAATTTTTCCTGCTCTTTGCACTCAGTCTCGGCCAGGGCTTTTCCTGAGTCGCAGTTAACTTTGTCCAAGGAGATACACCATGTCTAATCGCCAAACTGGTACCGTTAAGTGGTTCAACGATGAAAAAGGCTTCGGCTTCATCACTCCACAATCCGGTGACGACCTGTTCGTTCACTTCAAAGCTATCCAATCCGACGGCTTCAAAAGCCTGAAAGAAGGCCAACAGGTTTCTTTCATCGCTACCCGCGGTCAGAAAGGCATGCAAGCTGAAGAAGTTCAAGTTATCTAACTTGTACTGACTTAGTCGAAAAGACCCCGCCCTTAAAAGCGGGGTTTTTTTATGCCTGGGATTTGATACTGCCACCGATGTAGTCGCCGGGCACAAAAAATGTGGGAGCGGGCTTGCTCGCGAAGGCGGTGGATCAGCCAGTACATCTGTCGACTGACACTCCGCATTCGCGAGCAAGCCCGCTCCCACACTTTGTCCTACGCCGCTTACTGAAACAACGACTCACTCGACAAGCCATTCTTCTCCAGGATCTCACGCAAGCGCTTGAGCCCTTCCACCTGGATCTGCCGCACCCGCTCACGGGTCAGACCGATCTCCAGGCCTACGTCCTCCAGGGTGCTGCTCTCATGGCCGCGCAAGCCGAAGCGGCGAATCACCACCTCACGCTGCTTGTCCGTGAGCTCCGACAACCACTGGTCAATGCTTTGGGAAAGATCATCGTCCTGCAACAGCTCGCAAGGATCGGTAGGACGATCATCCGTCAGGGTGTCCAGCAGGGTTTTATCCGAATCCGGACCCAGCGAGACATCGACCGAAGACACGCGTTCATTGAGACCGAGCATACGCTTGACCTCCCCTACCGGTTTTTCCAGCAGGTTGGCGATTTCTTCGGGCGAAGGTTCATGATCGAGTTTTTGGGTAAGCTCACGCGCCGCCCGCAGGTAGACGTTGAGCTCCTTGACCACATGGATCGGCAACCGGATCGTGCGGGTCTGATTCATGATCGCCCGTTCGATGGTCTGGCGAATCCACCAAGTGGCATAGGTCGAAAAGCGGAAGCCCCGCTCGGGGTCGAACTTCTCCACAGCCCGGATCAGGCCCAGGTTGCCTTCCTCGATCAGGTCCAACAGGGACAGCCCACGATTGACGTAGCGTCGGGCGATTTTCACCACCAGGCGCAGGTTGCTTTCAATCATGCGCTTGCGCCCAGCCGGATCGCCCTTTTGCGACAAGCGCGCAAAATGGACTTCTTCTTCGGGGGTAAGCAGAGGGGAAAAGCCGATTTCATTGAGGTACAGCTGGGTCGCATCGAGCGCCCGCGTGTAGTCAATGTACTTGTGTTGCTTTAACGCGGTGGAGTTCTTGGACTTGGTGCGAACTGAAGGTACAGCAGGTCCCTCATTCGACATCGATTCCGTATCGATACCGGTCTCCATAAGGAGAACCTCATCGTCGATGTCAAACTCCGGCGCTTCTTTACTGAGAGCCATTGTTATAGTCCTTTGGTGAGTTCGACCTCAAGCTCAAGCGGCGCCTTTATCCTTGGCAACGCTGGAGCCTGTTCCTTCTACGTGAGGGAACAGGCTGTGCAACACATCAACGACGGGGTAGGAATTGCAGCGGATCTACAGGTTTCCCTTGGCGGCGAATCTCAAAGTGCAGTTTCACCCGGTCTGTACCAGTTGACCCCATTTCGGCAATTGTCTGTCCGACTTTGACCTGCTGCCCCTCCCGAACCAACAGCCTACGGTTATGGCCGTAAGCACTGACGTAGGTATCGCTGTGTTTGATGATGACCAGCTCGCCGTAGCCCCGTAAACCACTCCCGGCGTACACCACTGTCCCATCAGACGCAGCTAAAACAGGCTGTCCCAAATCTCCGGCGATATCAATGCCTTTATTCAAACTACCGTTTGAAGAGAATTTTCCAATCAACACTCCGTTTGAGGGCCATCCCCAACCGGTCGGCGCAGGCCCTGCAGGTGGCAACGGCGCGGGTGCCGGCTTGGTCGCAGGGGCCGGTGTGGCGGTGCCTGCAGGCCGGGTGATGATGGTGGTTTTGCTCGAAGACGACGGTGAAGATCCAGTGTTTGTCACAACTGCCGTAGGCGTTGAACCGGTGCGTCCGTCGAAGCGAATCGTCTGACCCGGATGTATCGTGTATGGCACAGGAATATTGTTACGAGCTGCGAGCGCCTTGTAATCCCAGCCATAACGGAAGGCGATCGAGAACATCGTATCGCCCTTGCGCACCACGTATTGCCCGGTGGTCACCGTCGGTTTCTGGGGGGCGGCGTTATTACGGTCAACCACCCGCGCGCCGCTGCTTGGCGAGCTGGAACACCCGACCAACACGGAACTGAAGACGAGGCCAAGCACCAGTCGATGAAAGCTTGTTTTACTCATACGCTGCGCAAGACCTGTGAGACTCACCCGCCGCTCCCTTTGTGGTGGCTGAACATGAATGCCTGTATCAGGCTTGAAATATGACGCAAGTATAACTGGGCATTGGCTTTTTACCGGCACACGACTGAAACGAAAAATTCATCGTGTTTAAAGCCGACGCCCGATCATGTTGACTCGATAGACCCCGCCGTAAGACACATCCTCGCCAACAGAATTCACTGCCCGCGAACAAATGATCAGGCCAGCGGGCCATTGAGCAGTGGCACGAAGCGCACGGCGCCGAGTACATGCCGGGAAAAGCCTTCTTCCTCACGGATAATGAGCATCAATTGTTGCACTTCACCGGAGCCCACCGGAATGACCAGCCGCCCGCCTGGAGCAAGTTGATCGAGCAACGCCTGGGGCACATCAGTGGCCACGGCGGTGACGATAATGCCGTTGTACGGCGCCAGCGCCGGCCAGCCTTCCCAGCCATCCCCCCAGCGAAACACCACGTTGCGCAGGTTCAACTCGACCAGTCGTTCCTTGGCACGGTCTTGCAACACCTTGATGCGCTCGACCGAGAACACCCGCTCCACCAGTTGCGCCAGCACGGCAGTCTGGTAGCCGGAGCCGGTGCCGATCTCCAGCACCTTGTCCAAAGGCCCCGCCGCCAACAGCAGCTCGCTCATGCGCGCCACCATATACGGCTGGGAGATGGTCTGGTTGTGGCCGATGGGTAGCGCGGTGTCTTCGTAGGCTCGGTGGGCCAGGGCTTCATCGACAAACAGATGCCGAGGCGTGCGCCGGATCACTTCCAGCACCTGAGCGTTGGACAACCCCTCTTCGTACAAGCGTTGGATCAAGCGTTCGCGGGTACGCTGGGACGTCATCCCGATCCCCCGGCGCAGCAAGTCGTCTTGTTCACGGCCCATCAGCGCAGCCCCTCCAGCCAGCCATCGAGACCACTGAAGGCATCACTGAAGGTGCGATCAAATTGCAACGGGGTAATCGACACATAGCCTTGCATCACGGCATGAAAGTCCGTGCCTTCACCGCCATCTTCCGCATCACCCGCTGCCGCAATCCAATAGCCTTCCTTGCCACGCGGGTCGACCACCTTCAACGGCGCCGCCGCACGGGCACGGTGGCCCAGGCGCGTCAGCTGGATGCCGCGAATATGGTCGAGGGGCAAGTTGGGAATATTGACGTTGAGCACCGTGCGCGGTGGCAAGTTCAGGGAGCCATGGGCCTCCACCAGCTTGCGCGCGAAATACGCAGCGGTCGGCAAGTTATCCAGTTGGCGCGAAGCAAACGAAAAGGCGAACGCCGTACGCCCCAGGAAGCGACCTTCGAGCGCCGCCGCCACCGTGCCGGAATACAGCACGTCATCGCCCAGGTTGGCACCGAGGTTGATACCCGATACCACCAGGTCCGGCTCCTGATCAAGCAGGCTGTTGATCGCCAAATGGACGCAATCGGTAGGGGTGCCGTTCACACTGATAAAGCCATTGGCCAGGACGTGCGGGTGCAGCGGACGGTCGAGCGTCAGCGAACTGCTGGCGCCGCTCTTGTCCTGGTCGGGGGCGACCACCACGCACTCGGCGTAATCTTCCAGCGCAGCATAGAGCGCGGCAAGACCGGGTGCGGTGGCACCGTCATCGTTTGATATCAGAATACGCATGGGTTGTCCGTCTGCCCCACCGGCACCAGATCAACAAGCTCGCGCACCAAGACAGTGGCGAAGCATCCGGCCGGCAGGACGAATTCCAATTGCAGAATGTCCAGCGACGGATAATGCCACGTCAAACCGCCAATGGGCAGTCGCAGAATGCGACGTTCCTGGCTCATGCCGGCATTCACCAGCCAATCACGCAAGTCGGCTTCACCGGCGGCGACCGCCTGTTCAAGCTCAAAAGTTGCCCCCATGGCAGGCGAATCGCCTTTGCCCCACTGCGGCCCGGTCGGGTGCAGGTCCAGGATCGCCAGGCGTGGGTCGCTGCATTCAGCCTCCCCCGCCGGGAAAAAACTGCGGCTGTCGGTAAACGCCAGCAAGTCGCCGACCTGGGCGCGCTGCCACGAACCATCGGCCACACGCGCTGCCAACACTTTGTTGAACAGGAAGCTGCGCGCCGTGGAGAGCAACCGCGATCGCACGTTGCGCTGTTCCGGCAAAGCCTTGCGCGCGGCCCATTCACGGGCGTCGACCACGTTGCCGCCGTTGTGACCAAAACGCTGCGCGCCGAAGTAGTTGGGGATGCCGTGTTGTGCAATCAGTTGCAACCGCGCGTCGATGGCAGCCGTGTCCCCGGCTAACTGAGTCAGGCGCAAGGTAAAACCATTGGCTGAGTGCGCACCGCGTTGCAGCTTGCGCTTGTGGCGGGCGGTCTTGAGGATCGTGAGGGTGTCGTTCTCCGCTGCGCTCATGTCCGGGTCTGCCTTGCCGGGCAGTTGCACGCTGAACCATTGTCGCGTCAACGCCTGGCGATCCTTGAGCCCGGCATAGCTGACTGTGCGCAACGGCACGCCCGCCGCCTTGGCAATTCGCCGCGCCGCTTCTTCGGTGTTGAGCCCGCGTTTTTCCACCCACAGCCACAGGTGTTCACCTTCGCCGGTCAGCGGGATATCCAGCACTTCGTCGACCTGGAAATCTTCAGCCGTCGCTTTCAGTACCGCGCTGCCCAAGGCCTCGCCATAGGCCCGTGGCCCCAACAGTTGCACGTCATTCATGCGCGCAGCAACAAGGCAACGGAGTGCACCGCAATGCCCTCTTCCCGACCGGTGAAGCCGAGCTTTTCGGTGGTGGTGGCTTTCACGTTCACTTGATCCAGTTCAATTTGCAGGTCGGCGGCAATCAGCGCGCGCATCGACTCGATATGGGGGGCCATCTTCGGCGCCTGGGCCACGATGGTGTTGTCGACGTTGCCGACCTTCCAGCCTTTGGCATGGATCAGGCCAACCACATGACGCAGCAGTACACGGCTGTCCGCGCCCTTGAAGGTCGGGTCGGTGTCCGGAAAGTGCTTGCCGATATCGCCCAGCGCCGCCGCGCCAAGCAAGGCATCGCTCAAGGCATGCAACACAACGTCGCCGTCGGAATGAGCCAGCAACCCATGGTGGTGTGCAATGCGCACGCCGCCCAGGGTGATGAAATCGCCTTCAGCGAAACGGTGCACATCGTAGCCGTGGCCAATACGCATAAAAAAACGCCCCGATTTAATTCAGGGCGTGATTCTACCTACTTTTGCCTCACATTAACCGAGCAAAGCACGGCCATGGTGTCGCAAATGGTCTTCGATGAAGCTGGCGATAAAGAAGTAGCTGTGGTCGTAGCCGGGTTGCAGGCGCAGTTCCAGCGGATGGTTGGCCGCCTTGGCCGCTTGCTGCAGGGCTTCAGGCTTGAGTTGCACAGCGAGGAAATCGTCGCGATCGCCCTGGTCCACCAGCAGCGGCAGCTTTTCCGAAGCTTCGCTGATCAGCACGCAGGCGTCCCATTCGCGCCACTTAGAGCGCTCCTCGCCCAGATAACGCGAGAAGGCTTTCTGGCCCCAGGGGCAATCCATCGGGTTGTTGATCGGCGAAAACGCCGACACCGACAGGTATCGCCCGGGATTGCGCAAGGCACACACCAGCGCCCCGTGGCCGCCCATGGAGTGGCCGCTGATGCCGCGTTTGTCCGAAGCCGGGAAATGCGCTTCAACCAATGTCGGCAATTCCTGCACCACGTAGTCATGCATCCGATAGTGCTTGGCCCAGGGTTCCTGGGTGGCATTCAGGTAGAAGCCAGCGCCCAGGCCGAAATCCCAGGCGTTATCCGGATCGCCCGGCACACCCGGCCCACGCGGGCTGGTGTCCGGCGCGACGATAATCAAGCCCAGCTCGGCAGCCATGCGCTGGGCGCCAGCCTTCTGCATGAAGTTCTCGTCGGTGCAGGTCAGGCCGGACAGCCAGTACAGCGCCGGCAACTTGCCGCCCTCTTCCGCTTGCGGCGGCAGGTAGACGGCGAAGGTCATGTCGCAACCGAGCACATCGGAATGATGCTTGTAACGTTTATGCCAGCCGCCGAAGCTTTTCTGGCACGACAGGTTTTCCAGACTCATGGCCGACCTCAGAAGTGGATGACGGTACGAATACTCTTGCCTTCATGCATCAGGTCAAACGCTTTGTTGATGTCTTCCAGGCCCATGGTGTGGGTGATGAAGGTGTCCAGCGGGATCTCCCCGGTCTGGGCCATTTCCACATAGCTTGGCAATTCACTGCGGCCACGCACACCACCGAAGGCCGAACCGCGCCAGACGCGACCGGTCACCAACTGGAACGGACGGGTAGCGATTTCCTGACCGGCACCGGCGACGCCGATGATCACCGACTCGCCCCAACCTTTGTGGCAGCACTCAAGGGCGGCGCGCATCAGTTGCACGTTGCCGATGCATTCGAAGGAAAAGTCCACGCCGCCGTCGGTCAAATCGACAATCACATCCTGGATCGGGCGGTCGTAGTCTTTCGGGTTGATACAGTCGGTGGCGCCCAGTTGCTTGGCAATTTCGAACTTGGCCGGGTTGATATCGATGGCAATGATGCGCCCGGCCTTGGCCTTGACCGCACCGATCACCGCCGACAGGCCGATACCGCCGAGGCCGAAAATGGCCACGGTGTCGCCCGGCTTGACCTTGGCAGTATTGATCACCGCGCCGATGCCGGTGGTGACGCCACAGCCCAGCAGGCAGACTTTTTCCAGCGGGGCTTCTTTTGGAATCTTGGCCACGGAAATTTCCGGCAACACGGTGTACTCGGAGAACGTCGAGGTGCCCATGTAGTGGAAAATCGGCTGGCCTTTGTAGGAGAAACGCGTGGTGCCGTCCGGCATCAGGCCTTTGCCCTGAGTGGAACGGATGGCCTGGCACAGGTTGGTCTTGCCCGACAGGCAGAATTTGCACTTGCCACATTCCGGGGTGTAGAGCGGGATTACATGGTCACCCACCGCTACCGATGTAACGCCCTCGCCAATTGCCTCAACCACGGCACCGCCTTCGTGACCGAGAATCGATGGGAAGATGCCTTCCGGGTCCGCGCCCGACAGGGTGTAGGCGTCGGTATGGCATACGCCGGAGGCGACCACCCGCAACAGCACTTCGCCAGCCTTGGGCATGGCGACATCCACTTCAACGATTTCAAGAGGCTTCTTGGCTTCGAAGGCTACGGCGGCGCGGGACTTGATCATCCGGGTTTCTCCATGGAGTAAAAAACTGAGGCGCAGAGTGTAAAACATGGCCGATTGATTAATAATCCAGCCAAAAGCAAAACTTTATTGCTGCACAGGGATAATCGCCATGCTGGAAAACCGCTGGGAAGGCATCGACGAGTTTGTCGCGGTCGCCGAATGCAGTCAGTTCACGGCAGCGGCGGAACGCCTGGGAGTGTCGTCGTCCCACATCAGCCGCCAAGTGGCGCGCCTGGAAGAACGCCTGCAAACGCGGCTGCTGTATCGCAGTACGCGCAAGGTGACCCTGACCGAAGCGGGCCAGACGTTCCTGCAACATTGCCAGCGCCTGCAGGACGGTCGCGAAGAAGCCTTGCGCGCAGTGGGCGACCTCACCAGCGAACCCAAGGGCATGTTGCGCATGACCTGCGCGGTGGCGTACGGCGAGCGCTTTATCGTGCCGCTGGTCACCCGCTTCATGGCGCTCTATCCGCAGTTGCGCGTGGATATTGAGCTGAGCAACCGCCAGTTGGACCTAGTGCACGAAGGCCTCGACCTGGCGATCCGCCTGGGGCGTTTGCAGGATTCGCGCATGGTCGCCAGCCGACTGGCGCCCAGGCGCATGTACTTGTGCGCGTCACCGTCCTACCTGGCGCGGTATGGTCGGCCACATAGCTTGTCGGAGTTGAGTCGGCACAACTGCTTGATCGGCAGCTCGGATATCTGGCAATTGGCTCAGGACGGGCGGGAATTTTCCCAGCGGGTGCAGGGAAACTGGCGTTGCAACAGTGGGCAGGCGGTGCTGGATGCAGCGTTGCAGGGGGTGGGGCTGTGCCAGTTGCCGGACTATTACGTGCTGGAGCACCTGAACAGTGGCGCGCTGGTGTCGTTGCTGGAGGCGCATCAGCCACCAAATACGGCGGTGTGGGCGCTGTATCCGCAGCAGCGGCATTTGTCGCCGAAGGTGAGGAAGTTGGTGGAATTTTTGAAGGAGGGGTTGGCCGAGCGGCCAGAGTACAACGCACTGTAGGAGCGAGCTTGCTCGCGAAAAACCTGAGAGCGCCGCGTTAACCCAGACGAACCGCGTTATCGTTGACGTTTTTCGCGAGCAAGCTCGCTCCTACAGAGATCGATTCGCCCACCGCAGGCGTAGCCACTCCAGATCTTCGGGCCGGGTCACCTTGATATTGTCCGAGCGCCCTTCGATCAGGCGTGGCGCCTGGCCGGACCATTCCATGGCCGAGGCTTCGTCGGTGATAACGGCATCCGCCACCAGGCTGTCGGCCAACGCGCGATGCAAGGCTCCGAGGCGGAACATCTGCGGCGTGTAGGCCTGCCAGATCAGGCTGCGGTCGACGGTCTCGACCACACGACCCTGCTTGTCGACACGCTTGAGGGTGTCGCGGGCCGGTACGGCCAGCAAGCCGCCGACCGGGTCGTCCGCCAGTTCGGCGAGTAACCTGTCCAGATCATCACGGCTCAAGTTCGGCCGTGCCGCATCGTGGACCAGCACCCAATCGTCATCGCTGGCGCCTAGGGCATTAAGTTGCAGCAGCGCATTGAGCACAGACCCCGAACGCTCGTCGCCGCCGTCCGCACGCACAATGCGTGGATCGTCGGCGCAAGGCAGGGCTGGCCAGTAAGGATCGTCTACAGCAAGACTGACCACCAGCCCTTTCAGGTCTGGATGGTCGAGAAAACAGCCAAGGCTGTGTTCGAGAATAGTGCGCCCGCCCAGTTGCAAGTATTGCTTGGGACGGTCCGCGGCCATACGGGCACCGACACCCGCGGCAGGAATCACGGCCCAGAAGGCCGGCAAACGGTGGTTCATTGGGCCAACTGGTAGAGGGTTTCGCCCTCCTTGACCATGCCCAGTTCATGACGAGCCCGTTCTTCCACGGTCTCCGTACCTTTTTTCAGCTCAAGCACTTCGGCATCGAGGACGCGGTTACGCTCCAGCAGGATCTCGTTTTCGGCGTGCTGTGCAGCAATTTGCTCGGTCAGGTCTTTTACCTGCGCAAAGCTGCCATTACCCACCCATAGGCGGTACTGCAGGCCAGCCAGCAACAAGAGCAAGACGAGGAACAACCAATTGGGACTGCGCATCGAATATCGGGTATCCAGTGAAAAAAGACAGCCATGCAAAACTTTTGAAGCAACTGATAGCACGAAGCCTGGAAGAACCAGGCTTGTGCTTGATAGCCATCAGATTAGCGTCGAAATCCACACTGTAGTGAGTTTTCCGACGCAATCCGCTGACTTTTTACCATGCCTTACCAACAAGTGCGATCAACCGCGAAACTCGCCGCGACCGTTGTACTTGGCCTTGCCCGCCAGTTGCTCTTCGATACGCAGCAATTGGTTGTACTTGGAAACGCGGTCGGAACGGCACAGGGAACCGGTCTTGATCTGGCCCGCCGAGGTGCCCACGGCCAGGTCGGCAATGGTCGAGTCTTCGGTTTCGCCGGAGCGGTGGGAGATCACGGCGGTGTAGCCCGCAGCCTTGGCCATCTGGATGGCTTCCAGGGTTTCGGTCAGGGTGCCGATCTGGTTGAACTTGATCAGGATCGAGTTGGCGATCTTTTTATCGATGCCTTCTTTCAGGATCTTGGTGTTGGTCACGAACAGGTCGTCGCCCACCAGCTGGATTTTCTCGCCGATCTTGTCGGTGAGGATTTTCCAACCGTCCCAGTCGGACTCGTCCAGGCCGTCTTCGATCGAGATGATCGGGTAGCGCTGGGTCAGGCCTTTCAGGTAGTCAGCGAAACCTTCGGAGTTGAACACCTGGCCTTCGCCGGACAGGTTGTATTTACCGTCCTCAAAGAACTCGCTGGCCGCACAGTCCAAGGCCAGGGTCACGTCGGTGCCGAGCTTGTAGCCAGCGTTGGCCACGGCTTCGGAGATCACTTTCAGTGCATCTTCGTTGGACGCCAGGTTCGGTGCAAAACCACCTTCGTCACCTACAGCAGTGCTCAGGCCACGGGCCTTCAGCACAGCCTTGAGATGATGGAAAATCTCGGTGCCCATGCGCAGGCCTTCGGAGAAGGACTTGGCGCCAACCGGCTGCACCATGAATTCCTGGATGTCGACGTTGTTATCGGCGTGCTCGCCACCGTTGATGATGTTCATCATCGGCACCGGCATGGAGTAAACACCCGGCGTGCCGTTCAGGTTGGCAATGTGCGCGTACAGCGGCAGGTCCTGATCCTGGGCAGCAGCCTTGGCCGCAGCCAGGGATACGGCGAGGATGGCGTTGGCGCCCAGGCTGCCTTTGTTTTCGGTGCCGTCGAGCTTGATCATCGCGTGATCCAGGGCTTTCTGGTCCAGCGGGTCCTTGCCCAGCAGCAGGTCGCGGATCGGGCCATTGATGTTGGCTACGGCCTTGAGTACACCTTTGCCCAGGTAACGGCTCTTGTCGCCATCACGCAGTTCCAGCGCTTCGCGCGAACCGGTAGACGCACCGGACGGCGCGCAGGCGCTGCCGATGATGCCGTTATCGAGAAGCACGTCGGCTTCGACGGTGGGGTTGCCACGGGAGTCGAGAACTTCACGACCTTTGATGTCGACGATTTTTGCCATTGTTGTAAACACTCCAAAGTTGACGAAAACGACGCAGCTGAAGGAAATCTTTTGACCGACCGCAAGGGTGGAACAACGAGGCAGGCTTGCAGACGACAAGGCTCAGGCCCGCAGGCCTGAGCGTAAAGCGTGGGAAATTCTACCGGAGAAACGAAGCTTACGCGGTCTCTACCGTCGGAAAACTCTTGACCAGTTCGTCCAACTGCTTGAGCTGGGCCAGGAATGGCTCCAGCTTGTCCAGGCGCAGGGCGCATGGGCCGTCGCACTTGGCGTTGTCCGGGTCCGGGTGGGCTTCCAGGAACAGGCCCGCCAGGGACTGGCTGATGCCGGCCTTGGCCAGGTCCAGCACCTGGGCACGACGCCCGCCCGCGGAATCGGCGCGGCCACCGGGCATTTGCAGCGCGTGGGTTACGTCGAAGAACACCGGGTATTCGAACTGTTTCATGATGCCGAAACCGAGCATGTCCACCACGAGGTTGTTGTAGCCGAAGCTCGAACCGCGCTCGCAGAGGATCAACTGGTCGTTACCCGCTTCCACGCACTTGTTCAGGATGTGTTTCATTTCCTGGGGCGCGAGGAACTGGGCTTTCTTGATATTGATCACCGCGCCGGTCTTGGCCATCGCGACGACCAGGTCGGTCTGGCGCGACAGGAAGGCCGGCAACTGGATGATGTCGCACACCTCGGCGACCACGGCAGCCTGCTCAGGCTCGTGGACGTCGGTGATGATCGGCACGCCGAAGGCTTGCTTGATGTCCTGGAAGATCCGCATGCCTTCTTCAAGGCCCGGGCCGCGATAGGAGGTCACGGACGAACGGTTGGCCTTGTCAAAGCTGGCCTTGAACACGTAAGGGATACCGAGCTTCTCGGTAACCTTCACGTATTCTTCACAGACCTGCATCGCCATGTCGCGGCTTTCCAGCACGTTCATGCCGCCGAACAGCACCATGGGCTTGTCGTTGGCAATCTCGATGTCGCCGACACGAATGATCTTCTGGGCCATCAGGGTTACGCCTTCTTCTGATGTTGCGTCAGTGCAGCTTTGACGAAACCGCTGAACAACGGGTGACCGTCGCGCGGCGTCGAGGTGAACTCAGGGTGGAACTGGCAAGCGACGAACCATGGATGATCCGGTGCTTCAACCACTTCAACCAACGCGCCATCACCGGAGCGGCCGGAGATTTTCAGGCCGGCTTCTTTGATCTGCGGCAGCAGGTTGTTGTTCACTTCGTAGCGGTGACGGTGACGCTCGACGATCACGTCCTTGCCGTAGCAATCGTGAACCAGCGAGCCCGGTTCCAGCAGGCAATCCTGCGCACCGAGGCGCATGGTGCCGCCCAGGTCGGAGGCTTCGGTACGAGTCTCGACCGCGCCTGTGGCATCTTCCCACTCGGTGATCAGGCCCACGACCGGGTGGCCGCTCTTGCTGTCGAACTCGGTGGAGTTGGCGTCTTTCCAGCCCAGCACGTTACGGGCGAACTCGATGACGGCCACTTGCATGCCCAGGCAGATACCCAGGTACGGCACCTTGTTCTCGCGAGCATATTGAACAGCGGTGATCTTGCCTTCCACGCCACGCAGGCCGAAACCGCCGGGAACGAGGATCGCGTCCACACCTTCGAGCAAGGCAGTGCCTTGGTTCTCGATGTCTTCGGAATCGATATAGCGCAGGTTGACCTTGGTACGGTTGCTGATACCGGCGTGGCTCATCGCTTCGATCAGCGACTTGTACGCGTCCAGCAGTTCCATGTACTTGCCGACCATGGCGATGGTGACTTCATGCTCCGGGTTGAGCTTGGCGTCGACCACGGCTTCCCACTCGGACAGGTCCGCGCCGTTGCATTGCAGGCCGAAACGCTCGACCACAAAATCGTCCAGGCCTTGCGAGTGCAGGATGCCCGGGATCTTGTAGATGGTGTCGGCGTCTTCCAGCGCGATCACCGCACGTTCTTCAACGTTGGTGAATTGCGCGATCTTGCGACGCGAGGAGATGTCGATCGGGTGATCGGAGCGGCACACCAGCACGTCCGGCTGCAGGCCGATGGAACGCAGTTCCTTGACCGAGTGCTGGGTAGGCTTGGTTTTGGTTTCGCCGGCGGTGGCGATGTACGGCACCAGGGTCAGGTGCATCAGCATCGCGCGCTTGGCGCCGACTTCGAAACGCAGCTGGCGGATGGCTTCGAGGAACGGTTGCGACTCGATGTCACCCACGGTGCCACCGATCTCGACCATGGCCACGTCGGCATCGCCTGCACCCTTGATGATGCGGCGCTTGATTTCGTCGGTGATGTGCGGGATCACCTGGATGGTTGCACCCAGGTAGTCACCACGGCGCTCCTTGCGCAGCACGTGCTCGTAGACACGGCCGGTGGTGAAGTTGTTGTTCTGGGTCATGGTCGTGCGGATGAACCGCTCGTAGTGGCCCAGGTCCAGGTCGGTCTCGGCGCCGTCGTGGGTGACGAACACTTCACCGTGCTGGAACGGGCTCATGGTGCCCGGGTCAACGTTGATGTACGGGTCCAGCTTGAGCATGGTGACCTTAAGTCCCCGCGCCTCCAGGATGGCCGCCAATGAAGCCGATGCGATGCCTTTCCCCAATGAAGAAACAACACCGCCCGTGACGAATATGTAGCGCGTCATGAAAAACCCTAGAAGTCTGCGTTAAAGCGGTCCGAGCCGCCGGGGAAAGCGAAGGAAGGCCGAAGCCCCCGATCACCTGCATTAATCACAGTGCACCTTTCAAAAAAACCGCCGCGTGGTGACAGACCAGCAATGAAACACCGGTACGTTGATCGCTACACATTTTTTGGAATCGCCCAGCAAAGACTGCTTGGTAATCGGCAACTGCTGCAATTCAGGAGAATCCACAGAAGTTGTATCAAGAAGGGAGCGTAGTCTACCGGAAAGGCTCTATCAGCTCAAACCTTGATCGCAGATCTGTGGCATCCAATGTAATTGCCACTCATCGCTCGGTGCCGGCCAGAGTCCCGCAAGGCTGGGCGCGCCCAGCAATTGCTCGCCTTGGTACAGCAGCGGCAATCTGCCACGGACGCAGCCCGGCAGGCCACTTTCGTTAAGCAGGCGCTTCAAGTCGCGCCGACCGCGGCCTGGCACTGCGAGGATTTCGCCGCCCTGGCGGTAGCGGATCGTCAATAGGCCTCCAGGCACCTTGCCCGTCAGTTGCACCTGACCATTGCCGGGTAACTCTAGTGGGTTTTGCGGATCGGGCCAGCTCACCGACGCGTCGGAGAAATCCGACCAAGTGGAGGGCAGCCACCAGATACGCTCACCGCTGCGCTGCAGATCGCCGTCCGCCAGGCGCCACAGGGGCTGTGCGTCGCCCTTGGCATCCCGTAGGGAATGCCAACTGGCCCAATGGTCACTGTCGGGTAAACGGGTCAGAGGGGTTAGCCAGTGGCGTAGGGCATTGCGCTGGCGGGCACCGGAAAGCTCGCGTAAAGGAGCAAGGGCCAAGGACGGCAAATGCATCCAGGGAAAGGGCGAAGATTGATTGGCGGCTCGCAGGTCCATCTGCGCCAGTTCATCCAGCAGGGCCTGAGCCTCACTCAAGTGCTCGGCGGCCCGAGCGAGGCTTGAGCTAGCCTGCGGCCAGCGCTCCGCCAGTACCGGAAGCACGCGGTGGCGCAAGTAATTACGGGAGAACCGCGAGTCCGCGTTCGAAGGATCTTCAATCCATCTGAGCTGATGCGCCTCGGCATAGGCTTCCAGCTCTGCACGCGGGACATCCAACAAGGGCCGTACAAGATAGCCAGCCGACAGCGGGCGCTGTACTTGCATTGCCGCCAGCCCGCGCACACCTGCCCCCCGCAGCAGGCGGAACAACAGGGTTTCAGCCTGATCGTCGCGATGCTGCCCCGTCAGCAGGACCTCCCCTGCCCCGGTCACCTCGGTAAACACCTGGTAACGCGCGTCACGGGCGGCGCGCTCAAGGCTGGCGCCGTGCTGGACCTGCACGCGCATGACGCGCAGGGGCACACCCAGGCTGTCGCAAATCGATTGGCAATGCTCGGGCCAGGCGTCGGCGGCAGCTTGCAAGCCATGATGAACATGAACAGCACTGAGGGGCGGTAGGGTGTCGGTTTTGGCCAGGTTGGCCAGGAGGTGCAAGAGGACGGTGGAATCAAGCCCACCCGAGAATGCAATGCGCCAGGCCGGGGCGGAGCGCCACGGGGCGGTATTGCGCAGAAGTTTGGCGGTCAGGCTGGGTTTCATCTCACGTCACCGCCGCAAAACAGGAATACGTTCGTCAGGCATACACAAAACAAATGTGGGAGCGTGGCTTGCCCGCGATGCAGGCGCCTCGGTTTCGCAGTTGCACCGAGGTGATGCTATCGCAGGCAAGCCAGCTCCCACACAAGCCAGCCCAGATTGGGCGCAGCGTAGTCTTACAGACCGTAGCTCATCAGACGCTCATAACGACGGGCCAGCAGCGCTTCGTTATCCAGCTTCTTGAGCATCGCCAGTTGCGAACCCAGTTCAGCGCGGATAGTCGCGGCAGCAGCAGCCGGGTCGCGGTGGGCGCCGCCCAGCGGCTCGGCGATGACTTTGTCCACGATACCCAGGCCTTTGAGGCGATCGGCGGTAATGCCCATGGCTTCGGCAGCGTCCGGCGCTTTCTCGGCAGTTTTCCACAGGATCGAGGCGCAACCTTCCGGCGAAATCACCGCGTAGGTCGAATACTGCAGCATGTTCAACTGGTCACAGACGCCAATGGCCAGTGCGCCGCCGGAACCACCTTCACCAATCACGGTGGCGATGATCGGGGTTTTCAGGCGGGCCATGACGCGCAGGTTCCAGGCGATCGCTTCGCTCTGGTTGCGCTCTTCAGCGTCGATACCTGGGTAGGCGCCCGGGGTGTCGATGAAGGTCAGGATCGGCATCTTGAAGCGTTCGGCCATTTCCATCAGGCGGCACGCCTTACGGTAGCCTTCAGGACGCGGCATGCCGAAGTTGCGGCGAACCTTCTCACGCACTTCACGGCCTTTCTGGTGACCGATCACCATCACTGGCTGGTCGTCCAGGCGAGCGATACCGCCTACGATGGCCGCGTCGTCGGAGAAGTGGCGGTCGCCATGCAACTCGTCGAACTCGGTGAAGATGTGCTGAATGTAGTCCAGGGTGTACGGACGGCGCGGGTGGCGGGCCAGGCGCGCGATCTGCCAACTGGTCAGCTTGCCGAAGATGTCTTCGGTGAGCGTGCTGCTCTTGTCTTGCAGGCGAGCGATCTCATCGCCGATATTCAGCGAATTGTCATTGCCGACCAGGCGCAGTTCTTCAATCTTGGCTTGCAGGTCAGCGATCGGCTGTTCGAAATCAAGAAAATTCGGGTTCATAAGCGTCCGTCTTGGGTCGACGGCCAGGGAGTGCCTGGCCAGCCGGTTGTCTATTCGCGCCCTACCTTAAGGGAGAGGCGCGTTTAGGTCGAGATTAAATGTTCAGTCGAGATCAGGTGCCCTGACCGTCAACGGTATTGGAGGAAGACGTTGTCTCGCCCGAACTGGTCACGCAAAGCTTGAATCAAGCCATCAGCCGGATCAATTCGCCAGGTCTCGCCAAACTGCAACATGGCCTTGGCGTCACTGCCGGTGTACTCCATGGTCACCGGGCATGCGCCGCGGTGGCGTTTGAGCAGGTCGCCCAACCAGCGTAGCTGATCGCCCTTGAGCGCTTCGGTTTTTACCTTCAAGCGCAGGCTTTCGGCCAGATTGGTGCGCGCGTCTTCCATGCTCATCACCCGCTTGATCCGCAGGCGCAGGCCGCCGGAGAAATCATCGTTGCTGACCTCCCCTTCCACCACCACCATCGCATCGGTCTGCAACAGCGACTGTGCGGAGTGGAATGCATCGGCAAACAGCGAGGCTTCGATGCGGCCCGAACGGTCATCGAGGGTGATGAAGCCCATCTTGTCGCCCTTTTTATTCTTCATCACCCGCAAGGCGATGATCATGCCAGCGACGGTTTGGGTATCCCGCGCGGGTTTGAGGTCGATGATGCGCTGACGGGCGAAACGACGAATCTCGCCCTCGTACTCGTCAATCGGGTGACCGGTGAGGTACAAGCCCAGGGTGTCTTTCTCGCCCTTGAGGCGTTCCTTGAGGGTCAGCTCCTTGGCCTTGCGATGATTACCGTAGACGTCTGCGTCTTCTTCGACGAACAACCCACCAAACAGGTCGGCGTGGCCGCTGTCATGGGTGCGCGCGGTCTGTTCGGCGGCCTTGATCGCTTCTTCCATGGCGGTGAGCAGCACCGCACGGTTGCGGTCGATGTTCGCCTGGTAAGCCTTGGGCTCATCATGGAAATACGGGCCGAGACGGTCGAGTGCGCCGCTGCGGATCAGGCCATCGAGAGTACGCTTGTTAATGCGTTTGAGGTCAACCCGCGCACAGAAGTCGAACAGGTCGGCGAACGGCCCACTCTGGCGCGCTTCGACGATAGCTTCCACCGGGCTTTCGCCTACGCCTTTGATCGCGCCCAGGCCATAAATGATGCGGCCTTCGTCGTTCACCGTGAACTTGAACTCCGAGGCGTTCACGTCCGGCGCGTCAAGGCGCAGCTTCATGGTGCGCACTTCCTCGATCAAGGTCACGACCTTGTCGGTGTTGTGCATATCCGCCGAGAGTACCGCGGCCATGAACGGCGCCGGGTAGTGGGCTTTCAGCCAGGCAGTCTGGTACGACACCAGGCCGTAGGCGGCGGAGTGGGATTTGTTGAAGCCATAACCGGCGAACTTTTCCACCAGGTCGAAAATGTTACCCGCCAGGTCCGCGTCGATATTGTTGGTGGCGCAACCTTCGATGAAACCACCGCGCTGCTTGGCCATTTCCTCGGGTTTTTTCTTACCCATGGCGCGACGCAGCATGTCCGCGCCACCCAGGGTGTAACCGGCCATAACCTGGGCGATCTGCATCACCTGTTCTTGATACAGGATGATGCCGTAGGTCGGGGCCAGTACTGGTTTGAGGCCTTCGTACTGGTAGTCGGAGTGCGGGTACGCCAGTTCGGCGCGGCCGTGCTTACGGTTGATGAAGTCGTCCACCATGCCCGATTGCAGCGGGCCCGGACGGAACAGGGCCACCAGTGCGATCAAGTCTTCCAGGCAGTCGGGCTTGAGCTTTTTGATCAGCTCTTTCATGCCGCGCGACTCAAGCTGGAACACCGCCGTGGTTTCGGCTTTTTGCAGCAAGGTGTAAGTCGGTTTGTCGTCCAGCGGGATAAACGCGATATCCAGCGGTTCTTCGTTGACCTTGGCGCGGTCGCGGTTGATGGTCTTGAGCGCCCAGTCGATGATCGTCAGGGTCCGTAGCCCGAGGAAGTCGAACTTCACCAGGCCGGCTGCCTCCACGTCGTCCTTGTCGAACTGGGTTACCAGGCCGTCGCCTTCTTCGTCGCAGTAGATCGGCGAAAAGTCGGTGAGCTTCGTCGGGGCAATCACCACACCACCGGCGTGCTTACCGACGTTACGCACCACGCCTTCAAGCTTGCGCGCCATGTCCCAGATTTCGGCGGCTTCTTCATCGATCTTGATGAAGTCGCGCAGGATTTCTTCCTGCTCGTAGGCTTTTTCCAGGGTCATGCCGACTTCGAACGGGATCATCTTCGACAGACGGTCCGCCAAGCCGTAGGACTTGCCCTGCACCCGGGCCACGTCACGGATTACAGCTTTCGCCGCCATGGAACCGAAGGTGATGATCTGGCTCACCGCGTTGCGGCCATATTTCTCGGCCACGTATTCGATCACGCGGTCACGGCCGTCCATGCAGAAGTCGACGTCGAAGTCGGGCATGGAGACCCGTTCCGGGTTCAGGAAGCGTTCGAACAGTAGGTCATATTCCAGCGGGTCGAGGTCGGTAATCTTCTGCACATAGGCCACCAGCGAGCCGGCACCCGACCCCCGGCCTGGACCTACCGGCACGCCGTTGCTTTTGGCCCACTGGATAAAGTCCATTACGATCAGGAAATAACCAGGGAACCCCATCTGGATGATGATATCCAGCTCGAAATTCAGCCGGTCAACATAGACCTGGCGCTTGGCGTCGTAATCTTCGGTGGTGTCCTTGGGCAGCAGGACAGTCAGCCGCTCTTCAAGGCCGTCGAACGAGACTTTGCGGAAGTACTCGTCGATGGTCATGCCATCGGGAATCGGGAAGTTGGGCAGGAAGTGCTTGCCCAGCTTCACTTCAATGTTGCAGCGCTTGGCGATTTCGACAGAGTTTTCCAGGGCCTCGGGCAGGTCGCTGAACAGCTCAGCCATTTCGTCGGCGCTTTTGAGGTACTGCTCTTCGCTGTAGTTCTTCGAGCGACGCGGGTCGTCCAAGGCCCGGCCTTCACCGATGCACACGCGGGTTTCGTGGGCTTCGAAGTCTTCCTTCTTGATGAAGCGCACGTCGTTGGTGGCAACCAACGGCGCGCCCAGCTTGTCGGCCAGGGCCACGGCGGCGTGCAGATGCTCTTCATCGTTGGGGCGATTGGTACGCTGGACTTCCAGGTAGAAACGGTCAGGGAAGACCTGCATCCACTCCTTGGCCAATACTTCGGCTTCTTGAGGATTGCCACCCAGCAGCGCGATACCGATCTCGCCCTCTTTGGCGGCCGACAGCATGATCAGGCCTTCGCTGGCCTCGGCGACCCATTCGCGCTCGATGATGATCGAGCCATTGCGCTGGCCGTCGATGAAACCACGGGAAATCAGTTCGGTGAGATTGCGGTAACCCACGCCGTTCATCGCCAACAGGCTGATACGGCTCAGGGGGTTATCCGGGTCTTTGTTGGACAGCCACAGGTCGGCGCCGCAGATCGGCTTGATGCCGGCGCCCATGGCGTTCTTGTAGAACTTGACCAGGGAACACATGTTGTTCTGATCGGTCACCGCGACCGCAGGCATGTTCATGCCCACCAGGGTTTTGACCAGCGGTTTGATCCGTACCAGGCCGTCGACCAGGGAGTATTCAGTGTGCAGGCGTAGGTGAACGAATGAAGCCGGCATAGTGATCTCTTATACGTGGAAAACAACAAGGCCCGGATTGTACCGGGCCTTGAGCAAAACATCAGCCTTGCGGCTACACCTCGTTGAGGCTCTCGCGCAGCTCGTAGGCCTGGCGAACCGGGGCGAACGAGCGACGATGGATCGGCGTCGGGCCAAGCCGAGCCAGGGCTTCCAGATGAACGGGCGTCGGATAACCTTTATGCCCACCAATGCCGTAGCCAGGATAGATCAACTCGAACGCGGCCATTTCACGATCACGGCTGACTTTGGCGAGGATCGAGGCGGCGGCGATGGCGGGCACCTTGCTATCACCCTTCACCACCGCCTCAGAAGGCATGGTCAGTTTGGGGCAACGATTACCGTCGATCATCGCCATTTTTGGCGTGATATGCAGGCCTTCAACCGCACGTTGCATCGCGAGCATCGTGGCATGGAGAATGTTCAGCTCGTCGATTTCTTCGACTTCTGCCCGGGCGATATGCCAGCTCAGGGCTTTTTCGATGATCTCGTCGTAAAGCTTTTCACGGCGCGCCTCGGTGAGTTTCTTCGAGTCGTTGAGGCCGAGAATCGGGCGGTTCGGATCGAGGATCACCGCGGCCGTGACCACGGCACCGCACAAAGGTCCACGCCCGACTTCGTCGACACCGGCGACCAGCTCGTGCGCTTCGGCAACCAGGCTGAAATCCAGGCCCATTTGCGTCGTCATAAGGTTTCCTGTTTCTGGCCGATCAAGGTCAACACGGCGTCGGCCGCCTGGTTCGAGGCATCACGGCGCAGTATGCGGTGAATGTCGTCGAAACCGCGGGTCTGTTCTTCGCCACCATCGATCAAGGGTAGTAGGGTTTGCGCAAGGGCCTCAGGCGTTGCATCGTCCTGCAACAACTCCGGCACCAACAGGCGTTGGGCCAGCAGATTGGGCAAGGAGATGTAAGGGCTTTTGACCATGCGCTTGAGAATCCAGAAGGTCAGCGGCGCCAGGCGGTAGGCCACCACCATTGGGCGCTTGTACAGCAACGCTTCCAGGGTGGCCGTGCCCGAAGCGATCAGCACCGCATCACAGGCCGCCAGGGCGAGGTGCGACTGACCGTCGAGCAAGGTCAACGGCAGGTTGCGACCTTCCAGCAGCGTTTCGATCTGCGCGCGACGCTGCGGGCTCGCGCAAGGCAGCACGAAGCGTATCCCTGGTTTCAACGCTTGCAGACGCTCGGCGGCATCGAAGAATACAGAGGCCAGGCGACCGACTTCGCCGCCACGACTACCGGGCATCAGCGCGACCAACGGGCCGTCAGGCAAGCCCAATTCGGCACGCGCGGCCGCGCGGTCAGCCTGCAACGGAATGGTGTCGGCCAGGGTATGCCCGACAAACCGTACCGGCACGCCCTTCTCTTCGTAGAACCTGGCCTCGAACGGCAGCAGTGTCAGCATCAGATCGCAGCCTTCGCGGATCTTCAGCACGCGCTTCTGCCGCCACGCCCACACGGACGGGCTGACGTAGTGCACGGTCTTGATCCCGGCCTGACGCAACTTGAGTTCGATATTGAGGGTGAAGTCCGGCGCGTCGATGCCGATGAACACGTCGGGTTTTTCTTCGATCAGGGTCTGAATCAGCAGCTTGCGACGGGCCAGCAGCTCGCGCAGGCGACCCAGCACCTCGACCAACCCCATGACCGACAGGCGCTCCATGGGAAAGTAGGACGTGAGCCCTTCAGCCTGCATCAGCGGACCGCCGACACCGATGAATTCAACCGCCGGATGCTGGGCCTTGAGGGCCCGCATAAGACCTGCGCCCAGAATGTCGCCGGAAGCTTCCCCGGCTACCAGCGCGATACGCAGATTAGCCATGATTAGCGGGTGATGCCGCGAGTCGACGCCTGGATCGAGTCACGGAACACCGCGACTTCCGGGAACAACGCTGCCGGCTCGGCCAATTGGGTCAATGCCTGGTCAACCGTGAGCCCTTGGCGGTAAACCACCTTGTAGGCACGGCGCAGGGCATGGATGGCGTCTTCGCTGAACCCACGACGGCGCATGCCTTCGAAGTTCATGCTGCGCGCTTCGGCCGGGTTGCCGAATACCGTGACGAACGCTGGAACATCCTTGCCAATGGCGGTGCCCATGCCGGAAAAGCTGTGGGCGCCGATATGGCAGTACTGATGCACCAGCGTGAAGCCGGACAGGATCGCCCAATCGTCAACGTGTACATGCCCGGCCAACGCAGTATTGTTGACCAGGATGCAGTGGTTGCCGATGACGCTGTCGTGGCCGATGTGCGCGTAGGCCATGACCAGGTTGTGATCACCCAGGGTGGTCTCGGCACGATCCTGCACGGTGCCACGGTGAATGGTCACGCCTTCTCGAATGATGTTGTGATCACCGATTACCAGGCGCGTCTCTTCACCCTTGTACTTCATGTCCGGGGTGTCTTCACCTACCGAGGAAAACTGGTAGATGCGATTGTGTTTGCCAATGCGGGTCGGACCTTTGAGGATCACGTGCGGCCCGATGACAGTCCCCTCGCCGATTTCCACACCTGCGCCGATGATCGACCAGGGGCCGACCTCAACGTCGGCGGCCAGAACGGCCGACGGATCGATGATTGCGCGAGGGTCAATCAAACTCATAGTTTGCGTTCCGCACAGATGATCTCGGCGGAGCACACCGGCTTGCCGTCCACCGAGGCCTGGCATTCGAACTTCCAGATCTGGCGCTTGCAACTGATGAACTTGGCTTCCAGGATCAACTGGTCACCCGGGGTCACCGGGTTGCGGAAACGCAACTTGTCGGAGCCCACGAAATAATAAAGCGTGCCGTCGGCAGGCTTGAGGTCGAGCATTTTGAAACCAAGGATACCGGCAGCCTGGGCCATTGCTTCGATGATCAACACGCCCGGCATGATGGGATGCGCAGGAAAGTGACCGTTGAAGAACGGTTCGTTGATGCTGACATTCTTGTAGGCACGAATGCGCTTTTCCTCGATATTGAGGTCCACTACGCGGTCCACCAGCAGGAACGGGTAACGGTGAGGCAGGTATTCGCGAATCTCGTTGATGTCCATCATTTCGGGGGGAAGCCTGTAATAAAGATTGGGGGCGGGCGAACTAAAAGCACGCCCCGCTAGCAAATCAAGGAGGCAGTCTAGCGGCTGTGCACACTTGATATGGAAATGGTATCAGCCTTCTGATGAAGCATTACCGCCAGGGGTCACGTCCCCAACACGCTTTTCCAGCTGTTTGAGACGTCGAGCCATGTCGTCGAGCTGCCTCAACCGTGCTGCACTCTTGCGCCATTCAGCCGCGGGCTGCATGGCGGTACCGGAAGAATAGGCCCCTGGCTCGGTGATCGAGTGGGTGACCATGGTCATGCCGGTGATGAAGACGTTGTCGCAAATATCGATATGCCCCACCAGTCCTACGCCACCGGCGAGCATGCAATGCTTGCCGATCCTGGTGCTGCCGGAGATACCCACGCAGGCCGCCATGGCGGTGTGATCGCCAATCTGCACGTTGTGGGCGATCTGTATCTGGTTGTCGAGCTTCACGCCATTGCCGATCACGGTATCGGCCAGAGCCCCCCGATCGACAGCGGTATTCACGCCGATCTCCACGTCGTCGCCGATCAATACGCCGCCGACCTGGGCAATCTTGTTCCAGATACCCTTGGCATTGGCAAAACCGAAGCCTTCACCGCCAATTACGGCACCCGACTGGATAACCACACGCTCACCAATACGCACGTCGTGGTACAGGGTTACACGCGGAGCCAGCCAACCGTCAGTACCGATCTCGCAGCGCGCACCGATAAAGCAATGGGCACCGACCGTTACGCCCGCCGCAATGCGTGCGCCACTTTCGATCACCGCAAACGCACCGATACTGGCCGCTGGATCAACCTGCGCATCATCAGCAATAACCGCCGATGGATGAATACCGCTGGCAGCCTTGGGTTTCGGATCGAACAGGTGCGACACCCGTGCATAAGCCAGATAGGGGTCGGCCACCACCAGCGCATCCCCGGCAAACCCTTCTGCGTCAGCGGCCTTCAGCAACACGGCTGCGGCTTGGCTGTCGACCAGGTATTTACGGTATTGGGGGTTTGCGAGGAAGCTCAACTGAGCTGGGCCAGCCTCCTGCAAGGTGGCTAGCCCAGTGATTTCCTTCTCCGAGGAGCCACGCAAGGTGGCTCCCAGGAACTCGGCCAACTCGCCGAGCTTGATAGTCGCGGTCATGGCTTACTTCAGCTGGTTCATGCGCTCGATCACCTGACGGGTGATGTCGTATTGAGGCTTGACGTCGATCACAGCGCCACGCTCGAATACCAGGTCAAAGGCACCTTTCTTGATGACTTCTTCAACAGCGCTGTCGAGTTTCGGCTTCAGTTGTTTCAGCATTTCACGGTCAGCAACAGCCTTGGCTTCGTTCAGCTCCTTGGACTGGAACTGGTAGTCACGGGCCTTTTGCTTGAATTCAAGCTCCAGACGCTCGCGCTCGCCTTGCTGCATCTTGTCACCACCGGCTACCAGGCGATCCTGGATGCCCTTGGCGCTGCTTTCCAGGGTCTTGAGCTTGGTCAGTTGCGGACCGAACTTCTTCTCGGCATCCACGGCGTACTTCTTGGCCGCATCGGATTCCAGCAGAGCCATCTGATAGTTCAGGACGGCGATTTTCATTTCGGCGAAGGCCGGGGTCGCTACCAGCACGGTTGCCAGCAGAACCAATTGAGTCAACTTACGCACGATGTACTCCTACAGAATCCGTTGTCGTTATCTTGGGTCAGACGCTTAGAACGTCTGGCCGAGGGAGAATTGGAAAATCTGGGTTTCAGCGTTATCCGGTTTCTTGATCGGCATGGCCAGAGCGAAGCTCAATGGGCCAAGCGCAGTCACCCAGGTCACACCCACACCCACGGAGCTGGCCAGGTTACTGAGGCTCACGTCGTTGCACTCGGTTCTGGACTTCACACCGCTCGGGTTGGTGATCTGCTCGCACTTGGAGTCGAACACGTTACCCACGTCCCAGAAGACCGAAGTCCGCAGGGAACGCTGATCCTTCACGAACGGCAGCGGGAACAGGATTTCCGCACCACCCTGGATCAACACGTTACCACCGAAAGGCAGCGGGTCGTTGTCCGAGTCAACCACAGTGCCCTGGTTACCGGTTACGCCAACACCACGACTTGGAGTACCACGTGGGCCCAAGGTGCTGTCTTTGAAACCACGCACGGAGTTGAAGCCACCCGCATAGTAGTTCTCGTAGAACGGTAGACCATTGGTGGAGCCATAACCATCGCCATAGCCCAGTTCAGTGTGCAGGCGCATGGTGTAGTTGTCGCTCAGTGGCGTGAACAGCTGGCCACGGTAGTCGAGCTTGAAGAACGACAGGTCGCTGCCCGGCGTGGTGGTTTCCAGGGTCAGGCTCTGGGAATGACCACGGGTTGCCAGTACACCTTTGTTCAGGGTCGACTCGGACCAGCCGGCAGACGCCTTGAAGTTCAGGAACTTGTCACCTTCGCGACGGGTAAAGTCGAAGATCTCATCCACGGTGTACACACCGGTCTTGATCTCATCCTGTTGTGCAGTCAGGCCGAACGTCAGACGCGAAGTCTCGCTGATCGGGTAACCGATGTTCACACCAGCGCCGAGGCTGTCGATCGCATAGCTTGCAACGTCAACGTCGAGGTCTTTGTAGTCGGTGGTGCGGTAGAAGGCGTTGTAGCCCAGGCTCACACCGTCAGCAGTCCAGTAGGGGTCGGTGTAACCGAAGTTGTATCGGCTCTGGTATTCGCTTCGGGTCAGGCCGATAGATACACGGTTACCGGTACCCAGGAAGTTGTTCTGGGTAATCGAACCACCGAGGATCAGGCCGGCACTCTGTGCGAAGCCGACGCTGGCGGTGATCGAGCCCGACGCTTGTTCTTCCACGGCGTAGTTCACGTCAACCTGGTCATCAACACCCGGTACGGCCGGGGTTTCGACGTTGACTTCCTTGAAGAAGCCCAGGCGCTCAAGACGGGTCTTGGACTGGTCGATCAGGTAAGTCGACGCCCAGCCACCTTCCATCTGACGCATTTCGCGACGCAGCACTTCGTCCGCAGACTTGGTGTTGCCACGGAAGTTGATACGGTTTACGTAAGCACGCTTGCCTGGATCGACCACGAAGGTGATGTCCACGGTGTGGTCATCATCATGGGGCGTCGGCACGCCGTTGACGTTGGCGAAGGTGTAGCCTTCGTTACCCAGGCGGCGGGTGATCAGTTCGGAAGTCGTGGTCATCAGCTTGCGCGAGAACACTTGGTCCTTCTGCACCAGCAGCAGCGCCTTGACCTGGTCTTCAGGCACTTTCAGGTCGCCGCTCAGCTTCACGTCACGAACCTTGTACTTCTCGCCTTCGTTGACATTGACGGTGATGTAGACGTGCTTCTTGTCCGGGGTGATAGACACCTGGGTCGAAGCGATATCCATATTGATATAGCCACGGTCGAGGTAGTAGGAACGCAGGCGCTCCAGGTCACCGGACAGCTTTTCACGGGCGTACTTGTCATCGTTCTTGAAGAACGACAACCAGTTGGTGGTCTTGAGTTCGAACAGGTCGATCAGGTCTTCATCAGCGAACTTGGTGTTGCCCACCACGTTGATGTGCTGGATCGCCGCCACGGTGCCTTCGTTGATGTTGACCTTGAGGCCGACACGGTTACGCGGCTGCGGCACCACTTCCGTTTCCACGGTGGCGGAGTAGCGACCCTGGGCAACGTACTGGCGTTGCAGTTCGTTACGCACACCTTCGAGGGTGGCGCGCTGGAAGATCTCGCCTTCGGCCAGGCCGGACTGTTTCAGACCTTTCATCAGGTCTTCAGTAGAGATCGCCTTGTTGCCTTCGATCTCGATACTGGCGACGGAAGGTCGCTCGACCACGGTGATGACCAGGACGTTGCCTTCGCGACCCAGTTGGATGTCTTGAAAGAAACCGGTTTTGAACAGCGCACGAGTGGATTCCACCAGGCGACGGTCATCAGCCTGTTCACCGACGTTCAACGGTAAGGCACCAAAGACGCTACCCGCGGAAACCCGCTGGAGGCCATTGACGCGAATATCGGAGATGGTGAAGGACTCGGCGTGAACTTCGGCGATCATCAATACGGTGAGAACCGCAGTTAGCAGCAGACGTTTCATGAAGTCCTTTCTTATTCCAACTGGCAATAAACAAACTGCCGCAAAATGCGGCAGATTCGCAATTCAGCGAAGCGTTACAGTCGACCCAGATCGTTGACCAGGGCTAATAACATCACCCCGACCACCAAACTGATACCGATCTGTATCCCCCAACCCTGCACCCGATCCGACAAGGGGCGACCACGCACCCACTCGACCAGATAAAACAACAGATGCCCCCCATCCAATACAGGAATGGGCAGCAAATTCAGAACACCCAGGCTAATACTCAGATAAGCCAGGAAATTCAGGAAATCCGCGACACCCGACTGGGCAGAAGCGCCCGCCACTTTAGCAATGGTTATCGGTCCACTCAAGTTTTTTACCGAGAGCTCGCCGAACAACATTTTCTTGAGGGATTCGAGGGTCAGCACACTCATGGTCCAAGTGCGTTTTGCACCTTCGCCAATCGCCGCCAACGGCCCGTAACTCACCTCGCGCACCATGGATGGCGGCCATTCGACACCTTTGACCCCGGCACCCAGGTAACCCCCGGCCGCCTTGGCCTCCCCACGCACCGACAGGGTCACAGGGACGTCGATTTGAGCACCGTCGCGCTCGACTTTCAGCACAATTTTGGTATCAGGACGTACACGTACCAGGTCGACCACCTGCTGCCAGTCACCCAGCGCCTGACCATCGAGGGCCAACAGACGATCACCGGTTTTCAAGCCGGCAGCCTGGGCCGGACCTTTCGGATCCAGCTCAGCGAGGACCGGCGGCAAGGCCGGACGCCATGGGCGGATCCCCAGAGACTTGATCGGATCAGGCTCATCGGCACCCTTGAGCCAATGGTCGAGGGCCAGCTCACGTGGGGTTTCGCTGGTGGAATCCTGCTCGCGCACCACTACCTTGACGATGCCGCTTTCACCCAGCCGACGCACCAACTGCAAATTGACCGCGCCCCAGCCCGTGGTGGGTTCGCCATCAATAGATACAATTTCCTGCCCGGCAACCAATCCAGCCTTGGCGGCAATACTGTCCGACTCGACCGCACCAATGACCGGACGCACCTGCTGGCTGCCCAGCATGGCCAAGACCCAGAAGAACACCATTGCCAACAGGAAGTTGGCGATCGGGCCGGCGGCGACGATAGCAATGCGCTGACGAACGGTCTTGCGGTTGAAGGATTGGTCCAACTGGTCTGCCGGTACTTCGCCTTCGCGCTCATCGAGCATCTTGACGTAGCCACCCAACGGGATTGCTGCAATCACGAACTCGGTACCACGACGGTCGTGCCAGCGCACCAGCGGCATGCCGAAACCGACGGAAAAGCGCAGTACCTTGACGCCGCAACGACGTGCCACCCAGAAGTGGCCGAATTCGTGGAAGGTGACCAGCACACCCAGAGCAACCAGGGTGCCGACAATCATGTAAAGCGCACTCATCTAATTTCTCCGCATTCCAATCCAGTACCTGAAGATCAGGCTAACGCGCGTTGCGGTTCAACCATTGTTCTGCCAAGGCTCGGGCCTTGGTATCAGCCTCGAATACGGCCGCCAGATCATTCACCGCTACGACAGGCTCAAGTGCCAGGACGTCCTCGATGATACTCGCGATCTGCGGAAAGCGGATGCGCCGTTCGAGAAACGCTGCCACAGCCACTTCGTTGGCCGCGTTCAGCATTGCCGGTGCGCTGTTACCCACTTCCGCCGCTTGCCGCGCCAGGCGCAAGCAAGGGAAGCGCTGCTCGTCCGGCGCCTCGAAGTCCAGGCGGGCCACGGCAAACAGATCCAAAGGCGCTACGCCCGAATCAATCCGCTCAGGCCAGGCCAGAGCATTGGCAATTGGCGTGCGCATATCCGGGTTACCCAACTGCGCAAGCACCGAACCGTCCACGTAATCAACGAGAGAATGAATCACACTCTGCGGGTGAATCACCACCTCGACCTGATCCGGCCGTGCATCGAACAACCAGCACGCCTCGATCAGCTCCAGGCCTTTGTTCATCATGCTCGCCGAATCCACGGAGATTTTACGCCCCATGGACCAGTTCGGATGAGCGCACGCCTGGTCGGGCGACACATGCTCCAGCTCAGCCAGCGGGGTTTGTCGGAACGGACCACCAGAGGCAGTCAGCAGGATCCGGCGTACACCCACCTGGCTCAAGCCACGCGCATAATCGCCGGGCATGCATTGGAAGATTGCGTTGTGCTCGCTGTCCAGCGGCAACAGCACCGCACCACTCTTACGCACCGCCTGCATGAAGAGCGCACCGGACATGACCAGCGCTTCTTTATTGGCCAGCAGGATCTTCTTACCAGCATCCACGGCAGCCAAGGTTGGGCGCAGGCCCGCAGCGCCGACAATAGCAGCCACCACGGTATCCACTTCAGCATCGCCCGAGACCTGGCACAGCCCCTCCTCCCCCACCAGCACTTGAGTGGCAAGCCCGGCAGCCCGCAAATCATCCTGCAGGCTCCGAGCCGCAGCGGCCTCAGGCACCACGGCAAAGCGCGGCGCGTGACGCACACACAAGGCCAGCAGTTCGCTCAGGCGGGTAAAACCGGTCAGGGCGAAGACTTGGTAGCGATCAGGGTGACGAGCAATCACGTCCAGGGTGCTCAACCCCACCGAGCCGGTTGCACCGAGCACGGTGACTTGCTGCAGGCGGCTCACGAAGCGGTCATCCACAACAGTACGGCGAAGATCGGGATGGCAGCGGTCAGGCTGTCGATACGGTCCAGCACACCACCATGACCCGGCAGCAGGTTGCTGCTGTCCTTGATCCCGGCCTGACGCTTGAACATGCTTTCAGTGAGATCACCTACGACCGAGATGAACACGACAATGGCGGTGGCCAGCAGTGCCAGGAAAATCTCCTTCACCGACCAGTCACGCACAACACCGACAACCAGCGTGATCACCAGGGTCAACGCCAGGCCGCCATACACGCCTTCCCAGCTCTTGCCTGGACTGACCGCCGGCGCCAGCTTGCGCTTGCCGAAGGCCCGACCGGAGAAGTAGGCGCCGATATCTGCGCCCCAGACCAACACCATAACCGCCAGGATCAGCCAGTTACCCATTGGATAACGCTTGATCTCCACCAGCCCTTGCCAGGCCGGTAGCAGGATCAACAAACCGATCACCAGCTTGCAGGCCACACTGGACCACTTGCTGCTGGTGCCCGGATAGGTCAACACCAGGAATGTCGCCAGCGCCCACCACAGCACCGCCGCCCCCAACACCCAGGGCGCTATGTCCGGCAGGATGTACAGGAGGAACGCCAAGGCAGCTACGACAGCGGCATACACAACGCGCGGCAATTGCGCACTGAAACCCGCCAGCCGCGCCCATTCCCAGGCACCCAGGGTGACCACCAGGCCGATAAACAGCGCAAAGGCGGAACCGTCGAGCAGGAAAAACCCACACAAGGCGATCGGCAACAGGATCAGTGCTGTGATGATTCGTTGTTTAAGCATTTAAACCCGGGCTCCAGCTTCGATCTGCTCGCTCGTTTTACCGAAGCGACGCTGACGGGAAGCGAAATCGGCCAGCGCGTTACGCATGGCATCGTGTTTGAAGTCCGGCCAGAACAGGTCGGAGAAGTACAGCTCGGTGTAAGCCAGTTGCCACAGCAAGAAATTGCTTATGCGGTGCTCACCACCGGTACGGATGCACAAGTCTGGCAGCGGCAGGTCGCCGGTCACCAGGCAGGTCTGCAACAGTTCAGGGGTGATGTCGTCGGGCCGAAGATGACCGGCCTGCACTTCACGCGCCAGACGCTGTGCAGCCTGGGCGATATCCCACTGACCACCGTAGTTGGCAGCGATCTGCAGCACAAATCGATTGGCCCCGGCCGTAATGGCCTCGGCTTCGCGCATGGCGGCTTGCAGTTCGGGATGAAAGCGCGAGCGATCGCCGATGATGCGCAGGCTGATGTTGTTGTCGTTGAGCCGCTTGGCTTCACGACGCAAGGCCTTGAAGAACAGGTCCATCAAGGCGCTGACTTCTTCGGCGGGCCGCTGCCAGTTCTCACTGGAGAAGGCGAACAAGGTCAACACCTCGACCTTGGCCTCGGCGCACACCTCGATCACAGCCCGAACCGCATCGACACCCGCTTTATGCCCGGCAACACCCGGCATAAAGCGTTTCTTCGCCCAGCGATTATTCCCATCCATGATGATCGCGACATGGCGCGGCACCACAGAGGGTACAGTCTGCTTGGTCTTTTCCATGAAGGCGTCCTGACCCCTTATACGGCCATCAGGTCCTTTTCTTTTTCTTCGGTAGCCTTGGTGATTTGGGCCTCGGCATCCTTGGTCAGCTTGTCGATATCAGCGGTGGCACGACGCTCTTCGTCTTCGCTGATTTCCTTGTCCTTGACCAGTTTCTTCAAGTCACCCAAGGCATCACGACGGATGTTGCGCACGGCAACACGCGCATCTTCGGCAGCACTACGCGCCTGCTTGGTGAAACCCTTACGGGTTTCTTCGGTCAGGGCCGGCATGGAGATCAGCAGCAGCTCACCCAGGTTGGTCGGGTTGAGGTTCAAACCGGCACTCTGGATGGCCTTGTCGACAGCACCCAGCATGTTGCGCTCGAACGCGACGACTTGCAGCGTGCGCGAGTCTTTAACAGTAATGTTGGCAACGCTGCTGATCGGGGTATCGGAACCGTAGTAAGGCACCATCACGCTGCCCAGGATGCTCGGGTGCGCCTTGCCGGTACGGATCTGGCCAAATGCATGGCTCAGGGATTCCAGGGATTTTTGCATACGCGCCTGGGCGTCTTTCTTGATTTCGTTGATCATTGTTGGCCTTCCTCGATCAGAGTCCCTTCTGCGCCGCCGTGTACAATATTCAGCAGGGCGCCGGGCTTGTTCATGTTAAATACGCGCAGCGGCATCTTGTGGTCGCGGCACAGGCAAATAGCCGTCAGGTCCATCACGCCCAGCTTGCGATCCAGTACTTCATCGTAGGTCAGATGATCGAACTTCTCGGCATGCGGGTCTTTGAATGGATCGGCAGTGTACACACCATCTACCTTGGTCGCCTTCAACACCACGTCAGCGTCGATTTCGATGGCGCGCAGGCAGGCTGCGGAGTCGGTGGTGAAGAACGGGTTGCCCGTACCAGCGGCGAAGATCACCACTTCCTTGGAATTCAGGTGGCGCATGGCTTTGCGGCGGTCATAGTGATCGGTCACGCCGACCATGGAAATAGCTGACATCACGATAGCCGAGATGTTGGCACGCTCCAGGGCGTCGCGCATGGCCAGGGCGTTCATCACAGTGGCCAGCATGCCCATGTGGTCGCCAGTAACCCGATCCATGCCAGCGGCGCTCAGTGCCGCGCCGCGGAACAGGTTGCCACCGCCGATCACCAGGCCGACCTGTACGCCGATGCCGACCAGTTGGCCAACTTCCAGCGCCATGCGGTCGAGCACCTTGGGATCGATCCCGAACTCTTCCGAGCCCATCAGGGCCTCGCCGCTGAGCTTGAGTAGAATGCGTTTATAGCGAGCCTGATAACCACTGCCCTGCTGAGCCATTGCGAATCTCTCCTGCGGCGTATTTTTTAAAAATTCTTGGCGAGCCGTTTTACGGCTTGCGTTCACTCTAGCTGGACGCTGCTACAGCGCCATCGGAACACGGCTTTGTAAGCCAGTTCCGAAGGGAAGCCAATTAAAATCGGCCTTCCCATTTGAAAAGAGGCTGCGCGCGTGAGCGGGCAGCCTCTTTCGGGCGACAGTTGAAAACTGTCTTATTGCTTGGCGGCAGCCAGCTGGGCAGCAACTTCTTCAGCGAAGTTGTCGACCGGCTTCTCGATGCCTTCGCCTACTTTGTAGTAAGTGAAGGAAACGATTTCAGCACCGGCTTTCTTGGCCAGTTCGCCAACCTTGACTTCAGGGTTCTTGACGAACGCCTGCTCAACCAGGCTCGCTTCAGCCAGGAACTTGCTGATACGGCCTTTGATCATGTTTTCAACGATGTTTTCTGGCTTGCCGGCGATCTTGTCGGCGTTCAGGCTCAGGAACACAGCTTTTTCACGCTCGATGGCTTCGTCAGAAACTTCCGAAGGCAGCAGGAATTCTGGGTTGCTTGCAGCAACGTGCATAGCGATGTCTTTGGCCAGCTCAACGTCGCCGCCTTTCAGAACAACGGCTACACCGATCTTGTTGCCGTGCAGGTAACCACCAACCACATCACCTTCAACGCGGGTCAGGCGACGGATGTTGACGTTTTCGCCAACCTTGCCGACCAGTACCAGGCGATCAGCTTCTTGCGCTTCGATCAGAGGCTCAACGGTAGTCAGCTTCTCGTCGAATGCTTTCTTGACGCTGGCAGCAACGAATGCCTTGAAGTCGTCTTGCAGGGCCAGGAAGTCGGTCTGCGAGTTCACTTCCAGCAGAACGGCAGCTTTACCGTCTTCAACCAGAGCGATAGCGCCTTCAGCAGCGACGTTGCCGGCTTTCTTGGCGGCCTTGATGGCGCCCGAGGCACGCATGTCGTCGATGGCTTTTTCGATGTCGCCGCCGGCCTTGGTCAAGGCCTTTTTGCAATCCATCATGCCTTCGCCGGTACGCTCACGCAGTTCTTTAACCAACGCTGCAGTAATCTCTGCCATTTCAAAATCCTCTTGGATAGGTTTTCAACCATTCCACCCGATCAAACGGGCGATCAATTCTTCCCGAATCTCCGTTGTAGGCCACTGCACGTTACAGTCGCTAGGTTGCGTTACCACAAGTGGGCGCCGACAAACGGTTTTCGAGGTGGCAAAAAGGGGGCCAAGCCCCCTTTTTGCTTACTGAGTCAACGCCAGGGCGCTAATTACTCAGCGGCAGCTACCGGAGCTTCTTCAACGAACTGCTCGGTACCACCAGCAACGTGGTTGCGACCACGGATTACAGCGTCAGCCATCGAACCCATGTACAGCTGGATAGCGCGGATTGCGTCATCGTTGCCTGGGATGATGTAGTCAACGCCTTCCGGGCTGCTGTTGGTATCGACTACGCCGATAACCGGGATGCCCAGCTTGTTGGCTTCGGTGATCGCGATGCGCTCGTGATCAACGTCGATAACGAACAGTGCGTCAGGCAGACCGCCCATGTCCTTGATACCACCCAGGGAACGATCGAGCTTTTCCAGGTCACGGGAGCGCATCAGCGCTTCTTTCTTGGTCAGCTTGGCGAAAGTACCGTCTTCGGCTTGTACTTCAAGGTCACGCAGACGCTTGATGGAAGCACGGATGGTTTTGAAGTTGGTCAGCATGCCACCCAACCAGCGGTGATCGACGTACGGCGAACCGCAACGTGCTGCTTCTTCAGCAACGATCTTGCCAGCGGAACGCTTGGTGCCGACGAACAGAATCTTGTTTTTGCCCTGGGCCAGACGCTCTACGAAAGTCAGAGCTTCGTTGAACATTGGCAGGGTTTTTTCAAGGTTGATGATGTGGATCTTGTTACGCGCGCCGAAAATGTATTTACCCATTTTCGGGTTCCAGTAACGGGTCTGGTGACCGAAGTGCACACCGGCCTTCAGCATATCGCGCATGTTGACTTGGGACATGATAGTTCCTTAATAAGTCGGGTTTGGCCTCCACGTATCCCAATGACCAACCAGCGGCATCAAGGCCTCCGGCACCCAGGTCATCGTGTCGACACGTGTGTGGATTTAAGCTTTGCGGGGTATCCCCGGAAAGCGGCGCATTTTATACCACAGCATCGGCAAAAACGGAATACGCAATCACACTTGCCGCAGCGCGCTTTCGTGTAACCCCTTGAATAGAGCTGATATAGCCCTACCTTATAGAGAGAAGCGATCATCAGAGGCTCATGATTTGAGGCCATGGTCTGTTAGAATCGCGTTTTCTGTGGCTTGTGCGAATTTTGCAACCTTTTGTCGCACGCCCGTAAACCGTATTGATTTCAGCGCGCCGCGCTAGAGAGAGCCTGTATGACCGTTAGCTTGAAAACCGCCGAAGACATCGCTGGCATGCGCATCGCCGGCAAACTGGCTGCCGACGTGCTGGAAATGATTGCCGAACACGTCAAGCCCGGCGTCACCACCGAAACCCTGAACCAGATCTGCCACGACTATATAGTCAATGTGCAGGGTGCCATCCCTGCCCCGCTGAACTACAAGGGCTTCCCCAAGTCGATCTGCACCTCGGTCAACCACGTGGTCTGCCACGGGATTCCAGGTGACAAGCCGTTGAAGGACGGCGACACCCTGAACATTGACGTCACCGTGATCAAGGACCGCTACTTCGGCGACACCAGCCGCATGTTCCACGTCGGCAATGTGCCAGTCTGGGCCGAGCGCCTGTCCCAGGTCACCCAGGAATGCATGTACAAGGCCATCGAGATCGTGAAACCCGGCTGCCGCCTGGGCGACATCGGTGAAGTGATCCAGAAGCACGCCGAAAAGAACGGTTTCTCGGTGGTCCGCGAATTCTGCGGCCACGGTATCGGTACCGTGTTCCACGAAGAGCCACAGATCCTGCACTACGGCCGCGCAGGCACCGGCATGGAACTCAAAGCGGGCATGACCTTCACCATCGAGCCGATGATCAACCAGGGCAAGGCCGACACCAAGGTGCTGGGCGACGGCTGGACCGCCATCACCAAGGACCGCAAGCTCTCAGCCCAGTGGGAGCACACCCTGCTGGTCACCGAAACCGGCTACGAGATCTTCACCCTGCGCGCTGACGACACCATCCCACGCGTTTCGGCGTGATGATTGCTTCGGTTTTCCCGCAACCCTGTCACTGACTTATAGCTAGAAAGGAAAGCCGATCGATGCCCCAGGTGGATCCCGAACTCTTCGACCGTGGCCAGTTCCAGGCCGAACTGGCCCTGAAGGCGAGCCCTATCGCCGCGTTCAAGAAGGCCATCCGCCAGGCCCGCGAGGTGCTCGACGAGCGCTTCCGCAGTGGCCGGGACATTCGCCGGCTGATCGAGGACCGCGCCTGGTTCGTCGATAACATCCTGCAAAAGGCCTGGGAGCAGTTCAATTGGAGTGAAGACGCCGATATCGCCCTGGTGGCCGTCGGCGGCTACGGACGTGGCGAGTTGCACCCTTACTCCGACATCGACCTGCTGATCCTGCTGGATAGTGCCGACCATGAGATCTTTCGCGATTCCATCGAGCGTTTTCTGACGCTGTTGTGGGACATCGGCCTGGAAGTCGGCCAAAGCGTGCGCTCGGTCGACGAATGCGCCGAAGAGGCCCGCGCCGACCTCACCGTCATCACCAACCTGATGGAAAGCCGCACCATCGCCGGCCCCGAGCGCCTGCGCCAGCGCATGCTCGAAGTCACCAGCACCGCGCATATGTGGCCAAGCAAGGACTTCTTCCTGGCCAAGCGTGCCGAGCAAAAGGCCCGTCACCACAAGTACAACGACACCGAATACAACCTGGAACCCAACGTCAAAGGCTCGCCCGGCGGGCTGCGGGACATCCAGACGATTTTGTGGGTTGCCCGTCGCCAGTACGGCACCCTGAACCTGCGCGCCCTGGCTGGCGAGGGCTTCCTGGTAGAGAGCGAAAACGCCCTGCTGGCCTCGTCCCAGGAGTTCCTGTGGAAAGTGCGCTACGCCCTGCACATGCTCGCCGGGCGCTCCGAAGACCGCCTGCTGTTCGACCATCAGCGCTCCATCGCTACCCTGCTGGGTTTTGAGGGTGAAGACGCGAAGACCAGCATCGAAAGCTTCATGCAGCAGTACTACCGAGTGGTCATGAGCATTGCCCAGCTCAGCGACCTGATCATCCAGCACTTCGAAGAGGTGATCCTGGCCCCCGAAGACGAAGCGCCGCCGCAGCCGATCAACGCACGCTTCCAACTGCACGACGGCTATATCGAGGCACGCAACGACAACGTGTTCCGCCGCACGCCGTTCGCCATGCTGGAAATCTTCGTGCTGATGGCCCAGCAGCCGGAAATCAAAGGCGTGCGCGCCGACACCATCCGCCTGCTGCGGGAGAACCGTCACCTGATCGACGAAGATTTCCGCAACGACATCCGCAACACTAGCCTGTTCATCGAGCTGTTCAAGTGCAAGATCGGTATCCACCGCAACCTGCGGCGCATGAACCGTTACGGCATCCTCGGGCGCTATCTGCCGGAGTTCGGCTTTATCGTCGGTCAGATGCAACACGACCTGTTCCACATCTATACCGTGGACGCGCACACCCTGAACCTGATCAAGCACCTGCGTAAGCTTCAGTACACGCAAGTGTCAGAGAAATTCCCGCTGGCCAGCAAACTCATGGCCAAGCTGCCCAAGCCCGAGCTGATCTACCTGGCCGGCCTGTACCACGACATCGGCAAGGGCCGGCATGGCGACCACTCCGAGGTGGGCGCGGTTGACGCCGAAGCTTTCTGCCAGCGTCATCAGTTGCCCGTTTGGGACAGCCGCCTGATCGTCTGGCTGGTGCAGAACCATCTGGTGATGTCGACCACCGCCCAGCGCAAGGACTTGTCCGACCCGCAGGTGATCCACGACTTTGCGCAGATCGTCGGCGATGAGACCCGCCTCGACTACCTGTACGTGCTGACCGTCTCCGACATCAACGCCACCAACCCTACACTCTGGAACTCCTGGCGTGCCAGCCTGTTGCGCCAGCTCTACACCGAGACCAAGCGCGCCCTGCGCCGTGGCCTGGAAAACCCGGTAGATCGCGAAGAGCAGATCCGCCGCACCCAAAGTGCGGCCTTGGACATTCTGGTGCGCGGCGGCAACGATCCGGACGATGTCGAGCAATTGTGGTCGCAACTGGGCGACGATTACTTCTTGCGCCACACCGCCGGCGATGTCGCCTGGCACACTGACGCGATCCTGCAACAGCCCGCCGACGGTGGCCCGCTGGTGCTGATCAAGGAAACCACCCAACGCGAATTCGAGGGCGGCACGCAGATCTTCATCTACGCACCGGACCAGCACGACTTCTTCGCCGTGACCGTGGCGGCCATGGACCAGCTCAACCTGAACATCCATGACGCCCGCGTCATCACCTCCAGCAGCCAGTTCACCCTCGACACCTATATCGTGCTCGACACCGACGGCGACTCGATTGGCGACAACCCGGCGCGCGTGAAAAAGATCCGCGAAGGCCTGACCGAGGCCCTGCGCAACCCTGACGACTACCCGACCATCATCCAGCGCCGGGTACCGCGCCAACTCAAACACTTTGCGTTTGCGCCCCAGGTAACCATTTCCAACGACGCCCAGCGCCCGGTGACGGTGCTGGAACTCAGCGCCCCGGATCGTCCGGGCCTGCTGGCACGCATCGGCGGGATTTTCCTGGAGTTCGACCTGTCGCTGCAAAACGCCAAGATTGCGACCCTCGGCGAGCGCGTGGAAGACGTGTTCTTCATCACCGATGCCGACAACCAGCCGTTGTCCGATCCGGAACTGTGCCTGCGTCTGCAGGAAGCCATCGTCCAGCAGCTAAGCGTCACCCAGGAACCCGGCGTCGAGCTGACACGCCTGACCATATGAATTTTTAACTTTGTAAACACGCCCCTTGTGCGAGCTGGCTTGCCTGCGATGGCATCGCCGCGGTCAGCCAGTTGCACCGCGCTGCCCGCATCGCAGGCAAGCCAGCTCCCACAGGGTCTGTGTACACCGTCATAGAGGCTTACATGAACAACGCCCTGAACCAGCTCCAGCCCTACCCGTTCGAGAAACTGCGCGCCCTGCTGGGCAGCGTCACGCCAAACCCGGACAAGCGCCCGATCGCGCTGTCCATCGGCGAACCGAAGCACAAATCCCCGCAGTTCGTCGCTGAGGCGTTGAGCAACAACCTCGACCAGATGGCCGTGTACCCGACCACCCTGGGCATCCCGGCCCTGCGCGAAGCCATCGGTGCCTGGTGCGAGCGTCGCTTCAACGTACCCAAGAGCTGGCTCGACCCGGCGCGCAACATCCTGCCGGTCAACGGCACCCGTGAAGCGCTGTTCGCCTTCACCCAGACCGTGGTCAACCGTGGCGCCGACGCACTGGTGGTCAGCCCGAACCCGTTCTACCAGATCTACGAAGGCGCGGCGTTCCTGGCCGGAGCCAAGCCGCACTACCTGCCGTGCCTGGACGCCAATGGCTTCAACCCGGACTTCGACGCTGTGACGCCGGACATCTGGAAGCGCTGCCAGATCCTGTTCCTGTGCTCGCCCGGCAACCCGACCGGCGCGCTGATCCCCGTCGACACCCTGAAAAAACTCATCGCCCTGGCCGACGAATACGACTTCGTCATCGCCGCCGACGAGTGCTACAGCGAACTGTACTTCGACGAACAAACCCCGCCGCCCGGCCTGTTGAGCGCGTGCGTCGAACTGGGCCGCCAGGACTTCAAGCGCTGCGTAGTGTTCCACAGCCTGTCCAAGCGCTCGAACCTGCCGGGCCTACGCTCCGGTTTTGTGGCCGGCGACGCGGACATCCTCAAGGCCTTCCTGCTGTACCGCACCTACCACGGGTGTGCGATGCCGGTGCAAACGCAACTGGCCAGCATTGCTGCCTGGCAGGACGAAGCCCACGTGCTGGCCAATCGTGACTTGTATCGCGAGAAATTCGACGCAGTACTGGCGATTCTCAAGCCGGTACTGGACGTAGAGAGCCCAGATGGTGGCTTCTATTTGTGGCCGAATGTGAATGGCGACGACGCTGCGTTCTGCCGCGACCTGTTCGTGGAAGAACATGTGACCGTCGTGCCGGGTTCGTACCTGTCGCGGGAGGTGGATGGCTTCAACCCTGGCGCCGGTCGTGTGCGGATGGCGTTGGTTGCGCCGTTGGCGGAGTGTGTGGAAGCGGCTGAGCGGATCCGGGCGTTCATTAGCCGCCGCTAAAACGCTGAAGCCCGTGGTATCTGACAGATATCACGGGCCAAAGTAACAATCGCCGACACTCAATGCTGGAACTTTCCCTACGTTCAGGACGAATCAAATGACAGTTTCGTCACTGACTCCAACGGGAAAACGCCATGATCTCAGCCACCGTTTTTACCCTCTGCTCCCCTCCCCCCACTGATCGCTCGAACGACGGCGTCGATCAACCCGAACGCCTTTCCAGACGTCGACGCAATGTGGGTGAACCCGCTAAATACTGGCCGCAAAACAGCACCATCAAGATCGCGATGTACGATTACCCGATGGATGCCCCCTATGTGCTGGCAGTCAAAAACGCCGCCAGCGAGTGGTCAACCCATATCAACCTCACATTCGAGTTCGTATCGGGCGACGAGGGCGACGTTAGAATTACGCAGAATATAGTAGGCGACGCGGGCGGCTCCTCACGGATAGGTAACGACGCTCAACGTGCTTTGTATGGAGCCCCAACGATGAGCCTGCCGATAGATCATACGTTGCCGTCATTCAACCAGACCGTGCTGCATGAGTTCGGGCACATGCTGGGCGCACACCACGCGCATCAACATCCCGATAACAATATCCAGTGGAATCAGTCAGTTCTTGACATGAACTACCCACGAACCTATCAGCAAACCAACTTTCTACCGCTACCGCGCAGCGGGTCCTACGATTTTTTGCCCTACGATCCAGACTCGATCATGCATTACTCCCTCAGCCCCGGCTTGACCACTAGCAACGAGTTTCACTCAAGAGGCTCGACACTCAGTGCCGGGGACATTGCCTGGGCAAAAAAAACCTACCCCAGACCCAATAAGGGCGAAAACGCTACTTTTTCAATCCCAGGTTCGCCTCACTCATATCAAGCTCCGCCAATACCTCCCGCAATACATCGTCCGCGATTTCGTGATGCCGACTCAGACTGTACAACTCAAGGCGTTGCGCACGCAGGGCTTTGAGCCGAAGCTTGCGCTCCAACTGGTCCAACTGCTGCGCCAGCATTTGGGCTTCGGTCGAGTCGTTGAACACCTCCAATTGATGGCGATATTCCGACATCAATCGTGCCTTGAGCTCAGCGGCCAATGCCGACTGGGCGGCATCCGGGGTCCCGGCCTCACCGGGCTCTTCGGTTTCCAGGGCATGGATCGCGGCCACGGCGGTTTTCTTCCAGGCTTCGCGCACCTCGTTGTGGCGCTTTTCGTCGGGGCTCTTTTCGATACCGCGCAACAACAGCGGCAAGGCGATACACGCGGCGATCAGCGACAACAGAATCACGCCTGCCGCGATGAAAATCAGCAGGTCACGCTCGGGAAAATCCTGTCCAGGCGCCAGCAACAACGGCACCGACATCACACCCGCCAGCGTCACCGCACCGCGCACCCCACCGACCGTCAACAGCCAGCAGGACCGGGCGGTCGGTACCAGCGTCAGTTCACTTTTCCCACGTAGCCTGCGCAGCAAACCCGACAGCCGCCAGATGCTCTGCACCCAGATAAAGCGCAGCACCACCAGCACCAGGAAGATCGCGACCACATCCAGGCAGCGATAAAACAGGGTCGGCCACAGTGTCGGCTCATGGCTGACCACCGCCTTGATGATGTCCGGCAGTTGCAGGCCCAGCAGCAGGAAGATCAACCCATTGAAGGCGAACTCCAGCAACGACCACACGCTACGATTGAGCAAACGCGTGCTGGTCTGGCGCGGCAGCAGGTCGAGCCAGCTCTGCATCATGCCCGCCGCCACCGCCGACAAAATGCCCGAAGCCCCCAGCCGTTCGGCCAGCACATAGGCCGCAAACGGCAGCAGCAACATGAACACCACGTGAGTTGCCGGGTCGTCCCAGCCCCGGGCGATCATCCACGCGCGCAACCGGCCGACCAGCCAACTCAGGGCCACGCCGACCGCCAGGCCACCGACTGCCACCAGCACGAATGTGAGGCTGGCATCCGCCAGGGAAAACACCCCGGTCAACGCCGCCGCCAGGGCGAACTTGAAGGTCACCAGGCCCGAGGCATCATTCATCAAGGCCTCGCCCTGGAGCATGTGCATCAGCGGCGTGGGCAAGCGGTTCTGGGAAATGGCCGACACCGCCACGGCATCCGTCGGCGATAACACGGCCGCCAGGGCGAAGGCCACCGGCAACGGGATCGTCGGCAAAATCCAATGAATGAAGTAACCGGCGCCCACTACGGTAAACAGCACCAGGCCCACCGCCAGTGTCAGGATCGGCCCGCGCAGGCGCCACAACTCTCGCTTGGGCATACGCCAGCCATCGGAGAACAACAACGGCGGCAAGAACAGAAACAGGAACAACTCGGGGTCCAGCGCCACATGCAGCCCCAGCGTCGGCCAGGCCAGCAAGGCACCGGCGGCAATCTGTACCAAGGGCAACGGCAGAGGAATGACACGCCCGACCAGACGCGAAACGCTGACCAGCATCAGCAGGATAAGAACGGTGTAGGCGGTTTGCATAACGCGGTTTTCCCGGACAATCGACTTGCAACGACACACATCAGGCAACAACTGGCCGTTGAAGTGCCATATTAACGACCTATGCTGCCGGCTGGCATTTGCACATAAGTCGCACGCCAGCATGACGAGGGGCACCAGAGACCGCTGGTCATGGCATAATCCGTGACCTTTCGTTTCCACTTGGTCCAAAGGGGGGCAATTCCTTGACCGCTTCAAGCAAAACGTTGCACCTTTTCGGCATCAAAGCCTGCGACACCATGAAAAAGGCGCGCACCTGGCTCGATGAGCACGGCGTCAGCTATGAGTTCCACGACTACAAAACGGCCGGTATCGACCGCGAACACTTGACCCAATGGTGCGACGAGCACGGTTGGCAGGTGGTTTTGAACCGTGCGGGCACCACCTTTCGCAAACTCGAAGACGAACGCAAAGCCGATCTCGATCAGTCGAAAGCCATTGAATTGATGCTCGCACAACCTTCGATGATCAAGCGCCCGGTGCTTGATCTCGGTGACAGAACCCTGATTGGCTTCAAGCCAGATAGTTATTCGGCGGCCCTCAAGTAGGCCAGCCCTTTCCATTTTTGTAGAGGTAACAGCATGTCCAATTCCCTGTTCAGCCTGGGCTTCGGCGTCGGCACTCAGAACCGCCAAGGTGCTTGGCTGGAAGTGTTTTACGCACAACCGCTGCTCAACCCGTCGGCAGAAATCATCAACGCCATCGCGCCGATCCTCGGCTACACCGAAGGCAACCAGGCGATCACCTTCACCATCAGCCAAGCGCTGCTACTGGCTGATGCGCTCAAGAATGTCGACGCTACCCAAGCCGCGCTGCTCAATCGCCTGGCTGAAAGCCACACGCCACTGGTCGCCACCCTGCTGGCCGAAGACGCCGCACTGACTTCCACGCCTGAGGCCTACCTCAAGCTGCACCTGCTGTCCCACCGCCTGGTCAAGCCCCACGGCCTGAGCCTGGCCGGTGTGTTCCCGCAGTTGCCAAACGTGGCCTGGACCAGCCAGGGCGCGATCGACATCAACGAACTGGCCGAACGCCAGTTGGAGGCCCGCCTGCGTGGCGAGCTGCTGGAAGTGTTCTCGGTGGACAAGTTCCCGAAAATGACCGACTACGTGGTGCCGAGCGGCGTGCGTATCGCTGATGCAGCACGCATCCGCCTGGGCGCCTACGTCGGCGAAGGCACCACCGTGATGCACGAAGGTTTCGTCAACTTCAACGCCGGCACCGAAGGCCCGGGGATGATTGAAGGCCGTGTATCGGCGGGCGTATTCGTCGGCAAGGGCTCGGACCTGGGCGGCGGTTGCTCCACCATGGGCACCCTGTCGGGCGGCGGCAACATCGTGATCAAGGTCGGCGAAGGCTGCCTGATCGGCGCCAACGCCGGTATCGGTATCCCGCTGGGCGACCGCAACACCGTTGAGTCAGGCCTGTACGTCACTGCCGGCACCAAGGTTGCGCTGCTGGACGAGCAGAACCAACTGGTCAAAGTGGTCAAGGCACGCGAGCTGGCCGGCCAGCCGGACCTGCTGTTCCGCCGCAACTCCGAGACCGGTGCCGTGGAGTGCAAAACCCACAAATCGGCCATCGAACTGAACGAAGCGCTGCACGCTCACAACTAAGCAGCCACTCGATGCCCCTAGCGGGCCCCGACCCTGGGGCTCGCTTATACGAGTCTTGAACACCATGCTAGTGCCCTCCCCCTGGCGCGCCGACTTTCCGGCCATCGCCACCCTGCAACGGCAAGACCAGACCTACCTGGACAACGCCGCCACCACGCAAAAACCCCAGGCCTTGCTGGATGCCATCAGCCATTACTACGCCAACGGCGCAGCGAATGTGCACCGGGCCCAGCATTTGCCAGGCGCCCATGCGACCCAGGCGTTTGAAGACAGCCGCAGCAAGGTCGCGCAGTGGTTGAATGCAGGCGACAGCGGGCAGATCGTGTTCACCCACGGCGCGACCTCTGCGCTCAACCTCCTGGCCTATGGCCTTGAGCACTTATTCAATGCGGGCGATGAGATTGTCATCAGCGCGCTGGAACACCACGCCAACCTGCTGCCCTGGCAGCAACTGGCCAAGCGTCGCGCACTGAACCTGGTGGTTCTGCCACTGAGTGATGACGGCGTGATCGACCTCACTGCCGCTGCCGAGTTGATCGGCCCGCGTACACGGCTACTGGCAGTGAGCCAGCTATCCAACGTGCTCGGCGCCTGGCAGCCGCTGGACGCTCTGATGGCACTCGCCCAGCCACACGGCGCGCTGACCGTAATCGACGGCGCCCAGGGCATCGTCCATGGTCGTCACGACGTGCAGGCCCTGGGTTGCGACTTCTACGTGTTTTCCAGTCATAAGTTGTATGGCCCGGACGGCGTCGGCGTGCTGTTTGGCCGTAACGAGGCCCTGCACCACGTGCGTCACTGGCAGTTCGGCGGCGAGATGGTGCAACAGGCCGATTACCACAGCGCCAGCTTCCGCCCGGCGCCACTTGGCTTTGAGGCCGGCACCCCGCCGATTGCCAGCGTGATCGGCCTGGGCGCCAGCCTGGATTACCTGAGTTCGCTGGATCAACAGGCAGTGATCGCCCATGAAGCGGCGTTGCATGATTACCTGTTGCGCGGGCTCAAAGCGCGCAATGGCGTGCACGTGCTGGGTTCGCCCCAGGTGGCGTTGGTCAGCTTTGTGGTCGACGGCGTGCATAACGCCGACCTCGCGCACCTGCTCACCGAGCAAGGCATCGCCGTGCGCGCCGGGCATCACTGCGCCATGCCGTTGCTCAAGGCGATGCATCTGTCGGGGGCGATTCGTGTGTCCCTGGCGCTGTATAACGATTCCGATGACCTGGAACGCTTCTTTGAGGCACTGGATCAAGCCTTGGATATGCTGCGATGAACTTGCCGGTGGAGGCAGTGGCCGCGCTGGAGGCTTTTCAGGCTGTCGGCAGTTGGGAACAGCGCGCACGGATGCTGATGCAATGGGGTGAGCGCCTGCCCGCCCTGGCGGATGCGGAAAAAGTCGATTCGAACCTTGTGCAGGGCTGCGAAAGCCTGGTGTGGCTGGTCGGCCGTCTGCACGATGGCCACTGGCAGTTCGCCGCGAGCAGCGATGCACGCATGATCCGTGGACTGGTGGCCTTGCTGCTGGCACGGGTCAACGGTTTGTCTGGCGCCGAGTTGCAGGCAGTCGACCTGCCTGACTGGTTTGCCCAACTGGGCTTGTCACGCCAGCTTTCACCCTCGCGCAGCAACGGGCTCAACGCGGTCCTTCAACGCATGCGCACACTGAGCGTGAGCCAGGCTTAAATTCTTCATTCACGGCTACGTCTCTCTGGAACGGCGATCTCTGCAGTATCGCTTTCGGTCCACTGGAGTTGTGCCATGTCCAAGCCTGTGCTCCCTTCTACCCCTGCTGCCTGGCGATTTGCCGACGCCTCGCATCGCCAGCCAAGCCTGTCCGAAGTCAATGCAAGTGTGAATGTTCCCGCGACGGGCACTTGGCTACGCCGCTTGCTGGCGTTTTCCGGGCCGGGCTACATGGTATCGGTCGGCTACATGGACCCCGGCAACTGGGCGACCGATCTGGCCGGTGGCGCGCAATTTGGCTACACGCTACTGTGCGTCATCCTGCTGTCAAACCTGATGGCCATCTTGCTGCAAGCATTGTCGGCACGCCTGGGCATCGCCACCGGGCGCGACCTGGCGCAGGCTTGCCGCGATCATTACCCGCGTCCGGTCAGCTTCGCCCTTTGGGTCATCTGCGAACTGGCGATCATCGCCTGCGACCTGGCCGAAGTCATCGGCACCGCCATCGCCCTGAAACTGCTGTTTGGCATTCCGCTGATGGGCGGCGTGCTGCTGACCACGCTGGACGTCTTCCTGCTGCTGCTTTTAATGAACAAGGGCTTCCGCTTCCTGGAAGCCTTTGTGATTGCCCTGTTGATCGTCATCGGCACCTGCTTTGCAGTGCAGGTCGCCGCCGCCGCGCCGCCAATCGCTGCGATTATCAACGGCTTTATTCCATCCACTGAAGTGGTGACCAACCCGGCCATGCTCTACATCGCCATCGGCATCCTCGGGGCGACGGTCATGCCGCATAACCTGTACCTGCACTCCTCGATCGTGCAAACCCGCAATTACCCACGCGACAACCCCGGCAAACGCGACGCCATCAAGTGGGCGACGACCGACAGCAGCATCGCGCTGATGCTGGCGCTGTTTATCAACGCGGCGATTCTGATTGTCGGGGCAGCTGCGTTTCACACCAGCGGGCACACGGATGTGGCTGAAATCGAACAGGCCTTTGAACTGCTTTCGCCGCTGTTGGGTTTAAGCATTGCGTCGACGCTATTCGCAGTGGCCCTGCTGGCATCGGGCGTCAACTCCACGGTGACAGCGACGCTGGCCGGGCAGATCGTGATGGAAGGCTTCCTGCGCCTGCGCTTGCCGCACTGGATGCGCCGCCTGCTGACACGGGGTCTGGCGGTGATTCCGGTGATTATCGTCACTGCGCTGTATGGCGAGAAAGGCACGGCACAGTTATTGATCTTCAGCCAAGTGGTGCTGTCGATGCAGTTGCCCTTCGCGGCGATTCCGCTGGTGCGGTTCGTCACCGACCGGCGCAAGATGGGCGAGTTTGTGGTGTCCACCTGGGTCGCCGTGCTGGCGTGGGCAGTCACCGCCGTGATCGTGGTACTGAACCTCAAGCTGCTGTACGACTTTGCGCTAGCCTGAAGCCCAACCCGTCAGGCGTTTTTGACCCGCTCTGAAGGCCGGCGCACGCCGGCCACAATCTTATCCACCGCCTTGGTGGCCGCCACCATGCCGAACGTGGCCGTCACCATCATCACCGCACCAAAGCCGCCCGCGCAGTCCAGCTTCACGCCATCCCCGACAAAACTCTTCTGCAAACAAATGCTGCCGTCCGGCTTGGGATAGCGCAGCTGTTCGGTGGAAAACACACACGGCACGCTGTAATGACGGGTCACGGTGCGGGAGAAGTTGTAGTCGCGGCGCAGGGTCGAGCGCACTTTCGACGCCAACGGGTCATTGAAGGTGCGGTTCAGGTCGCAGACCTGGATCAACGTCGGGTCGATCTGCCCGCCGGCGCCACCGGTGGTGATGATCTGGATCTTGCGGCGCTTGCACCAGGCGATCAGCGCGGCCTTGGCGTTGACCGCGTCGATGCAGTCGATCACGCAATCGATGTCTGGCGTGATGTATTCGGCCATGGTGTCGCGGGTCACGAAGTCCGCCACCGCATGCACCGTGCAATCCGGGTTGATACCGCGCAGGCGCTCAGCCATCACCTCGACCTTGGGCTTACCCACGGTGCTGTCCAGCGCGTGCAACTGACGGTTGCTGTTGCTGACGCAGACGTCGTCCAGGTCAAACAGCGAAATCTCGCCGACCCCGCAACGGGCGATCGCTTCCGCCGCCCACGAACCCACGCCGCCGACGCCGACGATGGCCACATGGGCCGCTTTCAAGCGTTCCAGGCCTTCTATGCCATACAAGCGGGCGACGCCTGCAAACCGCGGATCTTCTGTACTCATGACCATTACCCCAAAAACCGGCGCGCATTATAGGGCTACGCAGCGACAAGTTCGAAGCTTCAAGCTACAAGTTAAGAACTAAGATGGCCTTTCGCTGACTAATGTCCGGTTTTTCTCTGCTTGCTGTACGGTCAGGGAAGGGCCGGTGTAGGATGCGCGCCGTTCGGCGCAGGCCGACACCTCTTTTCGTTCCACACCCTTTGGAACCCGAAATAGCCATGGCATCGCGTAAATTTGGACTCAACCTGGTGATCGTGCTGGCAATCGCCGCGCTGTTCACCGGTTTCTGGGCGCTGATCAACCGCCCCGTCACCACCCCCAACTGGCCTGAACAGATCTCCGGTTTTTCCTACTCGCCGTTCCAGCAAGGCCAGTACCCGCAGAAAGACCAGTACCCGACCGACGACCAGATGCGTCGCGACCTCGAGATCATGAGCAAGCTGACGGACAACATCCGTACCTACTCGGTCGACGGTACCCTGGGGGATATCCCCAAGCTGGCGGAAGAATTCGGCCTGCGCGTGACCCTGGGGATCTGGATCAGCCCGGACCTTGAGCGCAACGAGCGCGAAATCCAGCGCGCCATCGAAATCGCCAATAGCTCGCGCAGCGTTGTGCGGGTGGTGGTCGGCAACGAGGCGCTGTTTCGTGAAGAAATCACCCCAGAAGCGCTGATCGTGCTGCTGGACCGGGTGCGCGCCGCCGTGAAAGTACCGGTGACCACGTCCGAGCAATGGCATATCTGGGAAAAGAACCCGCAACTGGCCAAGCACGTCGACCTGATCGCCGCGCACATCCTGCCGTTCTGGGAATACATCCCGATGGACAAGGCCGGCCAGTACGTACTCGACCGTGCCCGGGACCTGAAGAAACTGTTCCCGAAAAAACCGCTGCTGCTGTCGGAAGTCGGCTGGCCGAGCAACGGCCGCATGCGCGGGGGCAATGAAACATCCCCGGCCGACCAGGCGATCTACCTGCGCACGCTGGTGAACAAGCTGAACCGCCAGGGCTTCAACTACTTCGTGATCGAGGCCTTCGATCAGCCGTGGAAAGTCAGCGACGAAGGCTCGGCGGGCGCTTACTGGGGCGTGTACAACGCCGCGCGCCAGCAGAAATTCAACTTTGAAGGGCCGGTGGTCGCGATCCCGCAATGGCGCGTGCTGGCCATCGGTTCGGTGGTGCTCGCGCTGCTGTCCCTGACCCTGCTGATGATCGACGGCTCGGCCCTGCGCCAGCGTGGCCGCACCTTCCTGACCTTTATCGCGTTCCTCTGCGGTTCGGTGCTGGTGTGGATCGGCTACGACTACAGCCAGCAATACAGCACCTGGTTCAGTGTCACCGTGGGCATCCTTCTCGCCCTCGGCGCCCTGGGCGTGTTTATCGTGTTGCTGACCGAAGCCCACGAACTGGCGGAAGCGGTGTGGACCCACAAGCGCCGGCGTGAATTCCTGCCGGTTGAAGGGGACTCGGACTACCGCCCGAAAGTGTCGATCCATGTGCCGTGCTACAACGAGCCGCCGGAGATGGTCAAACAAACCCTCGACGCCCTGGCGGCACTGGATTACCCGGACTACGAAGTCCTGATCATCGACAACAACACCAAGGACCCAGCGGTATGGGAACCGGTGCGCGACTACTGCGAAACCCTGGGCCCGCGCTTCAAGTTCTTCCACGTCGCGCCCCTGGCCGGTTTCAAGGGTGGCGCGCTGAACTACCTGATCCCGCACACCGCCAAGGACGCCGAAGTGATTGCGGTGATCGACTCGGACTACTGCGTGTCACCAAACTGGCTCAAGCACATGGTGCCGCACTTCGCCGACCCGAAAATCGCCGTGGTGCAGTCGCCGCAGGATTATCGCGACCAGAACGAAAGCACCTTCAAGAAGCTTTGCTACGCGGAATACAAGGGTTTCTTCCATATCGGCATGGTCACCCGCAACGACCGTGACGCGATCATCCAGCACGGCACCATGACCATGACCCGGCGCTCGGTGCTTGAAGAACTGGGCTGGGCCGACTGGTGCATCTGCGAAGATGCCGAACTGGGCCTACGCGTATTCGAGAAAGGCCTGTCGGCGGCGTATTACCACGACAGCTACGGCAAGGGCTTGATGCCGGATACCTTCATCGACTTCAAGAAACAGCGTTTCCGCTGGGCCTACGGCGCGATCCAGATCATCAAGCGTCACACCGCAAGCCTCTTGCGCGGCAAGGACACCGAGTTGACCCGTGGCCAGCGTTACCACTTCCTCGCGGGCTGGTTGCCGTGGGTGGCGGATGGCATGAACATCTTCTTCACCGTCGGCGCGTTGTTGTGGTCGGCGGCGATGATCATCGTGCCGACGCGGGTTGACCCGCCGCTGCTGATTTTCGCGATCCCGCCGTTGGCGTTGTTTGTGTTCAAGGTGGGCAAGATCATCTTCCTCTACCGTCGTGCGGTAGGCGTGAACTTGAAGGATGCATTCTGTGCGGCCCTGGCCGGGCTGGCGTTGTCACACACCATTGCCAAGGCGGTGCTGTATGGCTTCTTCACCACCAGCATTCCGTTCTTCCGTACCCCGAAAAACGCGGATAACCACGGTTTCTGGGTGGCGATTTCCGAAGCGCGTGAAGAAATGTTCATCATGCTGCTGTTGTGGGGCGCGGCGCTGGGGATTTACCTGGTGCAAGGCCTGCCGAGCAATGACATCCGCTTCTGGGTGGTGATGTTGCTGGTGCAGTCGCTGCCGTATGTGGCGGCACTGATCATGGCGTTCCTGTCTTCGCTGCCCAAACCTGCGGCGGCGCCGGAACCCGCGCCAGCGGCGTAAAAACTTGCTCAATGCACTAAACGGCGGCCTCTGGCCGCCGTTTTGCTATAAGATAACGGCCGTTTTGCACGCCTTGCTTTAACTGTAGGAGCTGGCTTGCCAGCGATGGACGTCAACGATGACGCGCTCTGTCTGAAAGAGGCGCGCTGCCCTTGCGAACATCGCCGGCAAGCCGGCTCCTACAGTAGAACGTTGCCGCCCCATAATATGCTTCCCGGAGTCCCCCCCATGACGGCCCATGCCGACCTTTCGCCGACCCTTCAACTTGCCATCGACCTGATCCGTCGCCCATCGGTCACGCCGATTGACGCCGATTGCCAGAAGCTGATGATGCAGCGCCTGGGCGACGCCGGTTTTGCGCTTGAGCCAATGCGCATCGAAGACGTGGACAACTTCTGGGCCACCCACGGCAAGCACGAAGGCCCGGTGCTGTGCTTTGCCGGCCACACCGACGTGGTGCCGACCGGCCCGGTGCAGGCCTGGCAGAACGACCCGTTCGACGCGTTGATCGATGAAAACGGCATGCTCTGCGGGCGTGGCGCAGCAGACATGAAAGGCAGCCTGGCGGCGATGCTGGTGGCGTCGGAGCGTTTTGTCGCCGACTACCCGGACCATAAGGGCTCGGTAGCCTTCCTGATCACCAGCGATGAAGAAGGCCCGGCGCACCATGGCACCAAAGCCGTGATCGAACGCCTGGCCGCGCGCAAGGAGCGCCTGGACTGGTGCATCGTCGGCGAACCCTCGAGCACCACGCTGGTGGGCGATGTGGTCAAGAACGGCCGTCGCGGCTCCCTCGGCGCCACCCTGACCGTACGCGGCGTGCAAGGCCACGTGGCCTACCCGCACCTGGCGAAGAACCCGATCCACCTGGCTGCGCCAGCCCTGGCCGAATTGGCTGCCGAGCATTGGGACGACGGCAACACCTTCTTCCCGCCGACCAGCTTCCAGATCTCCAACCTCAATTCCGGCACCGGCGCGACCAACGTGATTCCGGGTGACCTGACGGCGGTGTTCAACTTCCGCTTCTCCACCGAGTCCACCGTTGAAGGCCTGCAGCAGCGCGTTGCGGCGATCCTCGATAAACATGGCCTGGACTGGCACGTGGAGTGGGCGCTGTCGGGCCTGCCGTTCCTCACCGAACCGGGCGCGTTGCTGGATGCGGTGTCGGCCAGCATCAAGGCGATCACCGGGCGTGAGACCAAGGCGTCCACCAGTGGCGGTACCTCGGATGGGCGTTTCATCGCCACCCTCGGCACCCAGGTGGTCGAGCTGGGCCCGGTCAACGCGACGATCCACCAGGTCAACGAGCGCATCCTCGCCAGTGACCTTGATGTGCTGACCGAAATCTACTACCAGACCCTGATCAAGTTGCTCGCCTGATGCTCGCTTGCCCCCTTTGCAGCGCCCCGCTGAACGCGGTGGACAATGGCGTGGCGTGCCCGGCCGGACACCGTTTCGACCGTGCGCGCCAGGGTTACCTGAACCTGTTGCCGGTGCAGCACAAGAACAGCCGCGATCCCGGTGATAACCTCGCCATGGTCGAGGCCCGTCGTGACTTTCTCAACGCTGGGCATTACGCCCCGGTGGCCAAGCGCCTGGCCGAGCTGGCCGCCGAGCGCGCACCGCAGCGCTGGGTGGACATCGGTTGCGGCGAGGGTTACTACACGGCGCAAATCGCCGACGCCCTGCCCCATGCCGACGGCTACGCACTGGATATCTCCAAGGAAGCGGTCAAGCGGGCGTGCAAGCGCACCCCGTCGCTGACCTGGTTGATCGCCAGCATGGCCCGTGTGCCGTTGGCGTCAGGCAGCTGCCAGTTTCTCGCCAGTGTATTCAGCCCATTGGACTGGGAAGAGGCCAAGCGCCTGCTCAGCCCAGGCGGCGGCCTGATGAAGGTTGGCCCGACCAGCGGCCACCTGATGGAGCTGCGCGAACGCCTGTACGACGAAGTGCGCGAGTACACCGACGACAAGCACCTGGCCCTGGTGCCGGACGGCATGAGCCTGGCGCACAGCGAGACGTTGGAATTCACCCTGAGCCTGTCCGAGCCCAAGGACCGTGCCAACCTGCTGGCGATGACGCCCCACGGCTGGCGTGCCAGCGCCGAGCGTCGCGCACAGGTGATCGAAGCGGCCGAGCCGCTGGTGGTCACTGTATCGATGCGCTACGACTATTTCGTGCTTCAATAACTGACTTTCCAGCATCCGCGAATGGATTTTCGAATCCCGCAACGAGGAACATCCATGCGCCAACCCGATATCGAGATTTACCTGAAGGACGCCGACGTCGACCACAAGGCCATCGCCGCCTGGCTGGGCGCCGCCCTGGGCCCGTGCTCCGACTGGGTCCAGAAAGGTCAGACCTACAAATGCAAAGCCGGCAATGTGCCCATCACTTGGTTGCCCAAAGCCGTCGGCAAATGGAACAGCCTGTACCTGGAAAGCGACCAGACCCCATGGGACGACGACATCGCCTGCGCCCGCGCTGCGTTTGCTGCGCTGAATGTGGAAGTGCGTTGTGCGCCGGGGACTTGGGTTGAAGAGGAAGGTGAGGAAAGTGCTGATACCTGGATTCGCATCAGCGAAGACGGTGAAGAGCAGATCACCTGGAAAACAGCATGAATATGTAGGAGCGAGCTTGCTCGCGAAAAACTTCAGGACACCGCGTTCATCCAGGACGAACGCGTTATCGTTGGCGATCTTCGCGAGCAAGCTCGCTCCTACATACGGCCTTACAGGCCGACCACATCCTCCGCCTGCAACCCCTTCTCGCCGGTCACCACGGCGTATTCCACTTGCTGGCCCTCGGCCAGCGAGCGGTGGCCTTCACCGCGAATGGCGCGGTAGTGCACAAACACGTCCTTGCCGTCTTCGCGCTGGATAAACCCATAGCCCTTTGCATCGTTGAACCACTTCACATTGCCGGTTTCACGCGTTGCCATCTGTCTTACTCCCACATGCATTTTTATTGTTGAGTCGCTCGCATTGAACTGCCGAGTATAAGACAGGCTCAAAAACGATCAACTCAAGTTTACATCGCTGCTTTTTTGCCGATTTTCGGCGAATACGGCACACTACCCGCCCGAGCGCCTGCTCGGTTTTTTCCACTTGAAGCAGCACGCCTATGACCCGCTCCCCGTTCCGCCGTCTAGTGTTCGGCACCTTGCGCCGACTGTTGTACCTCTGGGTTCGCTCGGAGACGATCAACCAGTCGTCCCTGACCCTCAACCTGGACCGCAGCCGGCCGGTGTTCTACGTCCTGCAATCGCCTTCACTCACCGAATTGGCCGTGGTCGACGCCGAGTGCACCAAAGCCGGCTTGCCGCGCCCGGTGCTGCCGGTATCGGTCGGCCCGTTGATGGAGCCGGCGGCGTTCTTCTACCTCACGCCGGAACCGGACTGGCTCGGTCGCCAGGACAAGCGCGGCGCGCCGCCCACACTGACCCGTCTGGTCAACACCCTCACCGAACACGCCGAAGAGAATGCACAAATCATTCCGGTCAGTGTGTTCTGGGGCCAGTCTCCCGAGAGCGAGTCCAGTCCGTGGAAGCTGTTGTTCGCCGACAGCTGGGCAGTCACCGGGCGTCTACGCCGCCTGTTAAGCATCCTGATCCTCGGTCGCAAGACCCGCGTGCAATTCTCTGCGCCTATCAACCTGCGTGAATTGATCGAGCACAATAAAGGTCACGAACGTACCGTGCGCATGGCTCAACGCATCCTGCGCGTGCACTTTCGTAACCTGAAGACGGCGGTGATCGGTCCCGATTTGTCCCACCGGCGCAACCTGGTGAAGGGCCTGGTCAACATGCCGCTGGTGCGCCAGGCCATTGCCGATGAAGCCGAGCGGGAGAAGATCAGCCCGGAAAAAGCCAAGGCCCAGGCCCTGCGCTACGGCAACGAGATCGCCTCGGACTACACCTACACGGCGATCCGCTTCCTCGAAGTGGTGTTGAGCTGGTTCTGGAACAAGATCTACGACGGCATCAAGGTCAATAATATCGAAGGTGTGCAAAAGGTTGCCCAGGGTTACGAGGTCATCTATGTGCCTTGCCACCGCAGCCACATTGACTACCTGTTGCTGTCCTACCTGCTGTTCAAGAACGGCCTGACCCCGCCGCACATCGCCGCCGGGATCAACCTGAACATGCCGGTGATCGGCAGCCTGCTGCGCCGTGGCGGTGCGTTTTTCATGCGCCGCACCTTCAAGGGCAACCCGCTGTACACCTCGGTGTTCAACGAATATCTGCACACCCTGTTCACCAAGGGCTTCCCGGTGGAGTACTTCGTCGAGGGCGGTCGCTCGCGCACCGGGCGCATGTTGCAGCCAAAGACCGGGATGCTGGCAATCACCCTGCGCAGCTTCTTGCGCTCTTCGCGCATGCCGATCGTGTTTGTGCCGGTGTATATCGGCTATGAGCGCGTACTCGAAGGCCGCACCTACCTAGGGGAGTTGCGCGGCGCGAGCAAGAAGAAAGAGTCGATCTTCGATATTTTCAAAGTGGTCGGCGCGCTCAAGCAGCGCTTTGGCCAGGTCGCGGTGAACTTTGGCGAGCCGATCAAGCTGGCCGAATTCCTCGACAGCGAGCAACCGGACTGGCGTGCCCAGGAACTGGGTCCGAACTACAAGCCGGCCTGGCTCAACGAAACCACCAACCGCCTCGGCGAACAGGTGGCACGCCACTTGAACGAAGCCGCTGCGGTCAACCCAGTAAACCTCGTGGCCCTGGCACTGCTGTCCACCACCCGCCTGGCCCTGGACGAACAAGCCATGGCGCGCCAGTTGGACCTGTACCTGGCGTTGCTGCGCCGCGTGCCCTACTCGCCTCACACCACCTTGCCCGAAGGCGATGGCCTGGCGCTGATCAAGCATGTGAAGGACATGGACCTGCTGTCGGAGCAGAGTGATGCCCTAGGCAAGATTCTGTACCTGGACGAGCAGAACGCCGTCCTGATGACTTACTACCGCAACAACGTTTTGCACATCTTTGCCCTGCCGGCGCTGCTGGCGAGTTTCTTCCAGAGCAGCTCGCGGATGAGCCGCGAGCAGATCCTGCGTTACACCCACGCGCTGTACCCGTACCTGCAATCGGAACTGTTCATTCGTTGGTCGCTGGAAGAACTGGACACGGTGATCGACCAATGGCTGGAGGCTTTTGTCGAGCAGGGCCTGCTGCGTTTCGAAAACAACGTGTACCTGCGCCCGGCGCCGAGTTCGCGGCACTTTGTGCTGCTGACCTTGCTGTCCAAGAGCATTGCCCAGACCCTGCAACGCTTCTACATGGCGATTTCGCTGCTGCTCAACAGCGGCCAGAGCAGTATCAGCGCTGAAGAACTGGAAGACCTGTGCACGATCATGGCCCAGCGCCTGTCGATCCTGCACGGCCTCAACGCCCCGGAATTCTTCGACAAGAGCCTTTTCCGACATTTCATCCAGACCTTGCTGGAGCAAGATGTGCTGCGCCGTGACGAGGCCGGCAAACTGAGTTATCACGACCTGCTCGGCGAACTGGCCGAAGGCGCGGCAAAACGCGTGCTGCCGGCGGAGATTCGCCTGTCGATCCGCCAGGTGGCGTTGCATCGCGTGGATGGCGCCGCCGAAGCATCTGTCGACTCCGAAGCCAGTGCACCTGAAGAAACCCGCTAGATTTAAAGAGGCGCCGGATGGATTCCGGTGCCGTTGAAAAGGAGCAACACCATGAAAAAAATCATCCTCCTGGGCCTGACCGCCCTGCTCGGAGCCTGCCAATCCATGAGCCCTGCCCCCAAAGCCAGCCTTGATGGCGAAGTGTTCTACCTGCAACGCATCGCCCTGCCACCGACAGCGACCTTGAGCGTCAGCCTGCAGGACGTGTCGCTGATGGACGCTCCGGCCGTAACCCTGGCCGAACAGAAAGGCCCGGTCAAAGGCCAGGTACCGCTGCCGTTTCACCTGAGCTACGACCCGACGCAAGTCAAACCTGGCCATACTTATTCGGTCAGCGCTCGCATCGAAGTGGAGGGCAAGCTACTGTTTATCACCACCGAACGGCACGCTGTGCAGCTCAATGGCCAAGACGCGCAACCCCTGCGCCTGCGGGTTGATGCTGTCGCTCACTGACAGTCTCTAGAACTTAAGCCAGATCAAAAAGGAAGCGCCCATGCTCCGTAACTCCCTTCGTTTTACTGCCCTGTGTGCCGGCCTGCTGCTCGGCGCCAACGCCATGGCCCTGGACTTGAGCAGCCTGTCCCAGGGCGACGCCAGTGGTGGCCTCAAGGATGCCCTGACCCAAGGCGCGCAGATCGCCGTGAAGCAACTGGGCGTGCCCGGGGGTTTCAGTAACAACCCTGAGGTGAAGATCGGCCTGCCTGGCAAGCTGGGAAAAGTTGCCGACAAACTGAAAATGTTCGGCATGGGTGACCAGGTGACCCAGCTGGAAACCAGCATGAACAAAGCCGCCGAAACCGCCGTGACTCAGGCCCAGCCAATCCTGGTCAATGCCGTCAAGAACATGAGCGTGACAGACGCCAAGGGCATCCTCAGCGGTGGCCAGGACTCGGCCACCCAGTACCTGAACAAAAGCAGCCGCGAACAGATCCGCGCCAAGTTCCTGCCGATCGTCAAGGCCGCTACCGATAAGGTCGGTGTGGCCCAGCAGTACAACGCTCTGGCCGGCAAGGCCGCGGCCTTTGGCGCGGTGGATGCCAAGAGCGCCAACGTTGAGAACTACGTGACCGAGCAGGCGCTGGACGGGTTGTTCAAGATGATTGCGAAGCAGGAAGAAACCATTCGTGAGAACCCGGCGGCCGCCGCGACCAGCCTGGCGAAGAAAGTCTTCGGCGCGCTGTAACGCACTCACTCGGTGCGCCCAAACCGCTCGCAACGGACTTGGGCGCAACGGTCTTACGCTAGTCCTTTAGCGATTCAACGAAAACAGCGGATACAAAGGTCGGCTCGGCAACGGCTGCTCAACGCCCATCTGTGGGTGGAGATGGTAGTCCCCGGGCCTGGCTGGTCGAGGGTGGTTGTAACCGAACTGATTCGATTGGGTGTGATGATGGCAGGGTTTTCCATACCCTGGCCTCTGAGGTGTAGCCGGCTCATAGCCTTTGCGAGGCAGTTGACTGCCCACCAAAGCACCGAGAAACGCACCTTTGAACGCTGCAATCGCACTAAAAAACGACATGTGACACTCCATAAACTCATTGAAAGAACCTGGCCGCCAACAAGCAAAGCCAGAATCTGCGCCTGTCCATCAGGCAAGTCTGAGTGGAATGCCATGGATGCAACGTTCCCTGATCCTGGAGCGTCGTTTGCATCGGCATGTGTATGCCTCAGTGAAGGACCGAGTCAGCCAGCCGTCCCATCATGATCGTAGCGAAGCAGCCAATAGCCACGGACGTCGCCCGATTGATCTTCAACGGTGTCAGCCAGGCCTTTTGAATCCCTTCGAAACGACTGCCCAGCACGATCCAGGCAGACCCTACCGGTATCACCACCAGCGCCAGCGTGATCATGAAGCCGACATAGTCGGGCAACGTGGCAAAAGTGCCGACCGGCGCGATAAACGACACGATCAGCAGGCCCTTGGGGTTCAAGACCGTCAGCCAGAAGAAATAGGGCCCGGAGAAACGGTCGCGGGTCGGGCCGTCCGTGCTGTTCTTGTGCTGCCACAAGGTGTAGGCAAGTCGCAGCAGATAGCAGACTGCCGCCAACTGCGCGACCTTCACCGTCCACGGTGACCAAGCCGACAGATAGAACAACGCCACGCCCCAGACCGACACCTGAAGCAAATAAGCCAGGCATTCGATAAAAGCCATACGCCATGAAGCCCAGAAGCCAAAAAGCACCCCTGCACGCATTAACAAGGTGTTGGTCGGTCCAGGCACGACCAGTAACAACACCAGTGCAGAAACGGTCCCAAACATTAAGATTATCCTCGGGCGAAAATGATCGAACGCCTTTGCACCGATAGCGCTACCGCGCCAGCGTCAACGACCAGGCAACCGTCGCTACCATCAAAATCGCGAAGCTTACGTTAAGTCGCCGGCTCCAGGTCGGATGGATGAACAACCTGCGCATCCGGCTGCCGGCAAACAGCCACAAAAAATCGAACACCACACACACCAACAGGCAGATCAACGCCTTTGTACCCTGCTCCCACGCAGGCGCCGTGCCCAAGGTGAAACTGCCCAACAATGCAGCGAACGCCGCATACGCCTTGATATTCGCAACACCTAGCACAAAGCCGGCGCCCCAGCCCGGCGTGACTGCGGACTGCACCTGCTCGATCGGCGGCGCAGTACCAATGCGGTAGGCCAGCCAAAAGATATAGGCGATGGAGATGACCGTCAGCGCCGTCGCCAGCATCGGGAAACGGTGCAGCACCACATACAGGCCCGTGGCGACCAATGTCATGGCGATCACCAGTCCTAGCGTGATTCCGACAAAAAAACGCGTCGAACGCCGCATGCCATAGGCCGCCCCGCTTGCCGCCAATGCCAGCGTGGCAGGGCCTGGGCTGGCGAGCAAAGCGATAGCGGCGATAGCGAAAGCCAGCACGGCTTGGTAAATGGGCAGCAGGGTATCAGGCATACGATGCTCCTTCGCGCCAGCGCGCGTGACGACTTAGCGAGGCAATCCATTTTCGTGGCAGTAGTAAACCGTCCGGTGGTTCTTCATAAAGTCGATCACACCATTGGCAACGGCCATCGGGTCTGCCTTGCGCTGCAACACCTTGGCAATCTGCTCGGCAATCCACGCCATCTCTGGCTCTTTCATGCCCAGCCGGGTGACCTCGACGGTCCCCAGTCGAATGCCCGTTTCCTTGTAGGGATCTGTGTCCCAAGGCAATGGCATTTCATTGGCGATGAGATTGGCGGCCTCCAGGCGCTGCACCGCATCACGCCCACTGGCGAAGGGTTTTGAGTCGATTACGATCTGGTGCGTCCTTGTGTAACCCTGGTCCCGATAAAACGCGGTGACGCCTCTGCGATCCAGGTGGGTGGCCAGCGCCTGGGCATTGCTCACCACCTGCTGCATATAGGCCTGCCCGTACTCCAGCATTTCGGTGGCCGCCACGGCAAGTGCCGCGACCCGATTGATCTGATGGCTACCGGTCAGGGTCGGGAAAATGGCCTCGTGCACTGCCGGGGTCAGCGTCTCGTCATTCCACACGATCACACCGCCCTGGGGGCCACTGAAGGTCTTCCCGGAAGAGCCCGTCATCAAATCCGCCCCTTCCGCTAGCGGGTCCTGAAACAATCCGGCACTAATCAGCCCCAGTTGGTGAGCGGCGTCGAAATACACCTTGCCCCCCCACGGCGCAACGATGCCCTTGATATCGGCCACCGGTAAAGGGAAGAGGGTCAAGGTCATGCCCAGCCCAATCACCGCAGGCTCCAAGGCACGCGCAATTTCGCTGAAACGCGTGAGGTCAATGTCTGCGGTCTTGTGCACGAAGGGAATGTCCCACACCTTAAGCCCGCGGACACCGGGAGGCCCATTGGTTCGGTTACTGGTATCGCCCCCTCTGATCACCGGCACCGTCATGACATTGTCTTCGGGCCGGGCCAGCGCCGTGTACGCTGCGAGCACTGCCGCCATTCCGCCCATCAGACGATGATCGGCGTGCCGGGCGCGCAGAGTGGTTTTCAACAGTTCCACGCAGAGCGACTCCAGTTCGTCGATATTTTTCATCCCCGAGAAAAAACGGTTGTCCCGACCAATATGCCCACCCGATGCACGCGTGCCGACTTCGCTCGACAGCAGCGCACGCACCGATGGGCTTGTGGGTGACTCGGCGGCCACGAGATTGATGCACTGCTGCCCGCGCCATTGTTCATTGCGAGCGACAGCCGCCCTGACCAAATCGGCCATGGCGGCGTGTGATTGCGCTTGTTTCAGCAAGGCACTGGCGCGCTGGAGACATTGAATGTCATGCATGATCATCATCCCGTGGGTTAAACAGATGCGCTTTAGGTCAAGCTCTTGGCTGCCTCGACGTGCTGGTCCTCCCACCAGCGATCATTGCCGTGCAGGTTGCGAGAGAGGTCTTTTTCAGCAGCCCACGTCATGTTGAGGATGATCCGCGTCGCATCTTCGTTAAGCGGGATGGTGCGGTGCAGGGTGGTGTCGGTGCGCAGGAAGTAAATATCCCCCGTCACGAAGCCGTATGTCGCAATCGGGTTGCTGCACAGCAGTTCATGAATTCTCGGGTTGGACTTATCCCATGACGTATGGGGTACGCATTGCAACATCCCGCCCTTGGCGATCGGGGGTGTTTCGATAATCCAGATCAGTGCAAAGCTGTAATCCCCCCAGTGCCAACCGTGGGTATCGCCTTTGCGCTCCTGCTTGGTGATCAAATATTCCTCATCCTTGGAAACAGACGCGATAAGTTGATTTCCCGCGATCTGGGACAAGGTTTCCAGCAGTCCTTTGGACTTGGACAGCGTGTTGATCAGCGTGCTGTTTTCAGCAATGAACTCGCTGCGCACTACACTCATGTAGCGTGGCGTATTGTCGGTGGTTGCCAGGTGCAAGTCGCGACGTTCAAGCTGGCGGTCGATCAGGCTGTTGACCTCACGCGTTATCTTTTCGCGCAGGTCGTCGTCGACAATATTGCGCACTTTTATAAACCCGTTGCGGGCAAACTCATGACGCAGTGCAAATACGCTTGATTCAGGAAAGTTAGTAGCGTGATGGTCTTGCAGGCGAGCCTCATCAAGTACGTAGTTCATTTCAATCCCTCGACAAATAGATCAAGTTGAAAGAGCAACGCAGTACTGCCTACGACTGCTGGCAAAAACAATAGGCAGGGGCTTTCAAAAAAGCCATTGTTTTTTTACGGAATCGTGGTATGTAAGATTTTCATGCTATTTCATCAATGTTCGTAAGGTCCATCTAATGAAAAAGCTTACAAAGATCGATGCAAAACTAGACCCGATTGATCGCGCGCTGATTACTGCCCTTCATCACAATGCCCGCGCATCGATTCGCGCACTGAGCCGCCAGGTAGGACTGTCCGCGCCAGGCTGCAGCGAACGCCTCAAGCGCTTGGAGGTCGCGGGAGTCATCAGCGGGTTCAGCGTAGAGTTAGACGCCCAGGCACTGGGCTTTGCATTGCAAGCACTGGTAAGGGTTAAACCCTTGACGGGAAACTTTCAGGTGGTGGAGCAGTTACTTGCGCAAATGACTGAGTGTGTTGTGTGCTACAAAATCACCGGGGAGGACAGTTTTGTGTGCCACTTATATACGAACTCCGTCACCCATCTGGACCACACACTGCAGCGCATTACACCACTGGCCGACACCAACACTTCAATTATAAAAACCGTAGAAAAAAAACTTCCCGCACTCTAATTAAATCGGTGGGAGACACGTAGACTGCAACAGCAGTCATCCGGTGTCAGGCATTTCCCACTGCGTGTCGTTATCGGGCGCATGAACTTTTACACACGCCCTCCCCAACTTATATTATTGGACCTCCTTCTTGACGCGGAACCAAGCCGCGTAAAGCGCCGGCAAGAATAATAATGTCAACGCCGTCGCCACAATCAATCCACCCATGATCGCCACGGCCATCGGGCCGAAGAACACGCTGCGTGAAAGCGGAATCATGGCCAGCACCGCCGCAAGGGCTGTCAGCACAATCGGTCGGAAGCGTCGGACCGTGGCTTCGATAATCGCCTGCCAGGGCGCCAGACCCGCCTTGATGTCCTGTTCGATCTGGTCAACCAGGATCACCGAGTTGCGCATGATCATCCCCGACAACGCAATGGTCCCCAGCATGGCCACGAAACCGAAGGGCTGGCGGAAGACCAGCAGGAACAATGTCACACCGATCAGGCCCAGCGGTGCTGTCAGAAACACCATCGCCGTGCGTGAGAAACTACGCAGTTGCAGCATCAACAGAGTCAGCACCACCACGATAAACAACGGCACGCCAGCTTTTACCGAGTTCTGGCCACGGGCGGAATCTTCCACAGTACCGCCGACATCCAGCAGGTAACCATCCGGCAGTTCAGCGCGCACGCCTTCAAGGGTCGGCAGGATCTGCTGGACCAGCGTCGCCGGCTGTTCTTTACCATAGATGTCCGCGCGGATAGTCACCGTGGGCAGACGGTTGCGGTGCCAGATGATGCCTTCTTCGAAGCCGTACTCCAGGGTGGCGATCTGCGACAGCGCTACGCTTTTGCCATTGTCCGTAGGCACCGCCAGGCTGGGCAGCAACGACAACTCGGTGCGCTCATGCACCGTGCCGCGCAGGAGGATTTCGATCAACTCGTTGTCCTCGCGGTACTGGCTGACGCTGGACCCGGTCAACGAGCTCTGCAGGAATTTCGACAGGTTGGCCGTGCTCACGCCGAGGGCACGGGCGCGGTCCTGATCGATATTGAGGTAGACGATCTTGCTCGGTTCTTCCCAGTCCAGGTGCACATTGACCACGTGGGTATTTTCGCGAACCTTTGCAGCGACTTTCCGAGCCAGGGCGCGGACTTCTTCAATATGTTCGCCAGTCACGCGAAACTGCACCGGATAGCCCACAGGCGGACCGTTCTCCAGGCGTGTGACCCGTGAGCGCAAGTCAGGGAATTGTTCGTTGAGGGTTTCGATCAGCCAGGTGCGCAGGCTTTCACGCTCCTCGATGGTTTTGGCCAGCACGACAAACTGGGCAAAGCTGGCGGCCGGCAGTTGTTGGTCAAGCGGCAGGTAGAAACGCGGCGAACCGGTGCCGACATAGGCCACGTAGTTGTCGATGCCCGCGTGCTCCTTGAGCAAGGCTTCCAGGCGTTTGACCTGGTCGGCGGTGTTGCTCAAGGACGCCCCTTCAGCCAATTTCAGATCCACCATCAGCTCCAGGCGGCCGGAAGCCGGGAAGAACTGTTGAGGCACAAAACGGAACAGCGCCACTGAGCCGATAAACAGCAGCAGGGTCAGGACGATCACGGTTTTACGCCGACGCACGCACCACTCCACCTGGCGTCTTACGCGTTGATAGAAGGGTGTGCCGTAGGGATCCGGGCCATCGGTGCCGTGCTTGGCCGCATGAATCTTCGCCAGGTCCGGCAGGAGTTTTTCCCCCAGGTAGGGTACAAACACCACCGCAGCCACCCACGAGGCGAGCAATGCAATGGTCACCACCTGGAAGATCGAACGGGTGTACTCGCCGGTGCTCGATTGCGCCGTGGCAATCGGCAGGAAGCCCGCTGCGGTGATCAGCGTACCGGTGAGCATCGGGAATGCGGTGCTGGTCCAGGCAAAGCTGGCGGCCTTGAGCCGGTCGTAACCCTGCTCCATTTTGATCGCCATCATTTCCACGGCGATGATCGCGTCGTCCACCAGCAAACCCAGCGCCAGCACCAAGGCGCCGAGGGAAATCTTGTGCAGGCCGATGCCCAGGTAATACATGGTGGCAAAGGTCATCGCCAGCACCAACGGAATCGCCAGGGCTACCACCATGCCGGTACGCACGCCGAGGGAGAAGAAACTCACCAGCAACACGATGGCCAGCGCTTCGGCCAGTACCTGCACGAATTCGCCGACGCTGGTTTTCACCGCCGCCGGCTGGTCTGACACCTTGCGCAGCTCCATACCGGCCGGAAGGTTCTTCTGCAGGCGTGCGAATTCTCCTTCCAGGGCTTTGCCCAGTACCAGGATGTCGCCACCATCACGCATGGCCACGGCCAGGCCGATAGCGTCTTCACCCATGTAACGCATGCGCGGTGCCGGCGGGTCGTTGAAGCCACGGTGGATGTCGGCTACGTCGCCGATGCGGAAGGTACGGTCGCCCACGCGAATCGGGAAGTTGCGGATCTCTTCCACGGTCTTGAAGTTACCCGATACGCGCAGCTGCACGCGTTCGCTCGGGGTTTCGAAGAACCCGGCGGTGGAGACAGCGTTCTGTTCCTGCAACGCCTGCTGCACTGCCGCCAGCGGTAAGCCGAGGGTGGCCAGCTTGAGGTTGGACAGTTCGATCCAGATCTTCTCGTCCTGCAAGCCCAGCAACTCGACCTTGCCCACATCCGCCACGCGCTGCAGTTGAATCTGGATGCGGTCGGCGTAGTCCTTGAGCACCGCGTAGTCAAAACCATCACCGGTCAGGGCGTAGATATTGCCGAAGGTGGTGCCGAATTCATCGTTGAAGAACGGACCCTGGATATCCGGTGGCAAGGTCTGGCGGATATCGCTGATCTTCTTGCGCACCTGATACCACAGCTCAGGAATCTGCGCCGAATGCATAGAGTCGCGGGCCATGAAGGTGACCTGGGATTCACCGGGGCGCGAGAACGAGACGATGCGCTCGTACTCACCGGTTTCCATGAGTTTTTTCTCGATGCGCTCAGTGACTTGCCGCGAGACTTCCTGGGCCGTGGCGCCAGGCCAGTTGGTCTTGATCACCATGGCCTTGAAGGTGAACGGCGGGTCTTCACTTTGTCCCAGTTTGGAGTAGGACAAGGTGCCGACCACTGCCAGCAGGATCATCAGGAACAAGACGATCTGGCGATTACGCAACGCCCATTCGGAAAGATTGAAACCCATCGGGGACTACTCCTTGGCCGCCAGATTCACCACACGGTTGGAGCGATCCACAGGGCGCACTTGCTGGCCCTCGTGAAGCACATGTACACCGGCAGCAATCACCCAATCCGTAGGGCTCAAACCTTCCAGTACCGGAACGGTTTTTTCACCGAAGGCACCGATGCGCACCGGTGTGCGCTTGAGGGTGCTGTCGGGCTGCACACGCCAGACGTAGGACGCACCATTCTCCGCGCTGAGGGCCGACAGTGGGACCGAGAGCGGAATATCGCCGTCAACCTGTATGAACACGCGGGCGCTCTGGCCCAGTTCGGCTGGGACCTTGCCCCCAGTGAATGCCACCCGGGCCGCGAACGTACGCGACTTTGGATCGGCGGCCGGCGACAGCTCGCGAATGCGACCGCTGAAACGTTGGTCGGGCTGACTCCACAGTTCGACCGATACGGGCTGGCCGATCTTGAAGCGGCCAAAACCCTGCTCCGGCAAGCTGATCAGCACTTCACGCTCGCCATCGGTCGCCAGGGTGAACACAGTCTGGCCGGCGGACACCACCTGCCCGACTTCCACAGCACGCTTGGCCACCACGCCATCCTGTGGCGCACGCAGCACCGCATAGCCGGCCTGGTTGCTGGCCACATCGAACTCGGCCTTGATCTGCTTGAGACGGGCCTCACCGGATCGATAGAGATTTTCGGAATTGTCGTACTGAGAGCGGCTGACCATCTGACGGTCCATCAGGGTCTTGTAGCGGTCACGCTCGGCGCGCACCAGGCTCAGATTGGCCTCGGCGGCGGCGACTTGGGCACGGGTCGCTTCCAGTTGCAGGCGCACATCTTGCGGGTCGAGTTCGGCCAACGCTTGGTTGGCCTTGACCCGCTCGCCCTCTTCCACCAAGCGCTTGCTGACTTTGCCACCGATGCGAAAGGCCAGGTCTGGCTCATAACGGGCGCGCACTTCCCCGGGGTAGCTGTCCATCGACTGTGAAGAAGGCTGCGGCTGCACCACCATGGCCGGTCGGATGGTAGTCTGGGCCGCTTCTTCATGGCCGCAGGCGGCCAACAGGAAGATCAGGCTGATAGGCAACGCAAAGGGCAGGAAGGTGCTGCGCATGCTGTAGGACCTTTCGCAAATAGATCTAGGAATAATTATACTGGCGGGCATGTTATTAATACCAAACTCACCAGTCCAGTATTAAAGGTGAAAATGTCCGACAATCCAGTCAATACCAATAGCCCCGGGCGTCCCAAGGACATGGCAAAACGCCAGGCAATCCTCGAAGCAGCGAAAATCCTGTTTTTGAGCAACGGCTACGCCAGTACCAGCATGGATGCAGTGGCCCTTGAGGCCGGCGTGTCGAAACTGACCGTGTACAGCCACTTCAACGATAAAGAGACGTTGTTCACCGCCGCCGTGGTAGCCAAGTGCGAAGAACAACTGCCGGTGATGTACTTCGAGTTGCCTGCGGGCATGCCCGTGGAGACTGTGTTGTTGAATATCGCGCGGGGGTTCCATCGCCTGATCAACAGTGAGGAATCGGTCAACCTGCATCGCCTGATGATGACCACCGGCAATCAGGACGTGAAACTCTCGCAGATCTTCTTCGAGGCCGGTCCCATGCGCATGCTGCAAGGCATGGAGCGCTTGCTCGGCAAGATCGACCAGAGCGGCGCACTGAGCATCGACAAGCCCTTTACGGCGGCCGAGCATTTTTTCTGCCTGCTCAAGGGCACGGCGAATTTCTGCTTGCTGTATGGCTGCGGCGGGCAACTGAGTGAAGAAGCCGCCGAAGCCCATGTGCAGGAGGTGGTGGGGTTGTTTATGCGGGCCTATAGACCCTGAAGCCCGGTTGCATGGACGGCCTCATCGCTGGCAAGCCAGCTCACCAGCTTTTGCTTCAACCACTCAAGCCGGCTGTCAGGCCGCTGTGCTCTTGCTTTTGATCTTGATCTTAGGCGCCCCGTCAAACACGCTGGCCGGAATTCGGCAGGGATTTGGGGGGTAAACCGGCAGGGATGCCGGTTTAGCCGCCCCGCGCCATGGATGGCGCGTGGCGGCGNNCAAGAGCGTTTTGCTTACTTTGGGCTGGGCCGGCATTCCGGCTTTTCCAAAGTGAGCCGCCGTAAGGGCGGAACCCTAAGCCGCCGTTACCCAATGAACGGATGTGTACACCGTCAGACCGCCAGCGGGAGCAAGCTCCCTCGCCACAGGTCCAGCGCCCAGCCCAAAGTGGTATAGCGATTCAAGGCTTGAGCGCCTTCTTGGGGTAGATGTCATACCGGCTGGACTTGCCATCCAACGCATGGCTCGGCTTAGGCCCTTCGATGCACGGCGCCTTGCGCGGACGCTTGACCACCACACGGTGGCTGGCCAGGGCCAGGGCGGCAGCCAACAGCGCCGGTGCGTCTGGATCATCCCCCACCAGTGGCCGGAACAGGCGCATTTCCTTCTTCACCAAGGCGGTTTTCTCACGGTGCGGGAACATCGGGTCGAGGTAGATCACCTGGGGCGGCTCACCTTCCCAATTGCGCATCACGTCGATGGAGTTGCCCTTGAGCAATTTCATGCGCGCCACGATCGGCGCCACCTCAAAATCATCCGCGCCACGCGCCAAACCGTCTTCGAGCAAGGCACCGATCAGCGGCTGGCGCTCGATCAGGCTCATCTCGCAGCCCAGGCTAGCCAGCACGAAGGCGTCCTTGCCCAGGCCAGCCGTGGCGTCCAACACCCGTGGACGCACGCCTTGGGCGATGCCCACCGCCTTGGCGATCATCTGCCCGCTGCCACCACCGTACAGGCGCCGATGCGCCGCGCCGCCTTCGACAAAATCCACCCGCACCGGCCCCGGCGCGTCAGGCCCGAGCTGTTGCAGCTGTAGGCCATGCTCGCCCACTTGCAGGGAAAAGTCCGCATCCGCCAGGTGCATCGGTAAACCCAGCAGTGACGCCCATTGCTCGGCACGGCCCTGGAACCCTTCGCCCAAGGCCTCGACCTGGATGCGGCTGGCCGCTGGTTGTTCGCTCATCAATTACTACGCTCAAAAATATTAAGGATCGGCAAACAGCGGCCGATAAAAATAACAGTCAGGTATTTTGCCAGAGCTGAGCGTCGACCGAGAAAAATGTCAGACATTCTTCCCCTAACCATCGGTGTACTGCCGACCCACAACCACTACGGCCTGCGCAATACTCAAGCGCTGGCCGGGGTGAGTCATGTGTGGCAGGACTTCTTCGCCCGGGCATTGGCCGAGCAGCTCGGCGAAATGCCGGAGGCGCTGGCGGCCCAGGCGCCAGCACCGGTGGACCCAGCGGCCGAACCCAGCGCCGGTGCCGACCTGTTATCGCAGATCCTCACCCAGCGTGAGTGCGACGTGAAAGACACCGAAATCGCCCCACCGGAGCCACTGTTCCTGCCGATCGCCGAGTTCGAAACCGAGCTGCTGCCACCGGCTGCCACGCCATTCCCGCAAGAAGAAATCGTCGCCCAGCAGCGCCAGCAGAACTTCGAAAGCGGTTGGGTGCGCCCAATCGTGCTAACCGCCGGCCAACCGTTGCCGGAGCCAGGCCCGGCGCCGGAGCCACGCCCACTGCACCTGCCCATCGCCGAATTCGAACTGGACCTGCTGCCGCCGGCTGCCACGCCGTACCCGACCGAAGAGCTGGTCGCTCAGCAAAAGGCGCTCGACTTCGACTACTACTGGGCACGCCCGCTGGTCACCCAGAACCTGCGCCTGGCCGCCTGACTCAATTCTTGAAGAACGCGTTCGCCTGGCTGAACGGCATCTTGCGTTCGGTAAAGGTGAACGTGCCCAGCTCATACACTTCCTGGGCCGCGCGATAAAACTCACCATAAGCAGCCAACGCCAGCGCCGATCCGACGCTGATCCGCCGCACCCCCATCTGGCTCAATTGCGCGACACTCAGGTTCAAGCCGCCGGACATCAACACGTTCACCGGCTTGGGCGCCACCGCCTTGACCACCGCCAGCACTTCCTCGGCACTGCGCAAGGCCGGCGCATACAGCACGTCGGCGCCGGCTTCGGCGTAGGCTTGCAGTCGGCGGATGGTGTCGGGCAAATCCAGGCGGCCATGCAGGAGATTTTCCGCACGGGCCGTCAGGGTGAACGGGAATGGCAGGCTGCGCGCGGCAGCCACCGCGGCTTCCACACGCTCGACGGACAGGTCGAAAGGATAGATCGGGTCAGCGGCAATGCCCGTGGCATCTTCTATAGAGCCGCCGACAATACCGCTGGCGGCGGCACGCAGGATGGTCTGGGCGCAGCCTTCGGGAGTGTCGCTGAAGCCGTTTTCCAGGTCCGCCGCCACCGGCAACGCCGTGGCATTGGCAATCATGCCGGCGTTGATCAAGGTGTCTTCCAAGGACAACGCCCCTTCCGCATCCGGGCGCGCCAGGCTGAACGCGTAGCCCGCACTGGTGGTGGCGAGGGCTTCAAACCCCAGGCTGGCCAGCATCACGGCAGAGCCTGCATCCCACGGGTTGGGCATCACGAACGCGCGGTCACGCTCGTGCAAGGCCTTGAAGGTTTCGGCGCGAAGGGTTTGGGCATCCATGTCTGGCTCCTGGCGGGAAAAGAGTCCTAGAGTAACCCCAGTTGCTCCACGGCGGGAGCACGATCCAAGGTCGGCAGCGGCGGCAGACCCGGCAGGCGCAACGTCAGCTGGTCGTGGAAACGCAGGGCCAGTTGTGCGGCGAGGCGATTATCCGAGGTGTGCAGGAACACGTAGGGTGTGCGGCCTTCTTCAATCCAACCGGCGACTTTTTCCACCCACGGCACCAGGAACGGGTCGTTGGCTTCCAATTCGGGATGACCGATAAAACGCACTTGGGGAAATTGCGTCAGTGCCGCCGGCCGTGGCGGCACCTTGGGTTTTTTCGATTGGGCGTGCAGCACGGCGGCCGATGTAGACGTGCAACTGAATAACGCGCGCGGGTCCAGGCAGATGCGCTCAACGCCCCGGTCCCGTAACAAGCGGTTAAGCATGCGCTCGGCGTCGCCTTTGGCGAAGAATTCCGAATGACGCACTTCCACCGCCATGGACCGCTCCAAGCCATCAATGAAGCCTGCCAGCTCCCCCAGACGCTGCGGCGTGAACGTCGCGGGCAGTTGCAACCATAACGGCGATACCCGTTCATCCAGGGGGCTCATCAAGCCCACAAAGCTTTCCGCAGCCGGTAGCTGCTCAATCAGGTTGCCGCTGTGGCTGATATCACCGGGAAACTTGGCCGTGAAACGGAAATCGTCGGGCATGATTTCAGCCCAGCGTTGCACCGTGGCGGCCGAGGGTCGTGCATAGAACGTGGTGTTGCCTTCAACGGCGTTGAAGACCTGGGAGTAGAGCGCGAGGTAGTCGCTGGAACGGGCGTCGGCGGGGTACAGGTACTCGCGCCAGGCGTTTTCACTCCAGGACGGGCAACCGAGGTAGTAAGGCAGCCGCATCAGATGTGGATGTCGAGGCCCAGCACTTCCATATCCCATTCGACAAAACCGGCGGTGGTCAGGTAGCTGGCCAGGGCGGTGGCGACGCTTTTGCTCATGGAGCGCGGGAATACCATGTCTTGCTGACGGGCGGGAAGACCGCTGATACGGGCTTGAGCGTTGGCCTGCGCGTCGGACTGGACCTCGATGAAGTCCGGCGAATCCTCGACAGACTCGTCTACCGTGACGTTTGCCTTACGCGGCTTGCGCTTGATTGGGTAGGACTGTGAGGAAAAGCCATCAATACGCATGGGCGCGAACTCGCTATCAGTAATGGCATTTTGGCAGCATCATCCGTGGTGCGCAAATGCTCTGGTGATAACTAGAACACATAATTTGAAAAAGGTTTAAAAGCGGGGCCAAATTCTGACGATTGGTGAATTTAGCCTCAAATTGCCATCATTTTTGAAGTCAAATAATCCCGCGTTCGGCTTTGGTCTGAGCCACTTTATCGCGTAGATAAACGGGTGCTGCCTGGTCTGCAGGAATTGCCTCTCCACGTTCAAAAGCAAACCGCGCGAGGGTCAGCAAATCTTCAGCATGCGGCAACATCGCAGCATCCTGGCCAATCAACGGCACAGCGATGCGTTCGCCATAACCCCAACCGGTGCCGGCACCGAACCAGTCACCGCTGGCATCACCCGGCAATACGGATGACTCAGGCGGCTGCACGGCTTCTACACCCACCAGGCGCATCTCGCCTGCCGTTTCGCGGTAGCAGCCCCAATACACTTCATCCATGCGCGCATCGATAGCCGCCGCAACCTGATGAACGCCATGTTCCCGCAAGGCGCGCTGGGCCAGTACGGCCAGGTTGGACACCGGCAATACCGGGCGCTCCAACGCAAATGCCAACCCCTGCACCACACCAATGGCAATACGCACACCGGTAAACGCACCCGGGCCACGGCCGAAGGCGATGGCATCCACCGCGGCCAGCGTAGTGCCGGCGTCTTCCAACAGTTGCTTGATCATTGGCAACAGCTTCTGCGCGTGCAGACGCGGGATCACCTCGTAGTGGCTCGTGACCTTGCCATCGTGCAGCAGGGCAACGGAGCAAGCTTCAGTCGCGGTGTCCAGGGCCAGCAGGGTGCTCATCGGTGTGGATGTCCAAGTCGAAAAAAAGTGCGCCAGTATAAACAACAACGGCCCGCAAGCGGGCCGTTATCCGTGAAGCCCGTCGAGGGATCAGCTCAGTGCTTGCAGCACTTTGGCCGTGATCGCTTCAACCGAGCCGACGCCAGGAATATGGCTGTACTTCGGCTTGCCCTGGGCAGCGGACAGCTTCTGGTAGAAGTCCACCAGCGGCTTGGTCTGGGAATGATAGACCGACAGGCGATGACGCACGGTTTCTTCGGTGTCGTCTTTACGCTGCACCAGGTCTTCGCCGGTCACATCGTCCTTGCCTTCCACTTTTGGCGGGTTGTAGACGGTGTGGTATACGCGGCCAGAGGCTTCGTGAACGCGACGACCGGCAATACGCTGGACGATCTCTTCATCTTCCACCGCGATTTCAACCACCGCATCCAGCTCAACGCCGGCCTTCACCAAGGCTTCAGCCTGGGGAATGGTGCGTGGGAAGCCGTCGAACAGGAAACCGTTCTTGCAGTCTTCCTGGCTGATGCGCTCCTTGACCAGGTTGATGATCAAGTCATCGGACACCAGGCCACCGCTGTCCATCACGCTCTTGGCGATCAGGCCCAGCTCGGTGCCAGCCTTGACGGCCGCACGCAGCATGTCGCCGGTGGAGATTTGTGGAATGCCGAACTTTTCAGTGATGAACTTTGCCTGAGTACCTTTACCGGCCCCGGGAGCTCCCAGCAGAATGACGCGCATTGATGTGCTCCTCAATTTTTTATAGAGATGACGCTCGGATTCGCCGCGGTGGGCCAATCGCGTAAAAATAGAATTCGGGCCGCCCAAACGGCCAAAGGCTGATCAAGATACACAGCAGGCCTTAACCACACAAGCCGCCAAAAGTCGCAGGAACCCGCGCAGGGCATGCGTCATAGGTAGGGTGCGCCTGAGTGCAACCCGGCCCCACAAACGCCGGCCACCCGTTTCAGGGCGGCCGCCGTGGTTTATCTGCAAGCCATTGAGAACACGCAAAAAACCTTAACCGGTATTACGTAAACCCGCGGCAATACCGGCCACGGAGACCAGCAGCGCCTGTTCCAGAGGGCTATCCTGCGCCGCTTCCTGCTGGCGTGAACGCGCCAGCAACTCGGCCTGCAGCAGGTGCAAGGGGTCCAGGTAGGTGTTGCGCAGTCGGATGAACTCCAGGGTGTCCGGACTATGGGCCAGCAGTTGCGACTGGCCGGTCAGGCCGAGCACCACACTGCACGCCTGCGACAATAGGTCGCGCAGATGCGCACCCAATGGCAGCAGGTCCGGCTGCACCAGGCGCTCGTCATACAGGCGGGCGATATCGGCATCCGCCTTGGCCAACACCATTTCCAGCATGTCGATGCGGGTACGGAAGAATGGCCACTGTTCACGCATCTGCCCCAGCAACTCGCCTTCGCCGCGCTCCAGAGCCTTGCTCAACGCTGCTTCCCAACCCAGCCAGGCCGGCAGCATCAGGCGGGTCTGGGTCCAGCCGAAGATCCACGGAATCGCGCGCAGGCTTTCAATCCCGCCCGCACGGCGTTTGGCCGGGCGACTGCCCAAGGGCAAGCGACCCAGCTCCTGTTCCGGCGTGGACTGGCGGAAATACTCGACGAACTGCGGATTTTCCCGCACCACAGCGCGGTAAGCGCTGACACCATCTGCCGCCAATTCATCCATCAAATGGCGCCAGGCTGGCTCCGGCGGCGGCGGTGGCAACAGCGTCGCCTCCAACACGGCAGCCAAGTAAAGATTGAGGTTCTGCTCGGCGATATCCGGCAGGCCGAACTTGAAGCGGATCATCTCGCCCTGTTCGGTGGTGCGGAACCGCCCGGCCACCGAACCCGGTGGCTGCGACAGGATCGCCGCGTGAGCCGGGCCGCCGCCACGGCCGACGGTGCCACCTCGACCGTGGAACAACAGCAGCTCCACCTGTTGCTCGCGGCAGATATCCACCAGGCGCTCCTGCGCCCGGTACTGCGCCCAAGCGGCGGCGGTGGTGCCGGCGTCCTTGGCCGAGTCCGAGTAGCCGATCATCACTTCCTGCGGGCCCTGCAAACGCGCGCGATAGCCCGGCAGCAGCAACAGTTGCTCGATCACCGGGCCGGCGTTATCCAGGTCAGCGAGGGTTTCGAACAGCGGCACTACGCGCATCGGCCGCTGCACGCCCGACTCTTTAAGCAGCAATTGCACCGCGAGCACATCCGACGCAGCGCCGGCCATGGAGATGACATACGAACCCAAGGATGCAGCCGGTGCGGCGGCGACTTCCTTACAGGTATTGAGCACCTCGGCCGTGTCCGCCGACGGTTTGAAATAGCCTGGCAGCAGCGGTCGACGGTTGGCCAGTTCCTTCATCAGGAAGCTGATGCGCATCTCTTCGTTCCAGTCCTCGTAACGACCCAGCCCGAGGTAGTCGGTGATTTCGGTCATGGCGGCCGAATGACGGCTGGAATCCTGACGCACATCCAAGCGCACCAGGAACAGTCCGAAGGTCACCGCACGACGCAGACAATCGAGCAAAGGACCATCGGCGATCACGCCCATGCCGCATTCGTGCAGTGACTGGTAGCACAGCTCGAGCGGCTCCAGCAGGTCGCGGTTGTTCTGCAACACCTCGGCCGGCGCCGGGGTGCTACTGCTCAACGCGGTATGTGCCCATTGCCGTGTAGCGCGCAGGCGTTCGCGCAGTTGCTTGAGCAAGGCGCGATAAGGCTCGACGCTATCACCGACCTTGGCCTGCAACGCCGGGCTGGCTTGCTGCATCGACAGCTCGGAGGCCAAATGATCGATATCGCGCAAGTACAGGTCGGCGGCCATCCAACGCGCCAGCAGCAGCACTTCGCGGGTGACCGGCGCCGTGACATTCGGGTTGCCGTCACGGTCGCCGCCCATCCACGACGCAAAGCGGATCGGCGCCGCTTCCAGGGGCAAACGCAAGCCGGTGGCGGCGTGCAGCGCCTGGTCAGCCTTGCGCAGATAGTTGGGGATCGCGTGCCACAGCGAGTGCTCGATCACTGCAAAGCCCCATTTGGCTTCGTCCACGGGCGTGGGTCGGGTGCGGCGGATTTCTTCGGTGTGCCAGGCTTCGGCGATCAAACGTTGCAGGCGCTGGCGGATCTGCTCGCGCTCTGCGGTAGTTAGGTCGCGGTGATCCTGCGCCGCCAGTTGCGCGGCGATGGCATCGTATTTCTGGATCAGGGTGCGGCGCGCCACTTCGGTAGGGTGGGCGGTGAGGACCAGCTCGATCTCCAGGCGCCCCAACTGGCGGGCCAGGGATTCGTTGCTGTGGCCTTCGCTTTGCAGGCGCGCCAGCAACTCGGGCAACACGCGGGATTCGAACGGTGCCGGCTGCGACTCATCACGCCGGTGGATCAGTTGGTACTGCTCGGCAATGTTGGCCAAGTTGAGGAACTGGTTGAAGGCACGGGCCACCGGCAACAGTTCGGTTTCCTGCAACTGGTTGAGGCTGGTGCTCAGTTCATCGCCGGCCCCCCGCCGGTCAGCCTTGGCGCCTTTGCGGATCTGCTCGATCTTGTCGAGGAAATCATCGCCGTACTGCTCTCGAATGGTGTTGCCCAATAGCTCACCCAGCAGGTGAACATCCTCACGCAAGCGTGCATCGATATCACTCATCAGCCAATCTCCAGCCAGAAATCCGGGACGCGCAGGTTTGCCAGAGTGCCGCCAGCCTCGATTTATGACAAGACTTTAAACCTTGTGAGTTGCAGCTAGTCTCAAGGTTAAGTCGTCGCGTTTATCCACGCAGGCGACTGGACACTCATCACCGCCTGCTAAAAGCGGGCTTCATTGAGGTTGCCATGAAAATTCGAGAACTGGCCCAGCATTGGGAAGAGAACGCCAAGGGTCGCTTGACCAAGACCGAGTACGCCATCCACCTGGATATGGAGTCCGCCGCTCGGCTGGCCGCCATTACCGAGATGTACCCCAAGCGCCACCCCGAAGAATTACTCGGTGAGTTGATCGGCGCCGCGCTTGAAGAGCTGGAAGCCAGCTTCCCCTACATCAAGGGCCAGCACGTCATTGCCACCGATGAAGAAGGCGATCCACTGTACGAAGACGTCGGCCCCACCCCTCGTTTTCTGACCCTGTCGCGACGCTATCTGCAGGATTTGTCGGCCAGCAGCGACGAACAGAAGCATTGACACAACCCCACCACCCCCCTGTATTCCGGGCTCCTGAAGGGCCCGGCGTACCACTGCGCAACGCAGAAGTTCCAACTTTTTTACGCTGACCAATCAGTCAAATATTTTTTTAGGCAAATCGCCATCTTCTCTGAACTTTTGAAAAAAGCCTCCGGTCACAGCCAGTAAGCCATCACTTGGAACGGTCGTTTCAAAGGGCAATTTGCGCATCAATGCCAAGCCCGCCGCCGCAGACCAGTGACATGGATTTTGATGTTTTTCAGGAGTTATCCAATGGAGTTGAAGACGATGAAGACCAGCACTGCCAAATCCTCGTTTAACCACCTGCGCGGGCTCAAATTGGCCGCGCTGGCAATCGGCACCAGCTTCGTTCTGGCGGGCTGCGCCGGCAATCCTCCGACCGAGCAGTACGCCGTCACCCAGTCCGCGGTAAACAGCGCTGTCAGCGCTGGCGGTACTGAGTACGCGGCTGTGGAAATGAAGTCGGCCCAGGACAAGCTCAAGCAAGCCGAGATTGCCATGCACGACAAGAACTACGACGAAGCCCGTCGCCTGGCTGAACAAGCCGAGTGGGACGCTCGCGTTGCAGAGCGCAAATCCCAGGCCGCCAAGGCTGAGCAGGCTGTGAAGGATTCCCAGAAGGCTGTTGATGAGTTGCGTAAGGAAGGCATGCGTCCGGCTGCTATCCAGCAGAAGTAAGACGCTTCCTGTGACTAAATCGCACCTGATATCGAATTGAAAGGACGACACGACTATGCGTAAACAATTGATGATCCCTGCCCTGCTGGCGATGAGCGTTGCACTGGCGGCCTGCTCCACCCCGCCGAACGCGAACCTGGAAAATGCGCGGACCAACTTCTCCTCCCTGCAGACCAACCCGCAAGCCACCAAGCTCGCGGCTCTGGAGACCAAGGACGCCAGCGAATGGCTGGACAAGGCTGACAAAGCCTACCGCGACAAGGAAGACCAGAAGAAAGTTGACCAACTGGCTTACCTGACCAACCAGCGCGTTGAAGTGGCCAAAGACACCATCGTGCTGCGTGAATCCGAAGCCAAGCTGAAAAACGCCGGCGACGAACGGGCTCGCGCTTTGCTGGATGCCCGTGATGCACAGATCAAACAACTGCAAAACAGTTTGAACGCCAAGCAAACCGATCGCGGCACCCTGGTGACGTTTGGTGATGTGTTGTTCGCAACCAACAAGTCCGACCTGAAATCCAGCGGACTGGTGAACATCACCAAACTGGCTCAGTTCCTGCGCGACAACCCGGACCGCAAGGTGATCGTCGAGGGCTACACCGACAGCACCGGTTCCGATTCGTACAACCAGAGCCTGTCCGAGCGCCGTGCAGCGTCCGTGCAACGTGCACTGGCTCAGCAGGGCGTGGACATCTCACGCATCGTGACTCAGGGTTACGGCAAGGAATACCCGGTTGCCGATAACGGCAGCGTCTCCGGCCGTGCCATGAATCGCCGCGTTGAAGTGACCATCTCCAACGACAATCAGCCAGTTGCTCCACGCTCTTCCGTTGCCAACTGATCGATTGCTGTAAAAAGAACCCCGCTCTTCGGCGGGGTTCTTTTATTTACATGAAGTTAACTTGGCCGCTGTTCATTTGGGGTATCTGGATTTGCTGACGCTGGCCTTCGGCCTGAGGATCATTACCACCGCCCTCTGCTCCGCCGCCCTGGCCACCACTCGCACCGGCCAACATATCTTCCAGCATCTTCTTCAGCATTTCCGGATCCAACTGCTGCTTCTGCTGGCCACGCGCCTGCTGCATCTGGTCCATACCACCAAATAGGCTGCCGACCATATTCCCCGCGCCACCGATACCATCCACCATATTCACGCTCCGTAAGTCCACGATCAAGGAAGTTGTGTCTCAGTTTTGCTGACACCCCCATCAGTGGTCTCGTACGAAATATGGTTCCGCCTGTCTCGGTTATTGCTGCAGTTGCGGCGTCTCCTGGCCCATGCAACGCACCGCCTGTTTCTTATTGTTCACGAGCACACCCGTCAGGCCTTTCTGCTCCGTATCGAACATCACCAGCACGCCATCCACGCACTGCGCCACTTGCGCAGCCGGGGTCAGGGAGATCTTGTAGTCCTCGCCCGGCACGGTCTTGAGCATGGTGAAGTCGCTTAGCAGCAACGCATCTTCCGGTTTGGCGAAGTGCAGGTAACCGTAGAACCACAGGCAACCGACGGTGCCGATGATGGTGCCAATGCCGGTGAGGATCAGCGGGATCATGTTGCGTTCTTCGCTCATTGCGGGCTCTCTGATGAATCAACTTTAGGAATGGGGTAGTTCGGAATTTCGCCCAGGCGGCGCAAGCCGTTGAAGTGCTGCGGGTCGTCCAGGTAGCGCAGCATCACGGTTTGCCAGGTCTTGTCGGCAAAGGTCTGCACATGCCCACCCCGGGTCAGCTGCAACACCCGTGGCGGCGGCGCGGCCTGGTACAGGCGGATACCATTGGCCGTTGGCACGATCGGGTCGTCCAGGCTGTGGAACAACATCTTCGGCACGCCCATCAGTTTCGGCATGGCATATATTGCGCTGTCGCCGTCCGGCACCAGCCAGGACAGAGGCACCTGAAACGGCCATGTTAACCAGGAAGTGCTCAAGGCAAATTGTCCTACGTCACGATAACTGGCGGGCACACCGTCCAGCACCAGGGCCTTGAGCTGGGATTGGCGCTCCGGATGGGCGGCCAAGTAGTGCACCGCCAGCGCCCCGCCCAGGCTTTGACCGAGGACGATCAGCGGCTGGCCCTGGGTTTCGGGCGCCGTGTCGATCCAGCTGAACGCCGCGTCCACATCCTGATAGATCGCCGGCAGAGAGGGTTTGCCTTCCGATAAACCGTAGCCGCGATAGTCCAGCAACAGCACTTGGTAACCTTGGTCGGGTAGCCACCAACTGCCGCCCAGGTGCCAGGCCAGGTTGCCGCCGTTACCGTGCAAATGCAGCACCGTGCCCTTGAGCGGTACACCGGATTTGGCCGGCAGCCACCAGGCATGGAGCTTCACGCCGTCGGCGGTGGTCAAGGTGACGTCACGGTATTGCAAGCGCGCTTTTTCCGGCGTGAACGGCAGGCCAGGCTCGGGGTAGAACAGCAGTGAGCTGCAACCATTCAATGTGAGTAGCAGGCACAAAATGCCGAGGATTCTCATCCGTTGAAGCCTCATCAGAAATAGCGCCCTCCTGTAGGAGCGAGCTTGCTCGCGAAAAACGTCAACGATAACGCGGGTCCCCTGAAAGCACGCGGCGCCTTAAGTTTCTTCGCGAGCAAGCTCGCTCCTACAAGGGAGACGGTAATTAAAGGATATTGGAGTAATCCGCCTCGATCCGATCCAGGCTCAAGTGGTTGAGGAAGTTGGAGAAACACATCCACGCCGCCAGTGCATTCATGTCGCGAAACTGCTCCGGCAGATACTTGGGCGGTACCACCAGGCCTTCGTCCACCAGTTGGCGCAGGGTACGCATGTCTTCCAGAGTGGTCTTGCCGCAGAACAGCAGCGGCACTTGTTCCAGCTTGCCTTTGCGCACGGCGAGCTGGATGTAGTTGTAGACCATGATAAAGCCCTTGAGGTAGGACAAATCCTTGGTAAACGGCAGACCGGTCGGCACCGAGCCACGGAAAACGCGACTGGCGTTGCCGTAGCTTTCGGCCATTTCAAAGCCTTGCTCGCGGAAGAACTCGAACACCTGCAGGAAGTCGGCGCCCTCTTCCACCATATGGATGGCGCGAGTGCGGTTGGTCAGCTTGCGCAGGCGGCTCGGGTAGGAGGCGAAGGTGATGATTTCCATCAGGATCGCCAGGCCTTCCTGGGTCACGGTGGACGACGGCGGGCCTTTGGACAGGAAGGTACAGATCGGCTGGTTCTGGCCATTCAAGGTGGTGCCCACATGCACCAGGCCTTCATGCACTTCCAGGGCACGCACGTCGCGGTCGTTGAACATCGCATCGGCGCGAATCTTGATGTAGTCGGCGCCCGCCGCCGCGTCGGCGACGATACCGTCGGACTCGAACACGCGGATGGTCTCTTCGGCCTCGCCAAACACTTTGTTCAGGCGGGTTTGCAGCAAGGCCACGGCGTCCTTCGCGGTGAGGGTCTTGGCCTCGTCCTTCAAGTCACCACGGCCATCGATGTTATTCAGGTAGTCCGAAAGCATCAGACCCAGGTCGGCCAGCGTCGGGTCGCCGGCGTGAAACGCATCGGAGGCGGCGCCGTAAAGCTCCTGGGAAATCAGGCCGAAATCCTCGGTGCCGCGCGCTTCAAGCATGCGCACCACCATGCGGTACTCCTTGCACATGCGGCGCATGATCTGCCCGACCGGGCTGAACTGCCCGAGGCGACGGGTGATATCGCGCTCGATGTTCTGGAACTCCAGCTTCACGGCACTGGGGTCGAATGACAGCGGCCTGTTCAGGTAATAGTCGCGGCTCACCGCCGGCATTTCCTTGCCCTTGGCCTTGAGGAAACCCTGGCGAATGGTGTCGTCCCACTTCACGGCGTCGAGGACGCGAATCGGTGTTTGCGCCAGCACAATGCGATCAGACAAGGTGCGTATCGTCTGCTGGTAATCGTCCACCCGGTGCTTCCTCTTTAAACGTTATTTACCCGCGCGCTGGTAGCGCACGGCTTCCACGAATACATCGGCATTGGCCGGGTCATCCAGGTAGGCAAATACCTGGTCCAAGGGACTGTCCACCAACACGCCAGCACCTTCGACGGTTTCCACCGTACTGCCGTGCAACGCCTGTTGGTCTATGGCCTGATGGACCTGCTCCAGGTCGAGGTTGTAGACCACCAATTCATGCTTTTCGTTGATTTCGAAGCCCGCGAGGATGAAATGCCCACCGAGCTTGGCCGGTAGCGGCGCCGACAAATACCAGCGGCTGCCATGGCGCGAAACGCTGAACAGATACTCGTCACGCTGGCCGGGCTTGGCTGTAGGGTAGCTCACGGCTTTGTAACGGTGATCACCGACGGCAGTGATATGCAGGTTGAGCGGCTCGCCCCAGGCATTTTTGCTCGACCATTGGCCCAGCAGAGCCTGCGGCGCGGCGTCATGGGCCGGCAGCGGGTTCTTGAAAGTCACCAGGCAACCGCTGAGCAGCAGGAACGACAAGGCGATTACAACCACACGCCAGGTTTTCATTGGACATCCCCCGGTGTCAGACCGAGGCCAACACCAAATGCATGTAACGCTTGAGAATCTCAAGCATCTCTTCACCGGTCAGAGGCTCTGCGCCGCCCAGCAGGCCCTGATATTCCATCCGACTGATTATCGCCGTCAACACTTTGGCATCCTGTTGTGGCTCACGGGAGCCCAGTACCTGGAAAAACTGCCCGGTGCCCTGCAACAGAATCTGCTGGTGGGAACGTACCAACTCGGCCAGACGCGGATTGAGCAAGGCTTCCTGACGGAACGCCTGCTCGGCCATCAGGTGCTCACGACGGTTGGTCAGCTGGCGCAAGACGTAATCGGCGGTCAGGCGCGCAATGTCATCCGCCAGTTGCGAACGTGACTGCGGGCTGCCATCGCCATAGGCGACCATTTCGCGCAGCAGCCCTTCGTTGCGCACCCACAGCTTGCCCATGAACGCAGCGCTGCGCTCGACGTATTGGGCGAAGGTGTCGGTGAGCAGGTCATCAATGTCCTTGAAATAGTAGGTGGTGGCCGACAACGGCACCCCCGCCTCCGCCGCCACCGCGCGATGGCGCACAGCCCGCACACCATCACGCACCACAATGCGCATGGCTGCATCGAGAATGTCTTGTCTGCGTTGCTCGCTACCCCGACGACTGGCCTTGCGGCCCTGGTACTGGACGCTTTCAGCCACGGCAGCGGCAATGCCGGCGGCGCCTTCTTGAGCGGTTACGCGGTTCACGACTCACATCCTTGAATAGATCAAAACCTGGCGCTGTTTGCTTGACGCTTAATAACGCCCCATAAAAAAGCCGCCTTATAAAAGGCGGCTTTGGATTTCGCTTCGGTTACGCTTGTGGCCGCATGTGCGGGAACAAGATCACGTCGCGGATCGACGGCGAGTTGGTCAACAGCATCACCAGGCGGTCGATGCCGATACCCTCACCGGCCGTCGGCGGCATACCGTATTCCAGAGCGCGGACGAAATCAGCATCGTAGTGCATGGCTTCGTCGTCGCCGGCGTCCTTGTCGGCCACCTGGGCCATGAAGCGCTCGGCCTGGTCTTCCGCGTCGTTAAGCTCGGAGTAGGCATTGGCGATTTCGCGGCCACCGATGAACAGCTCGAAACGGTCGGTGACGTTCGGGTTGTCATCGTTGCGACGGGCCAGCGGCGACACTTCGAACGGGTACTGGGTAATGAAGTGCGGCTGTTCCAGCTTGTGCTCGACCAGCTCTTCGAAAATCATCACCTGCAATTTGCCCAGGCCTTCGAAGCCCAGCACCTTGGCGCCGGCTTTCTTGGCGATGGCACGGGCCTTGTCGATGTCGTTCAGGTCGTCGGCGGTCAGCTCAGGGTTGTACTTGAGGATCGAGTCGAACACCGACAGACGCACGAACGGCTCGCCGAAGTGGAACACCTTGTCGCCGTACGGCACGTCGGTGCTGCCCAGGACCAGCTGCGCCAGTTCGCGGAACAGTTCTTCGGTCAGGTCCATGTTGTCTTCGTAGTCGGCGTAGGCCTGGTAGAACTCCAACATGGTGAATTCTGGGTTGTGACGGGTCGAAACGCCTTCGTTACGGAAGTTGCGGTTGATCTCGAACACTTTTTCGAAGCCGCCAACCACGAGGCGCTTGAGGTACAGCTCCGGCGCGATACGCAGGAACATTTCCATGTCCAGCGCGTTGTGGTGGGTTTCGAACGGCTTGGCTGCGGCACCACCGGGGATGGTCTGCAGCATCGGGGTTTCCACTTCCAGGAAGTCACGCTGCATCAGGAAGGTACGGATGTGCGCGATCACTTGCGAGCGCACACGGAAGGTGTGGCGCACTTCTTCGTTGACGATCAGGTCAACGTAGCGCTGGCGATAGCGTTGTTCGGTGTCGGTCAGGCCGTGGTGCTTGTCCGGCAGCGGGCGCAGCGACTTGGTCAGCAGGCGCACGTTGGTCATTTCCACATACAGGTCGCCCTTGCCGGAACGGGCCAGGGTGCCTTCGGCGGCGATGATGTCGCCCATGTCCCAGGTTTTCACCGAGGCCAGGGTTTCTTCCGGCAAGGTCTTGCGGTTGACGTAGACCTGGATGCGACCGGTCATGTCCTGGATCACCATGAACGAGCCACGGTTGAGCATGATGCGACCTGCCACCTTGACCGGGATCGCAGCCTCTGCCAGCTCTTCCTTGGTCTTGTCCGCGTACTGCTTCTGCAAGGCATCGCAGTAGTTTTCGCGGCGGAAGTCGTTGGGGAAGGCATTGCCCTTGGCGCGCTCGGCAGCAAGCTTTTCCTTGCGCAGGGCGATCAGGGAGTTTTCTTCCTGTTGCAGGGCCTGGTCGAGTTGTTGGTCGCTCATGTCTTTAAATTTTCCATCACAGATTGGGGTGTTACAGGCCCGATTTCAGGCTGGCTTCAAGGTATTCGTCGATATCACCGTCGAGTACCTTGTCACAATCGCTGCGTTCGATGTTAGTGCGCAGATCCTTGATCCGCGACGCATCGAGCACATAAGAGCGGATCTGGTGACCCCAGCCGATATCCGACTTGGTGTCTTCCAGCGCTTGCGATGCGGCATTGCGTTTCTGCATTTCCTGCTCATACAACTTGGCCCGCAGCATTTTCATGGCGGTGTCCTTGTTGGCGTGCTGGGAACGTTCGTTCTGGCAGCTGACCACGGTGTTGGTCGGTACGTGGGTAATACGTACGGCCGAGTCGGTGGTGTTTACGTGCTGACCACCGGCACCGGAGGAGCGGTAGGTGTCGATGCGCAGGTCGGCCGGGTTGATCTCGATCTCGACCTTGTCGTCGATCTCGGGCGAGACGAAAACGGCGGAGAACGAGGTGTGGCGACGGTTGCCGGAGTCGAACGGGCTCTTGCGCACCAGGCGGTGCACGCCGATCTCGGTGCGTAGCCAACCAAAGGCGTATTCACCCTTGATGTGCACGGTCGCGCCCTTGATACCGGCGACTTCACCGGCGGACAGCTCCATGATGGTCGCTTCGAAACCGCGTTTGTCCGCCCAGCGCAGGTACATGCGCAGCAGGATGTTGGCCCAGTCCTGGGCTTCGGTGCCGCCGGAACCGGCCTGGATATCCAGGTAGGCGTTGTTCGGGTCCATCTCGTGGCTGAACATGCGACGGAATTCGAGTTTGGCGAGGTTTTCCTCGAGACGGGCCAGCTCGGCGACGACATCGCCCACTGCGCCTTCGTCGTTTTCTTCGACGGCCATGTCCAGCAGGTCGCGGCAATCGGCCAGACCGGTGTTCAGTTCGTCAAGGGTATCGACGATCTGCGCCAGCGCAGCGCGCTCGCGGCCCAGTTCTTGGGCGTATTCAGGTTTGTTCCAGACAGCAGGATCTTCAAGCTCGCGATTGACTTCGGTCAGACGCTCATGCTTTTGATCGTAGTCAAAGATACCCCCGAATAGTTTCGGAGCGCTCGGACAGGTCCTTGATGGTGTTAAGGATCGGGTTGATTTCCATGGCGGGCAGCACTCGTTGGCGAACTTTTGAAAGCCGGCGAGTATAACGGGAAATGGGGGGGAGCGGCAGTCCGCTGGGCGAAAAGGGTTGGGTTTGGTGGGGGGGCATATCCGTTATTTGGGTAACGGCCACTTTGGGTTCCGCCCTTACGGCGGC
>NZ_JACAQP010000010.1:46730-47120 GCF_013387025.1 Pseudomonas reactans | reverse complement strand
CGCCGCCACGCGCCATCCATGGCGCGGGGCGGCTAAACCGGCATCCCTGCCGGTTTACCCCCCAAATCCCTGCCGAATTCCGGCCAGCGTGTTTGACGGGGCGCCTAAGATCAAAATCAAAAACAGAGCCAGAGCCAGAGCCAGAGCCAGAGCAGATTGATATCTACCTGATATAGGAGATCTAAATTGTGGGAGCGGGCTTGCTCGCGAAAGCGGTGGATCAGTTAGAGAGGTAATCGCTGACACGCCGCCTTCGCGAGCAAGCCCGCTCCCACATTTGAAACCGAAACCGGCTTCCAGAAACCGGTCGGCTACCAGGCCGCCGCGATTTTGCTTTTGATCTTAAGCGCCCCGTCAAACACGCTGACCGAACGCAGGCTTGAATCCGTG
>NZ_JACAQP010000010.1:0-46715 GCF_013387025.1 Pseudomonas reactans | reverse complement strand
CTGGGCCAAGGATGGCCCATCGCGGCGGCCCACGGATTCAAGCCGGAGTGAGGGCACACCGAGCCTAGGCGAGGTGCCGAGTGTTGGGGCGAAGCGTTTTTGGTTACTTTTTGCGCTCTTCAAAAAGTGACCCGCTGTAAGAGCGGAACCAATCGCAGCCGTTACCGCAGCAACGGATATGTACCCAAAAACGCCCTACTCAATCCCCACCTGATTCCGCCCATTATGCTTAGCCGTATACAACCCCTTATCCGCCGCCAAGATCACCTGCCGGCAATCCGTCCCCTGCTGCGGCGTCATGGTCGACAACCCAATGCTAATCGTCAGACTCGACCCCTCAGTCGGCGCGTTATGCGGAATCTTCAGAGCAGCCACCGCCATGCGCAGCTTCTCGGCCACCAACCGCGCCCCGCCCGGCGAGGTATTAGGCAGCACCAGGGCAAACTCCTCACCCCCATAGCGTGCCGGCAAATCCGAAGGCCGACTGCTCGCCTCACGAATGGCCGCCGCCACCTTGCGCAACGCCTCATCCCCTTCAACATGCCCAAAGCTGTCGTTATAGGTCTTGAAGAAATCCACATCAATCATCAACAACGACAACTGAGTCTGATCACGCATGGCCCTACGCCACTCCAGCTCCAGGTATTCATCAAAGTGACGACGGTTGGACAACCCGGTCAGGCCATCGGAGTTCATCAACCGTTGCAGCACCAGGTTGGTGTCCAACAGCTGTTGCTGGCTGACCCGCAACGCGCGATAAGCCGCATCCCGCTGCAACAGGGTCATGTAGGACCGCGAGTGATAGCGAATGCGCGCCACCAATTCGATGTTATCCGGCAGCTTGACCAGATAATCATTGGCCCCGGCAGAAAAGGCCGCGCTCTTGATCAGCGGATCTTCTTTGGTGGACAGCACGATAATCGGGATGTTCGCAGTGGCCGGGTGATTGCGGTATTCACGCACCAGGGTCAGGCCATCAAGGCCCGGCATCACCAGATCCTGCAGGATGACCGTCGGCTTGATGCGGATCGCCTGGGCAATTGCCTGGTGCGGGTCGGCGCAGAAGTGGAAGTCGATATTTTCTTCATGGGCCAGGCCACGCCGCACGGCTTCGCCGATCATGGCTTGGTCGTCGACCAGCAACACCATGGCGGCATTTTCGTCGGTCTTGATGTCGTCGATCTGTAAATCATTCATGTGCAGTCACCTGAATTACTACCTGCCAGCCAGCACCGCGAGAAGTCTTGTTCATTTTGCAAAGACCTCCAGCAATCGGGGTGCAATTCTATCCAGTGGGCGAATTTCAACAGCAGCATCAATTGCCGCCGCCGCTTTGGGCATGCCATACACCGCCGAGCTTTGCTGATCCTGGGCGATGGTCAAATAACCTTGTTCACGCAGCAACTTGAGGCCCTGAGCCCCGTCGCGCCCCATGCCGGTCAGCAATACGCCGACCGCATCGCCATTCCAGTGGCTGGCCACGCTTTCGAAAAACACGTCGATCGAAGGCCGGTAGATCTCGTTCACCGGCTCCGCGGTATAGGCTAGCGTGCCATTTTTCAACAGACGAATGTGGTGATTGGTGCCGGCCAGCAGCACCACGCCACTTTGCGGGGGTTCGCCTTCACGGGCCAGGCGCACCGGCAGGCCGGAGGCGCTGCCCAGCCACTCGGCCATGCCGGCAGCGAACACCTGATCCACATGCTGCACCAGCACAATGGCGGCGGGAAAGTCCCGGGGCAAGCCCTTGAGCAGGATTTCCAGGGCCGCCGGGCCACCGGCCGACGAACCGATCGCCACCAGGCTCTGGCGTTTACCGGTGATTCGCGGCGCAACGGTTTCAGCACGTACGCGGCTACCCCGTTGGCCGATCAACCAGCCAATGTTGAGGATCTTGCGCAGCAACGGCGCCGCCGCATCCTTGGGGTTGCCCACGCCCAGGGGCGGTGTGTCCACCACGTCCAGAGCACCATGCCCCATGGCTTCGAACACCCGGCTCACGTTGGCCTGGCGGTCGACCGTCACGATGACGATAGCGCACGGGGTCTGCGCCATGATCCGTCGCGTGGCCTCCACGCCATCCATTACCGGCATGATCAAGTCCATCAGGATCAGGTCCGGCGTCAGTTCTGCACACTGCTGCACCGCCTCCAGGCCATTGGCAGCCACCCAGACGACTTGATGCGCAGGCTCGAAGCTCAAGGCACGGCGCAAGGCTTCCACCGCCAGGGGCATGTCATTGACGATCGCAATCCTCATGCCCTCGCGCCTCCGATCAGTTCCACCACGGCGTCCAGCAGGGCGTCATCGTGGAAACTGGCTTTGGCTAAATAATAGTCGGCGCCGGCGTCCAGTCCACGACGTCGGTCTTCTTCGCGATCCTTGTAGGACACCACCATCACCGGCAACGATTGCAGGCGACTGTCACGGCGCAAGAGTGTGACCAATTCAATACCGTCCATACGAGGCATATCAATATCAGTGATCAACAGGTCAAAGTCTTCGGAGCGCAAGGCGTTCCAACCGTCCATGCCATCGACCGCTACGGCCACTTCATAACCACGATTGAGTAACAATTTGCGTTGCAGTTCACGCACGGTCAGCGAGTCATCCACCACCAGCACCCGTTTGCGCGGCGTTTCGGTGGCCTGCTGGCTACGCCGTGCGATACGTTCCAGGCGGCCGGTGTTGAGCAGTTTGTCCACCGAGCGCAGCATGTCTTCGACATCGACGATCAACACCACCGAGCCGTCATCGAGCAACGCGCCTGCGGAAATATCCTGGACTTTGCCCAGGCGATCATCCAGCGGCAGCACCACCAGTGTACGCTCGCCGATGAAACGCTCCACGGCAATCCCATACACGGCATCGCGCTCGCGGATTACCACGACCTTCAAGGTGTCCGACGGACTCTGCCCTGCTGGCCTCTGCAGCAACTGGCTCGCGGCGACCAGGCCGACATGCCGGCCTTCGTGCCAGAAATGCTGGCGACCTTCCAGTTGCACGATATCGTCCGGCGCCAGGTCGCACATGCGCTCAATGTGGGCCAGTGGGAACGCGTAGGCTTCCTCGCCGACTTCCACCACCAGGCTGCGCACCACCGACAGGGTCAAGGGCACTTCCAGGTGGAAGCGACTGCCCTGCCCCGCCGTCTGCTCCAGCACCACCGCGCCACGCAGTTGGCGCACCATATGCTGCACCGCGTCCAGGCCGACGCCGCGCCCTGACACTTCGGTGACCTTGTCGCGCAGGCTGAACCCTGGCAGGAACAGGAACGTCAGCAACTCTTCTTCGCTCAGGCGCAGAGCGGTTTCCAGCGGCGAAAGATGCCGGTCGACGATGGTGCCGCGCAGGCGTTCCAGGTCGACGCCATTGCCGTCATCGCTCAATTCCAGTACCAGCAAGCCGGCCTGATGGGACGCGCGCAGGCGGATCAGGCCTTCAGCCGGCTTGCCTGCGAGCAGACGTTGCTCAGGCATTTCGATGCCGTGGTCGACCGCATTGCGCAACAAATGGGTGAGCGGCGCTTCGAGTTTTTCCAGCACGTCGCGGTCGACCTGGGTCTTTTCGCCCTCGATCTCCAGGCGCACCTGCTTGCCGAGGCTGCGGCCAAGGTCGCGCACCATGCGCACTTGCCCGGCCAGGACATCGGCAAACGGACGCATGCGGCAGGCCAGCGCCGTGTCATACAGCACCTGGGCGCGCTGCCCGGCCTGCCAGCCGAACTCATCCAGCTCGGCGGTTTTTTCCGCCAGCAGGGCCTGGGCTTCGCTGAGCAGGCGGCGGGTGTCAGCCAGTGCTTCCTGGGCTTCCAGGTTCAGATTCTGGGTCTTGAGTTGCCCGTCCAGCGTATCCAGGGCCCGCACGCTCTGGCTTTGAATACGTTTGAGGCGTTGCAGGCTGGCCAAATACGGCTTGAGCCGCTGGGTTTCCACCAGGGATTTGCTCGACAGGTCGAGCAGGCTGTTCAAGCGCTCAGCGGTTACCCGCAGCACGCGCTCGCCGCCTTCGGTCATGCGTTTGTTCTGCCGCGGCGGCTCAGCAGCCACTGGCGGTGCGGGCTCGGGCTCCGGCGGCTGCTCTTCAACGACAGCCGCCGGTTCTGGTGGCGGCGGCGCAGGCTTGACCGGCGCCTGGGATGGATCCAACAGGCGCTCCATCAACGCCACATAGGCTTCGATATCCGCCGGCCCCACGTCATTGCCGGGCGTAGCGATGCGCATCAACAGGTCGGTGCCTTGCAGCAACGCATCAATATGTTCAGGTTGCAGGTATAGGCGGCTTTCCTGGGCACTGACCAGGCAATCTTCCATCACATGGGAGACGCTGACCCCGGCGTCTACCCCGACGATACGCGCCGCGCCCTTGAGCGAGTGCGCAGCGCGCATGCAAGCCTCAAGCTGGTCGGCCTGGGTCGGGTTGCGTTCCAGGGCCAGCAGGCCCGCGCTCAGGACCTGGGTCTGCGCATCGGCTTCCAGGCTGAACAGTTCCAGCAGCGAGGCATCACGCATCTGGTCGGGGGTCATGTGAGGCTCCGGGTCACGGCGGACAACAATTGCGCCTCGTCCAGCCACCGCAGGCTGCGGCCTTTCCACTGCAACACGCCTTGGGTGTAGCGCGCGCTGGCCTGGGTGCCGGAGGCCGAAGCCGCCTTCAAGGTGCGCTCATCGATGGCGTGGATCCCGTCGACTTCATCCACCGGCACCACCACCGGGCCATCCTGCGCGGCGATGATCAGCATGCGCGGCATGATGCGGCCACCGCTGGCGCCGTTGCTGGTGACGTCCAGGCCGAGCAGTTCCACCAGCGACAGGCACGCCACCAGCGCTCCCCGCACATTGGCCACGCCGAGCAAGGCGCGCGAGCGTTGGTGCGGCAGGGAATGAATCGGTTGCAGCGGCGCCACCTCCACCAGGCAACGGGTGGCAATGCCCAGCCATTCTTCGCCGAGACGGAACATCAGCAAAGAGCGGGTGACCACATCTTCACCCAGCTCGACAGCCGCATGCGGGCGATGCGCGTCTTGCTGCAAGGCGTAGCGGTCCAGCAACCGCGTGGCTGCTGCCGAGTACACCGAGCAATTGCGGCAATGGATATGGTCCGCCAGCAACGGGCAGGATTTGTCGCCATGGATGCCGATGCGGTTCCAGCAGTCGTCGATGGCTTGGGTGTCGGCCAGGGTCAGGTCCAGGCCGGCGGTGTCGAGCGCCTCGGTGTTACTCATCGTTTGGACTCACTGTCAGCTCGCTCGCTACGGGCGGCCCGCGCCTGCAAGCGGCGCGCTCCCGCACTGTCGCCCTGGGATTCGAGCAACGCGGCCAGGTGCATCAAGGCCTGCGGGTGCTGGGGTTCCAGGTACAAGGCTTTTCGATAATAACCCTGGGCTTCCAGGGCGCTGCCGGCCACGTCGCTGAGCAGCCCGAGCCAGTAGAACACCTGGGCGGCCGGCGGGTGGTTGCTCAAATACTGCTCGCACGCGGCGCGGGCTTCAGCACTCTTGCCTTCATTGGCCAAGGTGGCGATGCGACTGAGCAGGTCACCCGCATCGGTGTGCGGCGCCTTGATCGGCACCACTTGGGCGCTGACCGTGCTGAACGGCCGTGGCTTACTTGGAATCGGCGCTGCACTGCGTTGCGGGATGGGCGCGGCGATCGGCACAAACACGGGCGCTGGTGTTACCGGTTCGGCATGCCGACTGAAGGCAAACGACTGCGGCACCCCAATCGAACGCATGCCGTGACGCCCCAACAGGCTGCCCTCAGCCGGGCCGATAAACAGCACGCCGTCCACATGGGTCAGGCCCTTGAGCACGTCGAACACTTGCTTCTGCGTCGGTTGGTCGAAGTAGATCAGCAGATTGCGACAGAACACGAAGTCGTAGCTCGCTTCATTGGCCAGCAAGCCCGGATCGAGCAGGTTGCCCACTTGCAGGCGCACCTGCTCGCGTACTCGGTCGGCAATGTGGTAACCATCGCCATACTCGGTGAAATGGCGGTCGCGAAAGGCGATATCGCCCCCACGAAACGAGTTCTTGCCATACACCCCGCGCCGCGCACGCTCCACCGACAGCGGGCTGACATCCAGGCCCAGCACCTTGAACTGGTGCGGCGCGAGGCGTGCGTCCAGTAATGCCATGGCAATCGAATAAGGTTCTTCACCGGTGGAGCACGGCAGGCTGAGGATGCGCAGGGCGCGCATCTGCTTGATTTCGATCAGGCGCGCCTTGGCCAGGCGGGCCAGGGTCGCAAACGATTCCGGATAACGGAAAAACCAGGTTTCCGGGACGATCACCGCTTCGATCAGCGCCTGCTGCTCATCCTCGGAACTTTGCAGGTGCTGCCAGTACTCGCCGGCCGTTTGCGCACTGACGGCCTGGCTGCGCTGGCGCACCGCGCGTTCGATGATGGCTTCGCCCACCGAGGCGACGTCCAGGCCGATGCGCTCTTTAAGGAAGGCAAAGAAACGCGGATCGCTGCTCATAGGCTCAGCTCGGCAGAAAACAGTACAGCGCGCACCTCATCGGTGAGCAGGTCTTTCACGCCAATCCATTGCATCAAGCCCAACGCGTCTTCGCGCACCGGCCCCAGATACGGCGCCTGGCGGTTGTCGAGGCCGTAGGGCTGAAACTCCGCCGGATCACAACGCAACGTGTCGGTGGCCTGCTCCAGGATCAGTCCGAGCCAGCGCGCTTCAATCCAGGGCTCGGGCTGGTAATTGACCAGTACCAGCCGCGTGCTGGTGCGCGCCTGGGCGGCGGTGCCGAAGGTCAAGGCACTGAGGTCGATTACGGGCACCAGCGCGCCACGGTGGGCAAAAATGCCTGCCACCCACAGCGGCGCATGGGCGATGGGTTTCAACGGCAGGCGCGGCAGCACCTCGGCCACTTCGGTGGCCTTGAGGGCGTAACGTTCGTTGCCGATGCGGAACACCAGGAACAACGCCTTTTTCGCTGCCGGGACGGCACCGCGTTTAGCCGCGAGGTCGCTCATCAGACTTTGAAACGCGACACGCCGCTGCGCAGACCGACCGCCACCTGGCTCAGCTCATCAATGGCAAAGCTGGCCTGGCGCAGGGACTCGACGGTCTGGCTGCTGGCATCCCCCAGTTGCACCAGGGCGTGGTTGATCTGCTCGGCGCCGGTGGCCTGGGCCTGCATGCCTTCATTGACCATCAACACGCGCGGTGCCAGGGCCTGCACCTGATGGATGATCTGCGACAACTGCTCGCCGACTTGCTGCACTTCGAACATGCCACGACGCACTTCTTCGGAGAACTTGTCCATGCCCATCACGCCGGCGGACACCGCCGACTGGATCTCGCGCACCATCTGCTCGATGTCGTAGGTAGCCACGGCAGTCTGGTCGGCCAGGCGGCGCACTTCGGTGGCGACCACGGCAAAACCGCGACCGTATTCACCAGCCTTTTCGGCCTCGATCGCGGCGTTGAGCGACAGCAGGTTGGTCTGGTCGGCGACCTTGACGATGGTCACCACCACCTGGTTGATGTTGCCGGCCTTCTCATTGAGGATCGCCAGCTTGGCGTTGACCAGATCCGCCGCGCCCATCACCGAGTGCATGGTTTCTTCCATGCGCGCCAGGCCTTGCTGGCCGGAACCGGCAGCCACCGAGGCCTGGTCGGCGGCGGTGGACACTTCAGTCATGGTGCGCACCAGGTCTTTGGACGTGGCGGCGATTTCGCGGGAGGTGGCGCCGATTTCGGTGGTAGTCGCAGCCGTTTCAGTGGCGGTGGCCTGTTGCTGCTTGGACGTGGCGGCAATCTCGGTGACCGAGGTAGTAACCTGCACCGAAGAACGCTGGGCCTGGGACACCAAGGCCGTCAGCTCGGTCATCATGTCGTTGAAGCCGGTTTCGACGGCGCCGAACTCATCCTTGCGCTCCAGGTTCAAGCGTTTGCTCAGGTCGCCGTCGCGCATGGTTTCGAGGATGTCGACGATGCGCTGCATCGGCGCCATGATCGCGCGCATCAGCAGCAGGCCGCACAGGCCGGCGGCGAGAATGGCGACGACCAGCGATACAAACATGCTGATTTTCGCGGCGGAAACTGCATCATCGATTGCGTTGGTCGCACGGTCGGCGACGTTTTTGTTCTCGGTGATGATGTCGTTGAGCTTCATGCGGCCTGCGGTCCAGGTCGGCGTCAACTGCGTATCGAACTCTTTGCGTGCGGTCGCCAGGTCACCGCGTTGCAGGCTGTCGAGCACCGTGGACAGGCTCTTGTTGTAGGCCTGGTGCAGGGCTTCGAATTTGTCGAACTCGGAACGGTCTTCACTGCCGGCAATGGTTTTATCGTAGTTGCTCATCTGCTGCAGGATGCGCGCTTCAAAGGACTTGAATTCCGCCCGATCAGCGTCACTCAGCTGCTTGTTCTCACGCAGGCCCAGCAATTCCAGGGTCTGCAGGTAGCTGTCGACCCACGCGCTGCGAATCATGGAACTGAGATAGACCCCCGGCACTGCATCATCGCGCACCGCGACTTCGCTGGTTTCGATCTTCAGCAACCGTGAATAGGAGACCACAACCATTAACAGCATGATGGCGATAATGACCGCAAAGCTTGCCAAGATCCGTTGGCGCAAGGTCCAGTTCTTCACAGTAATTCCTCGAAGGGCCGATCAAATGCGGGGGAGTATAGCTGAGCAGAAGCCCTCATTTATCAACGGGTTTTGATGTAGCGCTCACAGAATGCAAAAACACCCCGGGCCTTTAAGGCATCCGGGGTTTTTTCGATATAGCGATAGGGTCAGAGTGAGGCCTGGCGCACCTGTTTTTCCAGTTCCAGCTTCAAGCCTGGCTCCAGTTTCAGTTGGCGCGCCAGTTCATCGAGGTAGGCCTTTTCCATGAAGTTTTCCTCGTCCACCAGCATCACGCTGGCGATGTACATCTCGGCGGCCATTTCCGGCGTACCGGCCGCCCGCGCCACGTCAGCCGGGTCCAGGGGCTTGTTGAGCTCGGCGTGCAGCCAGCTTTGCAGCTCGCGGTCGTTGTCCAGCTTGGTGAATTCGCCTTCAATCAATTCGCGCTCGCGCTCATCCACATGGCCGTCGGCCTTGGCGGCGGCGACCAGCGCCTTGAGAATGCCTTGGCTGTGTAGCTCAACCTGGGCCGGTGGCAGGCGGTCAATGGTCTGCGGCTCACCTTTCGGGGCGTTGGCCTGTTGCGCCTGCCAGTTGCCATAGGCTTTGTAGGCAATGACACCCAACGCCGCCAGACCGCCGTAGGTCAGGGCCTTGCCGCCGAATTTGCGGGCTTTTTTGTTGCCCAGCAACAGGCCCATGGCGCCGGCTGCCAGGGCGCCGCCACCTGCGCCACCGAGCAGGCTGCCCAGGCCGCCTCCGCCGAGCAAACCGCCCAGTGCACCTTTGTCGTCCTGCTTACGCTGGCCGCCAGCCTTGTTCTGCAACATGTCCTGGCCAGACTTGAGCAACTGATCGAGCAATCCACGGGTATTCATTCGTAGCCTCCAGACACTAGGGTTCATAGGACCAATAGGCTCCCAGCGTAAAACTAAGTGCCAAAAAGCCTCGATCTAGAGTGCTTCCAGATGTAACGCGGTCGCCCTTCGCTTAAATCGATATACACTCGAACAAATCTATAAAAACACCCCACTGGTAATTCCAGCATGATGACCTTGCGTCAAATCCGGCATTTTATCGCCGTGGCCGAGACCGGCTCGATCTCCGCCGCCGCGCAGACGGCGTTCATTTCCCAGTCCACCCTGACCCTGGCGATCCAGCAACTGGAGCAGGAAATCGGCGTCAACCTGTTCAACCGTCACGCCAAGGGCATGACCCTGACCCACCAGGGCCATCAATTCCTGCGTCAGGCGCACCTGATCCTTGCCACCGTCGACAACGCCAAGCGCAGCCTGCAACAGAGCACCGACCAGGTCGCCGGGCAATTGATCATTGGCGTAACCAGCCTGGTGGCCGGCTATTACCTCGCGGACCTGCTGACGCGATTCCAGCGCGCCTACCCCAATGTGGAAATCCGTGTGATGGAAGATGAGCGCCCTTATATCGAGCATTTGCTGGTCAGCGGCGAAATCGATGTGGGCGTACTGATCCTCTCCAACCTTGAAGACCGCCACGCCTTGCAGACCGAAGTCCTCACCCACTCCCCGCATCGCTTGTGGCTACCGGCACAACATCCACTGTTGGAACACGACAGCATCAACCTGGCCGATGTGGCGCGTGAACCGCTGATTCAGCTGAATGTGGACGAAATGGGCCACAACGCCCAGCGCATGTGGACCGGCGCAGGCCTGCAACCGCGCGTGACGTTGCGTACCGCCTCCACCGAAGCCGTGCGCAGCCTAGTGGCCGCGGGCCTCGGCGTGTCGATCCAGCCGGACATGACCTACCGGCCTTGGTCGCTTGAAGGCGACATTATTGAAGCGCGGCCGATTGCCGACCTCAGCCAGACCCTCGACGTGGGCCTGGCCTGGCGCCGTGGCACCGCGCGCCCAGCGCTGGTGGACCCGTTCCTGACCGTCGCCCGCGAACAGCCGCACCCACGCAAGCCATCTATTTAATCGAATGCTGCATTCAGTATTTAGTATTTGTTGACCTCGCGCCTGACCTCTAGTCTCTGTGCATCCATAAGAGAAAGGTCAGGCCCTCGTAAGAGAACGCCCATGGCCACACAAGAAAAGAGATCGCGAAAAATGTCCGGCGCGCCCACCCCGCTGCTCACTGCGTTGCTGATCGACGGCGAACTGGTCCAGGGCCAGGGTTTTGCCGAGCCGATCCTCAACCCGGCCACCGGTGAAGTCCTCACCCAGATCGCCGAAGCCAGCACCGAGCAAGTCGAAAGCGCGATCCTCGCCGCCCACCGCGCCTTTGCCGGTTGGTCGCGGACCACGCCGCAACAGCGCTCGAACATCTTGCTCGGCATCGCTGACGCCATCGAAAAACAAGCCGATTACCTGGCCCGCCTGGAATCCCTGAACTGCGGCAAGCCGTTGCACCTGGCGCGTCAGGATGACTTGAGCGCCACCGTGGATGTGTTCCGCTTCTTCGCCGGTGCGGTGCGTTGCCAGACCGGCCAGCTCAGCGGCGAGTACCTGCCGGGCTACACCAGCATGGTGCGCCGCGATCCGATTGGTGTGGTCGCCTCGATTGCGCCGTGGAACTACCCGCTGATGATGGCCGCATGGAAAATCGCCCCGGCCCTGGCCGCCGGCAATACCCTGGTGTTCAAGCCTTCGGAACACACGCCGCTGTCGATCCTGGCCCTGGCGCCCGTGCTTAAAGAGCTGCTGCCACGTGGCGTGATCAACATTTTGTGTGGCGGCGGCGAAGGCGTCGGCAGTCACTTGGTCAGTCACGCCAAGGTACGCATGGTCTCGTTGACCGGCGATATCGTCACCGGGCAGAAAATCCTGCAAGCCGCCTCCAAGACGCTTAAGCGCACGCACCTGGAACTGGGCGGCAAGGCGCCGGTAATCGTCTGCAACGACGCCGACCTGCAAGCCGTGGTCGAAGGCGTGCGCGCCTACGGTTATTACAACGCCGGCCAGGATTGCACCGCCGCGTGCCGCATCTACGCCCAGGCCGGTATCCACGACAAACTGGTGGCTGAGCTGGGCGCAGCGGTCAGCAGCCTGCGTTTTGCCGGCAAACGCGATGCCGACAATGAACTCGGCCCGCTGATCAGCACGCGCCAGCGCGACCGCGTCGCCAGTTTTGTCGAGCGCGCCCTCGGCCAGCCGCATATTGAACGCATCACCGGCGCCGCCGTGCATTCCGGCGCGGGCTTCTATTACCAGCCCACCTTGCTCGCTGGCTGTAAACAGAACGATGAAATCGTGCAGCGCGAAGTGTTCGGCCCGGTGGTCACCGTGACCCGCTTCGACGAGCTGGAACAAGCAGTGGACTGGGCCAATGACTCCGAATACGGCCTGGCCTCCTCGGTGTGGACCCAGAACCTGGACAAGGCCATGCAGGTGGCGGCGCGCCTGCAATACGGCTGCACCTGGATCAACAGCCATTTCATGCTGGTCAGTGAAATGCCCCACGGCGGCTTGAAGCGCTCTGGGTATGGGAAGGATCTGTCCAGCGATTCGCTGCAGGACTACAGCGTGGTGCGCCACATCATGGCGCGCCACGGTCAGCATCTTTAAAACAACAACTAAGCTGTTGCGTTACCGGCTTCAAACACTGCCCCGACCATAATTAAAGAAGAGGGAACCCCCATGTCTGCGCACAAGACCGCACTGCTCAGTGCCCTGACTACCGCGCTGCTGGCCAGCGCCAGCCTCCAGGCCGCCGAACCGCTCAAAGCGGTGGGCGCCGGTGAAGGCCAGTTGGATATCGTCGCCTGGCCCGGTTATATCGAACGTGGCGAAAGCGACAAGGCCTACGACTGGGTCACCGGTTTCGAGAAGGAAACCGGCTGCAAGGTCAACGTGAAAACCGCCGCCACCTCGGACGAAATGGTCAGCCTGATGGCCAAGGGCGGGTATGACGTGGTGACCGCATCGGGCGATGCGTCGCTGCGGTTGATCGTCGGCAAGCGGGTGCAGCCGATCAACACCTCACTGATCCCCAATTGGAAGAACATCGACCCGCGCCTGAAAGATGCGCCGTGGTATGTGGTCGGCCAGCAAACCTACGGCACCCCGTACCAGTGGGGCCCGAACGTGTTGATGTACAACACCAACGTGTTCAAGACCGCGCCCACCAGCTGGAACGTGCTGTTCGACGCGCAGAACCTGCCGGACGGCAAGCCGAATAAAGGCCGTGTGCAGGCGTATGACGGCCCGATCTACATTGCCGATGCGGCGCTGTACCTCAAGTCGACCAAGCCGGAACTGGGCATCCAGAACCCCTATGAACTGACTGAAACCCAGTACAAGGCCGTGCTCGAACTGCTGCGCGCACAACAGCCGCTGATCCACCGCTACTGGCACGACACCACCGTGCAAATGAGTGACTTCAAGAATGAAGGCGTGGTGGCCTCCAGCGCCTGGCCGTATCAGGTCAACGGCCTGCAGAACGAGAAACAGCCGATTGCCTCGACCATTCCAAAGGAAGGCGCCACCGGCTGGGCCGACACCACCATGCTGCACACCGAGGCCAAGCACCCGAACTGCGCCTACAAGTGGATGGACTGGTCGCTGCAGCCGAAGGTCCAGGGCGATGTCGCCGCCTGGTTCGGTTCGCTGCCGGCCGTGCCTGCGGCGTGCAAGGAAAGCGAACTGCTCGGCGCCGAGGGGTGCAAGACCAATGGTTTCGACCAGTTCGAAAAGATCGCCTTCTGGAAAACCCCTCAGGCTGAAGGCGGCAAGTTCGTGCCGTACAGCCGCTGGACCCAGGATTACATCGCGATCATGGGCGGCCGCTAGTTCCTGAACTGAAAGAGAACCCTGTGGGAGCTGGCTTGCCTGCGATGGCATCACCTCGGTGCAACAGACACACCGAGGCGCCTGCATCGCGGGCAAGCCCGTCTCCCACAGAAAAGCTCCCACATTTCATTTGCGTTAACAGATTCCCAGATTTTTCAGAAGTCCAGGCCGGGCCGCTGCGACGACCCGCGCCTTTTTGGAGCACCGCACCATGACGCTTGCAGTCCAATTCACCCACGTTTCCCGTCAGTTCGGCGAAGTGAAAGCCGTTGACCGGGTTTCCATCGATATCCAGGACGGCGAGTTCTTTTCCATGCTCGGCCCTTCCGGCTCGGGCAAGACCACCTGCCTGCGCCTGATCGCCGGGTTCGAGCAGCCGAGCGCAGGCTCGATCCGTATCCATGGCGAGGAAGCCGCCGGCTTGCCGCCGTATCAGCGTGATGTAAACACTGTGTTCCAGGATTACGCGCTGTTCCCCCATATGAATGTGCGCGACAACGTGGCCTACGGCCTCAAGGTCAAGGGCGTGGTCAAGGCAGAACGCCTGAACCGCGCCGAAGAGGCGCTGGCCATGGTCGCCCTCGGCGGCTACGGCGACCGCAAGCCGGTGCAACTCTCCGGCGGGCAACGTCAACGGGTCGCCCTGGCCCGCGCCCTGGTCAATCGTCCACGGGTGTTGCTGCTGGACGAACCCCTGGGCGCCCTCGACCTCAAGCTGCGCGAGCAGATGCAAAGCGAGCTGAAGAAGCTGCAACGCCAGTTGGGCATCACCTTTATCTTCGTGACCCACGACCAGACCGAAGCGCTGTCGATGTCCGACCGCGTCGCCGTGTTCAACAAAGGCCGCATCGAGCAAGTCGACACCCCGCGCAACCTCTATATGAAACCGGCCACGTCGTTCGTCGCCGAGTTCGTGGGCACCTCCAACGTGATTCGTGGCGAACTGGCCCAGCGCCTCAGCGGCACTGCGCAACCCTTCTCGATCCGCCCGGAACATGTGCGATTTGCCGAAGGCCCGTTGGGCGTTGGCGAAGTGGAAATCAGCGGCTTGCTCCACGACATCCAGTACCAGGGCAGCGCCACACGCTATGAACTGAAACTGGAAAACGGCCAGGCCCTGAACATCAGCCGCGCCAACAACCAGTGGCTGGACACCAGCGCCGGCCACCAGGTTGGCCAGACCCTCACCGCGCGCTGGGCCCGTGAAGCCATGGTGCCGCTGACCGACATCGCAGGCGAGGTGTGACATGAGCCTGGCCCTTTCCCAACCGCCGATGCGCAGGTTTTCCAACCTGCTGTACCGCAAGCCCAACCTCTACCTGGCGATGCTGCTGGTGCCGCCGCTGATCTGGTTCGGCGCGATCTACCTCGGTTCGCTGCTGACCCTGCTCTGGCAAGGCTTCTATACGTTTGACGATTTCACCATGGCGGTCACCCCAGACCTGACCCTGGCCAACTTCGCCGCGCTGTTCCAGCCGTCGAACTTCGACATCATCGTGCGCACCCTGAGCATGGCGATCGTGGTGTCGATCGCCAGCGCCGTCGTTGCGTTCCCGATCGCCTACTACATGGCGCGCTACACCACGGGCAAGACCAAGGCGTTCTTCTACATCGCGGTGATGATGCCGATGTGGGCCAGCTACATCGTCAAGGCGTATGCCTGGACCTTGCTGCTGGCCAAGGGCGGCGTGGCGCAATGGTTCGTGCAGCACTTGGGTTTGGAGCCGGTGTTGCAGTTCGTGCTGGGCATTCCCGGCGTGGGCGGCAGCACCTTGAGCACCTCGCACCTGGGGCGCTTCATGGTGTTCGTCTATATCTGGCTGCCGTTCATGATCCTGCCGATCCAGGCGTCGCTGGAACGTTTGCCGCCGTCGTTGCTGCAAGCCTCGGCGGATCTTGGCGCCAAGCCGCGCCAGACCTTCATGCAGGTGATCTTGCCGCTGTCGATTCCGGGGATTGCCGCCGGCTCCATCTTCACCTTCTCGCTGACCCTGGGCGACTTCATCGTGCCGCAGCTGGTGGGCCCGCCGGGTTACTTCGTCGGCGGCATGGTCTACGCCCAGCAAGGCGCCATCGGCAACATGCCCATGGCCGCAGCGTTCACCCTGGTGCCGATCGTGCTGATCGCGGTTTACCTGTCCATCGTCAAACGCCTGGGGGCCTTCGATGCACTCTGAAAAATCTTCCATGGGTCTGAAGATCGCAGCTTGGGGTGGACTGGTTTTTCTCCACTTCCCGATCCTGATCATCTTCCTCTACGCCTTTAACACAGAAGAAGCGGCGTTCAGCTTCCCGCCACAGGGCTTCACGTTGAAGTGGTTCAGCGTGGCCTTCGCCCGGCCGGATGTGCTGGAAGCGATCAAGCTGTCATTGCAGATCGCGGCCATCGCCACACTGATCGCCATGGTGCTCGGCACCCTGGCCTCAGCGGCGCTGTATCGCCGTGAGTTTTTCGGCAAGCAAGGCGTGTCGTTGATGCTGATCCTGCCGATTGCGCTGCCGGGGATCATCACCGGTATCGCGTTGCTGGCGACCTTCAAGACGCTGGGTATCGAGCCGGGGATGTTCACCATCATCGTCGGCCACGCGACCTTCTGCGTGGTGATCGTCTATAACAACGTCATCGCCCGCTTGCGCCGCACCTCCCACAGCCTGATCGAAGCCTCGATGGACCTGGGCGCCGACGGCTGGCAGACCTTCCGCTACATCATCATGCCCAATCTGGGCTCGGCGCTGCTGGCCGGCGGCATGCTGGCCTTTGCGCTGTCATTCGACGAAATCATCGTCACCACCTTCACCGCCGGCCACGAACGCACCTTGCCGTTGTGGCTGCTCAACCAACTGAGCCGCCCACGGGATGTGCCAGTGACCAACGTGGTCGCGATGCTGGTGATGCTGGTGACGATGTTCCCGATTCTCGGTGCCTATTACCTGACACGCGGCGGTGAAAGCGTGGCCGGGAGTGGCGGTAAATAATTGTTTGAAGAGGACATGGCGATGCAAACCAAACTGCTGATCAATGGCCAACTGGTCGAAGGCGAAGGCCCGGCCCAGGCGGTATTCAACCCGGCGCTCGGCCGCGTGCTGGTAGAGATCAACGAAGCCAGCGAAGCCCAGGTCGACGCCGCCGTGCGCGCAGCCGATGCGGCTTTCGAAAGCTGGTCGCAAACCGCGCCCAAGGACCGCTCGCTGCTGCTGCTGAAACTGGCGGACGTGATCGAAGCCCATGGCGAAGAGCTGGCCAAGCTGGAATCGGACAATTGCGGCAAGCCCTACAGCGCCGCGCTGAACGATGAGATCCCGGCGATTGCCGACGTATTCCGCTTCTTTGCCGGCGCCAGCCGTTGCATGAGCGGCTCGGCCGGCGGCGAATACCTGCCCGGCCATACCTCGATGATCCGCCGCGACCCGGTGGGGGTGATTGCGTCCATTGCACCGTGGAACTACCCGCTGATGATGGTCGCCTGGAAAATCGCCCCGGCCCTCGCCGCCGGTAATACCGTGGTGCTCAAGCCGTCGGAGCAAACCCCGTTGACCGCGCTACGCATGGTCGAATTGGCCGCTGAAATCTTCCCGGCCGGTGTGCTCAACCTGGTGTTCGGCCGTGGGCCAACCGTCGGTAGCCCGCTGGTGAACCACCCGAAAGTGCGCATGGTGTCGCTGACCGGCTCCATCGCCACGGGCGCAAACATTATCTCCAGCACCGCCGACAGCGTGAAGCGCATGCACATGGAGTTGGGTGGCAAGGCGCCAGTGATCATCTTCAACGACGCGGACATCGACGCCGCCGTGGACGGTATTCGTACTTTTGGCTTCTACAACGCCGGTCAGGATTGCACGGCGGCCTGTCGGATTTATGCGCAAGCGCAGATCTACGACAAGTTTGTCGAGAAGCTCGGCGCGGCGGTCGCCAGCATCCAGTATGGCTTGCAGGATGATCCGGCTACCGAATTGGGCCCGTTGATTACCGCGCAGCATCGCGACCGCGTCGCGGGCTTCGTCGAACGCGCCGTGGCGCAGCCGCACATTCGCCTGGTCACCGGTGGCAAGGCCGTGGAAGGCAATGGTTTCTTCTTTGAGCCGACCGTGCTGGCTGACGCGCAGCAGGACGATGAGATCGTGCGCCGCGAAGTGTTCGGGCCGGTGGTGTCGGTAACCAAGTTCAACGATGAAGCACAGGTACTGGGCTGGGCCAATGATTCGGACTACGGCCTGGCGTCGTCCGTATGGACCGCCGATGTAGGACGCGCCCACCGCTTGGCCGCACGCCTGCAGTACGGCTGCACCTGGGTGAACACCCACTTCATGCTCGTCAGCGAAATGCCCCACGGCGGTCAGAAACTGTCCGGTTATGGCAAGGATATGTCCGTGTACGGGCTGGAGGACTACACGACCGTGCGCCATGTGATGTTCAAGCACTGACGATTTAACCCGGCATCCTCCCTGGATGCCGGGAACCTATAACAATAATTTTCAGGATCCCCCATGGATATCACCCGCCGCGACTTCCTCAACGGCGTCGCCGTCACCATCGCCGCCGGCATGACCCCACTGCAACTCCTGCAAGCCGCTCCCGATGGCCGTTACTACCCACCCGCCCTCACCGGCCTGCGCGGCAGCCATGCCGGCTCGTTCGAAGTGGCGCACCAGATGGGCTGGGAAAAGAAGGGGTTCGACACCGACACACTGCCAATCACTGAGGACTACGACCTGGTGGTCGTGGGCGGCGGCTTGAGTGGTTTGTCGGCGGCCTGGTTCTACCGCGAGAAGCACCCCAAGGCGAAGATCCTGATCCTGGAAAACCACGACGACTTCGGCGGCCACGCCAAGCGCAATGAATTCCAAGCCGGAGGTCGCATGATCATCGGCTACGGCGGCAGCGAGGCGCTCCAGTCGCCCAACCACCTGTACAGCCAGGAAGTGAACGGGCTGTTGAAAAAGCTCGGGGTGAACATCAAGCGCTTCGAAACCGCCTTCGACCGCCAGTTTTATCCGGGCCTTGGGCTGTCGCGCGGGGTGTTTTTCGACAAGGAAAACTTCGGCGAAGACAAACTGGTGACCGGCGATCCGACGCCAATGGTGGCCGACGATATTGCACCCGACCAGTTGAATGCCCGCGCCATCCACGACTTCATCAATGACTTCCCCTTGCCAGCGGCAGACCGCCTGGCCCTGATCGAACTGCACACCGCGCCCAAGGATTACTTGCCGGGCAAGACGGCCGAAGAAAAGGCCGACACCCTGGCGGCTACCAGCTACCGCGATTTCCTGCTCAAGAACGTAGGATTGTCGGAGGGCGCAGTGAAGTACTTCCAGAGTCGCACCAATGACTTCATGGCGTTGAGCATCGATGCCGTCGCTGCTGCTGACGCTTATAGCGTGGGTTTCCCAGGCTTTGCCGGGATGAACCTGGCGCCGATCAGCGAAGAAACGGCAGCGGAAATGGAAGAGCCCTACATCTACCACTTCCCGGATGGCAATGCGTCGGTGGCGCGGTTGCTGGTGCGCAGCCTGATTCCGGGCGTGGCGCCAGGGCACACCATGGACGATATCGTGCTGGCGGCGTTTGACTACGCCAAGCTCGACCAGCCCAAGGCGGCCGTGCGCTTGCGCTTGAACAGCACGGCGGTCAGCGTGCGTAACGTCGGCAGCAGCGTGCATATCGGCTACAGCCGTGGCGGACAACTCGCACAGGTGCGCGGCAAACGCTGCATCCTGGCCTGCTACAACATGATGATCCCGTACCTGTTGAAGGACCTGCCGGCGCCACAGGCTCAAGCCCTGAGCCAGAACGTGAAGTACCCGCTGGTGTACACCAAGGTGGTGATCCGCAATTGGCAGTCGTTCCAGAAGTTGGGGGTGCATGAAATCTACGCGGCGACCCAGCCTTACAGCCGCATCAAGCTGGATTACCCGGTGAGCATGGGCGGCTACGACCACCCGCGCGACCCGACGCAGCCGATCGGCTTGCACATGGTCTACGTACCCACCAGCCCCAACAGCGGCATGAACGCCCGCGACCAGGCCCGCGCCGGGCGGGGCAAGCTCTATGGGCAGACGTTCGAGCAACTGGAAGCGCAGTTGCGTGACCAGTTGCAACGCATGCTCGGGCCGGGTGGGTTCAACCATGAGACCGACATTCTGGCGATCACTGTCAACCGCTGGTCACACGGTTATGCGAGCTTCTCCAACAGCTTGTTCGACGATGCGGACCAGAGCGAGGCGTGGATGAACCTGGCGAAAAAGCCGGTGGGGCATGTGAGCATCGCCAACTCGGACGCGGCGTGGAGTGCGTATGCGCATGCGGCGATTGATGAGGCTTACCGGGCTGTGGGCGAAGTGAGCTGAAATACAGTCTAAATGTGGGAGCGGGCTTGCTCGCGAATACGGTGGATCAGTGAAAGCTGTATCAGCTGACACACCGCATTCGCGAGCAAGCCCGCTCCCACATTTGATCGTCATAAGGTTCAAGGAAAGTGTTCGGCCACAGCGCTGGAAATGTCTTGTCGCACTTGCAACGCCATCACCCCGCTATCAATCAATTTTCCTACGTCATCGAACCGCTTAAGCTATCCGGCGTCTGTTTAATGTCCGTTGCGTTTGGTCGAAGGCATGTCCGAACCGTAATTTCTGATCCGATACGTGCCAGGAACGGCGCGGGATTTGCTCACGACAGGTTGTCTCTATGCACCGCAGGAATTTGCTCAAAGCGTCCATGGCCATTGCGGCTTACACCGGTTTGTCGGCCAGCGGCCTGCTTGCCGCCCAGGCCTGGGCCGGGAACCGTGCCGCTGATGGCAAGGCCGTGGCGTTCGATTTCGACTCGCTCAAGGCCCAGGCCAAACAACTCGCCGGGACCGCTTACAAGGACACCAAACAGGTGCTGCCGCCAACACTGGCGACCATGACCCCGCAGAATTTCAACGCCATCGGCTACGACGGGAACCATTCGTTGTGGAAGGAATTGAACGGCCAACTGGACGTGCAGTTCTTCCACGTCGGCATGGGCTTCAAGACGCCGGTGCGCATGCACAGTGTCGACCCCAAGACCCGCGAAGCCCGCGAAGTGCATTTCCGTCCATCTTTGTTCAACTACGAAAAGACCACGGTCGATACCAAGCAATTGACCGGTGACCTGGGTTTTTCCGGCTTCAAGCTGTTCAAGGCGCCGGAGCTGGACCGCCATGACGTACTGTCGTTTCTCGGCGCCAGCTACTTCCGCGCGGTGGACAGCACCGGGCAGTACGGTCTTTCGGCCCGTGGCCTGGCCATCGACACCTACGCGAAAAAGCGCGAGGAGTTCCCCGACTTCACGCAGTTCTGGTTTGAAACGCCGGACAAGAACGCCACACGCTTCGTAGTCTACGCCCTGCTCGATTCGCCGAGCGCCACGGGTGCCTACCGTTTCGATATCGACTGCCAGGCCAACCAGGTCGTGATGGCGATCGACGCACACATCAACGCGCGCACCACCATCGAACAACTGGGCATCGCGCCGATGACCAGCATGTTCAGTTGCGGCACACACGAACGGCGCATGTGCGACACCATCCACCCGCAGATCCACGATTCGGATCGCCTGGCCATGTGGCGCGGCAACGGCGAGTGGATCTGCCGCCCGCTGAACAACCCGGCCAAGCTGCAATTCAACGCGTTCGCCGACAAAGACCCGAAAGGCTTCGGCCTGGTGCAGACCGACCATGAGTTCGCCAGCTACCAGGACACCGTGGACTGGTACAGCAAGCGCCCGAGCCTGTGGGTAGAACCGACCACTGCATGGGGCGAGGGCTCTATCGATCTGCTGGAAATCCCTACAACCGGTGAGACCCTGGATAACATCGTGGCCTTCTGGACCCCGAAAAAACCCGTGGCGGCCGGCGACTCGCTCAACTATGGCTACAAGCTGTACTGGAGCGCCCTGCCGCCGGTGAGCACGCCGTTGGCGCAAGTCGACGCGACTCGTTCAGGCATGGGTGGTTTTACCGAGGGCTGGGCACCGGGCGAGCACTACCCACCGGTGTGGGCGCGCCGTTTTGCCGTGGACTTCAAGGGCGGCGGCCTGGATCGCCTGCCACCGGGCACCGGGATCGAACCGGTGGTGACCTGCTCCCATGGCGAAGTGAAAGACTTCAGCGTACTGGTGCTGGATAACATCAAGGGCTACCGCATCCTGTTTGACTGGTACCCGACCAGCGACAGCGTAGAGCCGGTAGAACTGCGCCTGTTCATACGCACCCAGGACCGCACCTTGAGTGAAACCTGGTTGTACCAGTACTTCCCGCCGGCTCCGGACCAGCGTAAGTACACCTGATTGACCGCGTTCCCACGCATGCGTGGGAACGTTCCCCCTGCGGCTCAGAACCGCGACACACTTTTCATCGCCCCAATCAAATAGCGCATCGCCACCTGATCGTTCTCGGTCAGGGCGCGGTACTGCGCCAGCAATTCCACTTCATCCGAACTCAGCCTTCGGCCACGCAAAGACACCCTGCGGGCCAGAAATGACGCCACCACACCCGCTACACCATAGGAACTGGCCATGGACTGCTTCTCCTGATATCCATCAAATACTCCCGTTGCCCATAACTGCCTCCCATGAAGCGCAATGCCTCAGTGAGTAAACCAACTGACTTCCTGGGCCAGAAATCAGGCTTACCCTAAGCGTAGAAACCTTATTGCCGAGCGTGGGACTTTTTTAGAGTAATCACTTAAATATTTGCTTCGGTAACAAAGACCTACAGCCTTTTCTCACCTATCGGTCGGTAGAGATGAATGTCATGGGGCTCTTGCGCAAACAGTTCAGGATCAGGTTGCGGCAGTAACAGGCAGCCTTGGCGTAGGTAAAAGTCCACGGTATTGCGCGATTCCGTGGCCGAGATATACAACGCATCCACTCCGGCTTGACGGCCGTGCTCACAAGCCAGCGCAAACAAACGCCCGCCCAACCCCAAGCCACGCGCCGCATGACTGACGTGCAGGAACTTCAGTTGGCGCATGCGCAGCTGCTGGTTATGGAGGGTGCGATTGTCCACCACCGCCGCCGCGACCAACGCGGGACCGTCGAATACACCCAGCAACCACCCGCCGCGTTTCAGGCAGGCATGCAACGCCACGGCGTCCTGTTCAGCTTCACCTTCGGGCCAACCGCGCATGTCGTGGTAAGCGGCGTACAACACCAACTGACCACCGTCCACGCGATAGCATTGGTGGATCAGCTCCGTGCGGTCGATGGTTGCCAGCAACGGGATATCACTTTCAGTTAACGCACGTTCCACCAGCATGATGGCCTCCTGCTTTTAGGCAACCAAGGATCAGGCTTGTGTTAAACACGAGCAAGAAAAAACCCACCGGATCAGGGTGGGTTTGGTGGGCACATCAGGCAGGTTCAGTCACGCAGGTCCGACTCATGAATCGGCTGATCCCGGTGCGTGGCACGCTGGTACTGAGCTGGCCAGATGGCCTTGCGTCCGCCCAGGTCATCGTCGGCATGCAACGGCCAGTACGGATCACGCAACAGCTCACGGGCCAGGAAGATAATATCGGCCTGGCAGGTGCGCAGGATGTGCTCAGCCTGGGCCGGCTCGGTGATCATGCCAACGGTGCCGGTGGCCATGCCCGACTCTTTGCGCACGCGCTCGGCGAAACGGGTCTGGTAACCGGGGCCGGTAGGGATCTCGGCGTTGGCCGCGGTGCCACCGGAGGAGACGTCGATCAGGTCCACCCCCAAGTCCTTCAGGCGACGCGCCAGCTCCACGGTTTCATCGGGGTTCCAGCCGTCTTCCACCCAATCGGTGGCCGACACCCGCACAAACAGCGGCAACTCCTGGGGCCAGACATCACGCACGGCCTGGGTCACTTGCAGCACCAGACGGATGCGGTTTTCGAACGAGCCGCCGTACTGGTCCTGACGCTGATTGCTGATCGGTGAGAGAAATTGATGCAACAGGTAACCATGGGCCGCGTGGATTTCCACCACTTCGAAGCCTGCGGTCAACGCGCGCTTGGCGGCGGCGACAAAATCGGCGATCACTTGCTGGATCTGGCCTTCGTCCAATGGCTTGGGCTGGGTGTGCTGAGGGTCGAAGGCAATCGGCGATGGCCCTACCGGCGTCCAGCCGCCGTCCTCCGGCTTGACGCTGCCGTGCTTGCCGATCCAAGGCCGGTGAGTGCTGGCCTTGCGCCCGGCGTGAGCCAGTTGAATGCCGGCCACCGCGCCTTGGGCCGCGATGAAACGCGTGATGCGTTGCAGCGGTTCGATTTGAGCGTCGTTCCACAGGCCCAGGTCCTGGGCGGTGATGCGGCCATCGGCAGTCACGGCGGTGGCTTCAGTGAAGATCAACCCGGCGCCGCCGACGGCACGGCTGCCGAGGTGTACCAGGTGCCAGTCATTCGCCAGGCCATCGACGCTTGAGTATTGGCACATGGGCGACACGGCGATGCGGTTGAGCAGGGTCAATTGACGGAGAGTATAAGGTTCGAGCAGCTGACTCATGGCGCACCTCTTCTGGTTCTGTGGGCACTATTCAAACAGTGCTTAGAGCCTAGTCGACAACGCTGGATTGCACAGGGTTCAGAAGGAAAAGCGGGGACCGATTGCCGGCCCCCGTATTGCAATAGCTTACATTTCGACCTGGGTGCCCAGCTCGATCACCCGGTTTACCGGGAGTTTGAAGAAGCGCAGGTTGCCGTTGGCGTTCTTCAACATAAAGGCGAACAAAGCTTCGCGCCAACGGGCCATGCCCTTGATCCGCGAGGCGATGACCGTTTCGCGGCTGAGGAAGTAGGTGGTGCGCATCGGGCTGAAGTCCAGGTCATCCAGATGGCACAATTTCAGCGCCTCCGGTACATCCGGCTCATCGGTGAAACCGAAGTGCAGGATCACGCGGAAGAAGCCTTCGCCGTAGGCATCCACCTCGAACCGCCGTGCAGCAGGTACGCGCGGAATATCCTCATAGACCACTGTCAGCAGCACCACTTGCTCATGCAATACCTGGTTGTGCAGCAGGTTGTGCAACAGCGCGTGAGGCACAGCGTCCGGGCGCGCGGTGAGGAACACGGCGGTGCCCTGCACGCGATGAGGCGGCTGCACGCGGATACTGCTGATGAAGATCGGCAGCGGCAGGCCACCTTCGTCGAGGCGTTCCACCAGCAATTGCTTGCCGCGCTTCCACGTGGTCATCAGCACGAACAGCACGATCCCCGCCAGCACCGGGAAGGCGCCGCCCTGGATGATCTTCGGCACGTTGGCGGCAAAGTACAGGCCGTCCACTAACAGGCAGCAGATCAGAACCGGTACTGCCAGGATCGGCGGCCATTTCCACAGCAGCAGCATCACTGCCGACACCAGAATGGTGGTCATCAACATGGTGCCCGTCACCGCCACGCCGTAGGCCGATGCCAGCGCGTTGGACGACTCAAAGCCCAGCACCAGCAGGATTACGCCCACCATCAGCGACCAGTTCACCGCGCCGATGTAGATCTGGCCCTGCTCGGCGCTTGAAGTGTGCTGAATGTGCATGCGCGGGATGTAACCCAACTGGATCGCCTGGCGTGTCAACGAGAACGCACCGGAAATCACTGCCTGGGAGGCAATCACCGTGGCCAGGGTAGACAACACCACCAGCGGGATCAGCGCCCAGCTCGGCGCCAGCAGGTAAAACGGGTTGCGCGCGGCCTCCGGGTCACCGAGCAGCATGGCGCCCTGGCCGAAATAATTGAGCACCAGCGCCGGCAGCACCAGCATGAACCAGGCGCGGGCGATGGGTTTGCGGCCGAAGTGGCCCATATCGGCGTACAGCGCTTCGGCGCCGGTCAGTGCCAGCACCACCGCGCCCAGGATGGCCACGCCAATGCCAGGATGCGCCTCGAAGAAGCGCACCGCCCACATCGGGTTCATCGCACTGAGTACTTCAGGGTGCAGGGTGATGCCATACACACCGAGGCCACCCAGCACCAGGAACCAAGTCACCATCACCGGCCCGAAGAGCTTGCCGATGTGGTCGGTGCCATGTTTCTGGATCAGGAACAGCGCCACGAGCACGACCAGGGCGATGGGCACGACCCATTTCTCCAGGCCGTCGAAGGCCAGTTCCAGGCCTTCAACCGCAGACAACACGGAGATCGCCGGGGTAATCATGCTGTCGCCGTAGAACAGCGCCGCGCCGCACAGGCCGCACACCACCAGGAAACTGCGCAACTTCTTGCGCTCCCCCGCCGCCCGTCGTGCCAGTGCCGTGAGCGCCATGATGCCGCCCTCGCCCTGGTTATCGGCACGCAGCACGAACAGCATGTACTTGATCGACACCACCCAGATCAGCGACCAGAAGATCAGCGCCAGGATCCCCAGCACACCGTCATGATTGACCTGAACCCCATAACCGCCGTTGAACACCTCTTTAAGGGTGTAGAGCGGGCTGGTCCCGATATCGCCGTAAACCACCCCGACCGCTGCCACCAGCATGCCAATCGGCTTGGCGTTTGACTGCTCGGCACCTGCTGCCTGACTACTCGCGTGACCCATCAACTACTCCTGCCCTTTGACCTGCGGTCTTTTATTAACAACGCGTCTAAGCTGACCCTAGCATGCGCTGTTTTACTTCTCGTAACAGACGTTTTGTTGACCTTAGGACTTTACCTACGCACAACGGCGCGAAGCATAGCGCAGCACTCGTCGCATTTCCCTGCTCAAGTGATTCGGGTTAGTTTTTCTGATGCCATTAAAAGAGATCAGGGCATTTTGGCGCCTATTTGCCTCCATTGATCACATCACGGCTGGCCGTATATTTTCGCCCGGCTCAATGTTGCTGCCTTAGCGGCGCATGCAGGCAGTCCCCGCAGGCTTATCCGATCAATAAACCATGCTCCTGCATGGCCCGCCCTGTCGATATAGAAACTCAATCATCGACCTGTCTCTTTTAAGGTACATTCCTCATGTACGAAGTGAAACACGTACTCTCCGTCAATGGCGTGGATATCTACCAAGCCTGGCTAGATACCGTGCAAGACACGCGTTCAAAAGCAAGAATCACCACAAGAGTGGACCGAGCGGCCCTTGGTCACTTTGGCATTACGGAGCCAGTGGGTGATGGCGTGTTTGAGATGACGCTCGACTTTGGGCCCGGATTTCGCGTGTATTACGCGATCCAGGATCGAAAAAATTGTTTTCCTGTTGGGCGGTGGCTCAAAGGCCAGACAGCAGAACGACATCCATCAGGCCAAGGCTCTCTGGAAATCTTACAAGGTGCAGCAAAAATGACTATTCGTACTCGCTCTCATGAAGACAGCGTCCTTGAAATGCTTCGAAACGACGAAGCCTTCGCCCTCGAATACCTTTCTGTCGCGCTTGAGGAAATCGATGAGGCAGGGGGGGAGGATGCATTCCTGGTCGCTGTCCGTCGAGTGGCAGAAGCGCGCGGCGGGATGCTCAGCTTGTCGCAGAATACGGGGCTCAATCGAGCAAATCTCTACAGATCCATCGCCGTTGGCGGCGACCCTAAGCTCTCCACCCTTCTGAAAGTGCTTCAGGCGTTAGGTGTAGGCATGTCTAAAGTTGTATCGCACCGCACGGAGCAAGACGTTCGGGCTTAAGAGTGGAGCAGCGGTTGTGGGAATGCATCCATGCAGCACTCGTCGCATTTCCCTGCATAAAGCTGGTCAAGTGCGTTGCCCGTCGCTAGAATTGCGCACTTTTTGATCAGAGGCGCACCAAGCGCCCGTCCGCAGCCTTGTCGTGCCCGACTGGCGGCGTCATTCAATACCGAGGTTAGACATGTCCACCACCATCGCAAAAGCCAACCCCAAGGTTGGCTTTGTTTCCCTGGGTTGCCCGAAGGCTCTGGTCGACTCCGAGCGCATCCTCACGCAACTGCGTATGGAAGGCTATGACGTTGTGTCCACTTACCAGGATGCCGACGTGGTGGTGGTCAACACCTGCGGCTTCATCGATTCGGCCAAGGCGGAATCCCTGGAAGTGATCGGCGAAGCGATCAAGGAAAACGGCAAGGTCATCGTGACCGGCTGCATGGGCGTGGAAGAAGGCAATATCCGCAACGTGCACCCGAGCGTGCTGGCGGTGACCGGTCCGCAGCAATACGAGCAGGTGGTCAACGCCGTGCACGAAGTGGTACCGCCGCGCCAGGACCACAACCCGCTGATCGACCTGGTGCCGCCGCAAGGCATCAAGCTGACCCCGCGCCACTACGCATACCTGAAGATTTCCGAAGGCTGCAACCATAGCTGCAGCTTCTGCATCATCCCGTCGATGCGCGGCAAGTTGGTCAGCCGTCCGGTCGGTGACGTGCTCGACGAGGCCCAGCGCCTGGTCAAGTCGGGCGTCAAGGAGCTGCTGGTGATCTCCCAGGACACCAGCGCCTACGGCGTCGACGTGAAGTACCGCACCGGCTTCTGGAACGGCGCGCCGGTGAAAACCCGCATGACCGAACTGTGCGAAGCCTTGAGCAGCCTGGGCGTATGGGTACGCCTGCACTACGTCTACCCGTACCCGCACGTGGACGAGCTGATCCCGCTGATGGCCGCCGGCAAGATCCTGCCGTACCTGGACATCCCGTTCCAGCACGCCAGCCCGAAAGTGCTCAAGGCCATGAAGCGCCCGGCGTTCGAAGACAAGACCCTGGCGCGTATCAAGAACTGGCGCGAAATCTGCCCGGAACTGATCATCCGTTCGACCTTCATCGTCGGCTTCCCCGGCGAAACCGAAGAAGACTTCCAATACCTGCTGGACTGGCTGACCGAAGCCCAACTGGACCGCGTCGGTTGCTTCCAGTACTCGCCGGTGGAAGGCGCTCCGGCCAACCTGCTGGACCTGGCCGTGGTGCCGGACGACGTCAAGCAAGACCGTTGGGAGCGTTTCATGGCGCACCAGCAGGCTATCAGCTCGGCACGCCTGCAACTGCGCATCGGCAAGGAAATCGAGGTGCTGATCGACGAAGTCGACGAGCAAGGCGCGGTCGGCCGTTGCTTCTTCGATGCACCGGAGATCGACGGTAACGTGTTTATCGACGATGCCAGCGGTTTGAAGCCGGGCGACAAGGTCTGGTGCACCGTGACCGATGCCGACGAATACGACTTGTGGGCTGAAAAGCGCGACTAAGCCGTAAATAAACCGAAAAAGCCCCGCCTCTGGACAAGATGCGGGGCTTTTTTAGGTCTATCGTTTTGCCCATCGACGCCAATCATCGGCAAGGGGCAGCGGGCATGCGTCAGCATTCGGTTATCCACACACCTAAAACCAGCGACTACATACAGTTGGCACAAATATGGGAAGACTCGGTCCGTGCGACCCACGACTTTCTACCGGACAGTTACATCGTATTGCTGAAGAACCTGGTGCTGACGCGTTACCTGGACGCTGTGATGTTGATCTGTACCAAAGACCCGCGCCAGCGTATCACCGGGTTTGCCGGCGTGGCGTCGGGCAAGGTGGAGATGCTGTTCATCGCCCCGCTGCATCGGGGCGAAGGCCTGGGTCGGCAACTGCTACGCTATGCGATCGAGCACCTGAACGCCGATGAGCTGGACGTCAACGAACAAAACCCCCAGGCCCTGGGTTTTTACTTCAAACAGGGGTTCGAAGTGATCGGACGCACGGAGCATGACGGCCTCGGGCAGCCCTATCCGTTGTTGCACATGCGTTTGCGCCAGGTGCAGCCGCAAGTGCGTCAAGGCTAAATGAAATGGGGCCGGGATTAACCGCGCCCACACAGGTACAATAGCTGCCCCCTTTTGCTACGGCCCTTGTCATGACTGACCCCATACGCCTCTCCAAACGCCTTATCGAACTGGTCGGTTGCTCCCGTCGGGAGGCTGAGCTGTTCATCGAAGGCGGCTGGGTCTCGGTGGACGGTGAAGTGATCGACGAACCACAGTTCAAGGTCACCACCCAAAAGGTCGAGCTGGATCCAGAGGCCAGGGCCACCGCACCCGAGCCGGTGACCCTCCTGCTGCACGCCCCGGCTGGGGTAGATGCCGAAACGGCCATGGCGTCGATCAGCGCCGATACCCTCTCGGAAGAACACCGCTTCGGCAAGCGCCCGCTCAAGGGCCACTTCCTGCGTCTGACCGCCAGCGCTGACCTGCAAGCCAAGGCCAGCGGCCTGCTGGTGTTTACCCAGGACTGGAAGATCCTGCGCAAGTTGACCGCCGATGCCGCCAAGATCGAGCAGGAGTACGTGGTGGAAGTGGAAGGCGACATGGTTGCCCACGGCCTCAATCGCCTGAACCACGGCCTGACCTACAAAGGCAAAGAGCTGCCGGCGGTCAAAGCCAGCTGGCAGAACGAAAACCGCCTGCGTTTTGCGATGAAAAACCCGCAGCCAGGCGTGATCGCGCTGTTCTGTGAAGCGGTTGGCCTCAAAGTCATTGCCATTCGTCGTATCCGCATTGGCGGCGTGTCCATCGGCAAGGTGCCGGTTGGCCAATGGCGTTACCTGTCCGGCAAAGAGAAGTTCTAAGCCGCTGCCCTTTTTCCCGATACCGCCTCTTTTGCGCGGTGTCCTCAGTTGAATACCAGGATTGCCCACCATGATTCACAATGACGTACTGCGCAGCGTGCGCTACATGCTCGACATCAGTGACAACAAGATGGTCGAGATCATCAAGCTCGGCGGCATGGACGTGACCAAGGACGACCTGCTGACCTACCTCAAGAAAGATGAAGAAGAAGGCTTCGTGTTCTGCCCGGATGACGTCATGGCGCACTTCCTCGATGGCTTGGTGATCTTCAAGCGCGGCAAGGACGAAAGCCGTCCGCCGCAGCCGATCGAGACCCCGGTGACCAACAACATCATTCTCAAGAAGCTGCGCGTGGCCTTCGAACTGAAGGAAGACGACATGCACGCCATCCTCAAGGCCGCCGAGTTCCCGGTGTCCAAGCCGGAACTGAGCGCGCTGTTCCGCAAGTTCGGCCACACCAACTATCGCCCGTGCGGCGACCAGTTGTTGCGCAACTTCCTCAAGGGTCTGACGCTGCGAGTTCGCGCGTAAGCCATGAGTTACAACGTCTCGCCCGTCGGCTTCGTGCGCTCCTGCTTCAAGGAGAAATTCGCCATCCCGCGCCAGCCGCAACTGGCACCCGCCGCCCGCGGCGTGCTGGAGCTGGTGGCGCCGTTCGACGGTGGCGAAGCTGTAGAGGGCCTGGAGCAGGTCAGCCATGTGTGGCTGCTGTTCCTGTTTCACCAGGCGCTGGAAGACAAGCCACGCCTGAAAGTGCGCCCGCCGCGCCTGGGTGGCAACACGTCCATGGGCGTGTTTGCCACCCGCGCCACCCACCGACCCAACGGCATTGGCCAGTCAGTGGTGAAATTGGACAAGGTGGAGCCTGGGCGGCTGTGGATCTCCGGGATTGATCTGCTGGACGGCACGCCGGTGCTGGATATCAAGCCGTATGTGCCGTATGCCGACATGGTCGACACGGCGACCAACGACATCGCGAGCGCCGCGCCGCAGCTGATTCCGGTGCAGTGGCTCAAGACCGCCCTGCAACAGGCACAAGGCCATGCGCAGCGCCTGGGCGAGCCGTTGGTGGCATTGATTGAGCAGTGTTTGGCGCAAGATCCGCGGCCGGCTTACCAGGTTCCTACGTCCGAACGTGAATACGGGGCGCAATTCTGGGACGTGGATGTGCGCTGGCACTATCCGGAACCGGGGATGATTTGTGTGCTGGAAGTGGTTCCCGCGCAGTAACCCTGCAGAAACGAAAAAGCCCCGCTTCTCGTAAGAGAGCGGGGCTTTTTTATGTTTTTGTAGGAGCTAGCTTGCTCGCGAAAAACGAACAGGCACCGCGTTGATTCAGGGCGCTGGCGTTATCGTTGACGTTCTTCGCGAGCAAGCTAGCTCCTACAAGTGACCCGAAGTCACTTCTCGACGAACGCACGCTCGATCAAGTAATCACCCGGCTCACGCATCCGTGGCGAAACTTTCAGGCCGAAGCTGTTCAACACTTCGCTGGTTTCGTCCAGCATGCTTGGGCTACCGCACAGCATGGCGCGGTCATCCTCGGGGTTGATCGGCGGCAGGCCGATGTCGCTGAACAGCTTGCCGCTGCGCATCAGGTCGGTCAGGCGGCCTTCGTTTTCGAACGGCTCGCGGGTCACGGTCGGGTAGTAGATCAACTTGTCACGCAGGGCCTCGCCGAAGAATTCGTTTTGCGGCAGGTGCTCGGTGATAAATTCGCGGTAGGCGACTTCGTTGACGTAACGCACGCCGTGGCACAGGATCACTTTTTCAAAGCGCTCGTAGGTTTCCGGGTCCTGGATTACGCTCATGAACGGCGCCAGGCCAGTACCGGTGCTGAGCAGGTACAGGTGTTTGCCCGGCTTCAAATCGTCAAGCACCAGGGTGCCTGTCGGTTTTTTGCTGATGATGATCTCGTCGCCTTCCTTCAAGTGCTGCAATTGGGAAGTCAGCGGGCCATCCGGGACCTTGATGCTGAAAAACTCCAGATGCTCTTCCCAGTTCGGGCTGGCAATGGAGTAAGCGCGCATGAGCGGGCGGCCGTTGGGCTGTTGCAGGCCGATCATCACGAACTGACCGTTCTCGAAGCGCAGGCCCGGATCGCGGGTGCACTTGAAGCTGAACAGAGTGTCGTTCCAGTGATGAACACTGAGGACACGCTCGTGGTTCATGTTGCTCATGTACGGGGGACTCCTGGAAATGGGTCTGCGCCAAAGATGGGATGCGCAATTGCACAGTATTCTAATGGCGGCGACAATATCTGTTAACTGGATTATTAAGATAAGGGTTATCGGTTATATCGATATGCGATTTACTCTCCGTCAACTGCAAGTCTTCGTCGCCGTCGCCCAGCAGGAAAGCGTCTCGCGCGCTGCTGGCCTTCTGGCCTTATCTCAATCCGCCGCCAGCACCTCGATCACCGAGCTGGAGCGCCAATCCAGCTGCCAATTATTCGACCGCGCGGGCAAGCGCCTGAGCCTCAACGCCCTCGGTCATCAGTTGCTGCCCCAGGCGGTGGCGCTGCTCGACCAGGCCAAGGAGATCGAGGACCTGCTCAACGGCAAGTCCGGCTTCGGTTCCCTGGCGGTGGGCGCCACCCTCACCATTGGTAATTACCTGGCGACCCTGTTGATCGGCAGCTTCATGCAGCAACACCCCGAGAGCCAAGTGAAGCTGCATGTGCAGAACACTGCGCATATCGTGCACCAGGTAGCGCACTACGAAATTGACCTGGGTCTAATCGAAGGAGACTGCAGCCACCCGGATATCGAGGTGCAAACCTGGGTGGAGGATGAACTGGTGGTGTTTTGCGCACCACAGCATCACCTGGCCAAGCGTGGCGTGGCGACCATGGACGAGTTGACCCACGAAGCGTGGATCCTGCGGGAACAAGGCTCAGGCACACGCCTGACCTTTGACCAAGCCATGCGCCATCACCGAAGTGCGCTCAATATCCGCCTGGAGCTGGAACACACCGAGGCGATCAAGCGGGCGGTGGAGTCGGGGTTGGGAATTGGCTGCATTTCGCGGCTAGCGCTGCGCGACGCATTCCGGCGTGGCAGCCTGGTGCCGGTGGAAACCCCGGACCTGGACCTGGCCCGGCAGTTCTACTTCATCTGGCATAAACAGAAATACCAGACCTCGGCGATGCGCGAGTTCCTGGAACTCTGCCGCGCCTTCACCGCTGGGGTTCAGCGCAGCGACGAGATCGTGCTGCCGAGCATTGCCTGAGGGTTAGATCAGGATCACGGCCCAGACCAGGGTGATCATGGTCAGCGCGACAAACTGCGCGGCGCTGCCCATGTCCTTGGCGTTTTTCGACAGCGGGTGGCGGTCCAGGGAAATGCGGTCGATTGCCGCTTCGACTGCCGAGTTGAGCAACTCGACAATCAACGCCAGCAAACACACCGCGATGAGCAACGCACGCTCGACCCGGCTCACATTCAGGAAGAAGCTCAATGGGATCAGGATCACGTTGAGCAACACCAACTGACGGAATGCCGCCTCGCCAGTGAAAGCTGCACGCAGGCCATCCAGGGAATACCCCCCCGCATTGAAGATACGTTTGATACCGGTTTGACCCTTGAAAGGCGACATAGACGTAGGCAACTGAACCAAAGAAGTGGGGAAACTAGATCACGCCAAGTCAAAAAAGCGTGAATCGATGACAGCTTAATGCTGCGAAATTGACTCAAGTTGTTGCAAGAGCAGCGCCGCCTGGGTGCGTGTCCGTACGCCCAGCTTGCGGAAGATCGCCGTGACGTGGGCCTTGATAGTGGCTTCCGACACGCTCAACTCGTAGGCAATCTGCTTGTTCAACAAGCCTTCACAGACCATGGTCAGCACCCGGAACTGCTGCGGTGTCAGGCTGGCAAGGCCATCACGGGCGGCCTTGGCTTCGTCGGACACGTTGATTTCTTCAAACGCTTGCGGCGGCCAGGACACATCGCCATCCAGCACGGTGCGTACAGCCTTCTGGATATCTTCCATCGCACTGGACTTGGGAATGAAACCGCTGGCGCCGAACTCCTTGGAGCGCACCACCACGTCGGCTTCTTCCTGGGCCGAGATCATTACCACGGGGATTTGCGGATATTGCCCGCGCAGCAGAACCAATCCGGAGAAACCGTAGGCACCGGGCATGTTCAGGTCGAGCAGCACCAGGTCCCAGTCGGATTTTTCGGTGAGGCGGGCTTCCAGCTCGGCAATGCTGGCCACTTCGACCAGGCGGACGTCCGGCCCAAGGCCCAAGGTCACGGCCTGGTGCAGCGCACTGCGAAACAACGGGTGGTCATCGGCTATCAGGATTTCGTATGTGGCCATTGATTAAATGATCCTGTTTTTTAGGGGTGCCCTGATCGGCGCCCAGCATGCCCAGCGTAGCCTGGAGGGTCAAGCACTACGCCCGTGGGCATTTTAGCGGGTTGCGGGTGCGTGGTGCCATCATGCAAACGTCGTCTGGTTATACCGTCGTAATATAGGGAGCAAGACGCGTGTGAACAGTATCCGTCGGATCCAGAGGCATCTGGAACTTGGCGGCCAGGTAGTGGGTGCTGAAGACATCCAGGTAGGCGTCCAGGACTTCACTGGCCACCCGATCATCGGCCAGTTCCAGACACAGCGCGGCGACCTCGGCGGTGCAAAAATGATCATCGCGTTTGGAACGACGCAGTTTGTAGCGCGATAGCTGCTCAGGCGCCAGGCTGAGCACCGGCAAATGCTCCAAGTAGGGGCTTTTGCGGAACATCTTGCGCGCTTCACTCCAGGTGCCGTCCAGCAGGATGAACAGTGGGCGCTTGCCCTCCGCCACCTTCACTTCGCTGACAACACGCTGCGGCGCGACGAATTCGCCAGGGAACACGATATAGGGCTGCCACTGCGGGTCGGCCAGCAAGGTCAGCAGTTCAGGATCGACCTCGGTGCGCGACCAGGCGAACGCCGTGGTGTCATCAATTACATCGGCGATCAGCCACCCTGTATTGCTGGGCTTCATCGGCTCGACGTCGTGCATCAGCAGGCACATGGCGGAATGGGCTTTGACCTTGGGCCGCCAGGCGCACAGGCAATATTCGGGGATGACACGGCAACCGGGACAGCGTTCGGCACGCGAACCACGGTTGAGGAACGGGCGGACGGCACGGGCCAGGCGCTGGGTGCGCAGACGGGAAACGGCGTGGCTCATCGGATGCGCCGGCAGGACGGGTAAATCGACACGGTGAAAACTCGTGGACGGCTGAAGTGGCGGCAGTTTACCAGCGATACGCCTGGCTGTAGTGGCAAGGGCTCACCTATAATTGCGCGCCACTGAACGCACAGCGCAGTGGCTGGTCTATGCACCAGTAACCGAATCAGGAGAGTTTCATGCTGCGTTCCATGCTGCGCCTTGTCGCCCCATCCGTCGCCCTCGCGCTGGTATTGCCCGTGTGCGCCCAGGCGGCCTCGCTGCTGGAGGCCCAAATGAACCGGAAGCTGCAAAGCGTCGCGGCTGAGAGCAACAAAGACCTGCCCCGGGAAATCGACGAAAAGACCCTGGAAGTGGCCTACACCGTTGAAGGCATGCAACTGATCGATCACCTGAGCGTCTTGCCCGACCGCGCCGAACAGATGCGCGCCAACCCCAAGGCGGTGTATTTCCAGCTCGGCCAGAGCGTGTGCCTGAACAAAGGCTACCGCGAGCTGATGGCCAAGGGCGCGGTGATGCGTTATGAAATTACTGAGAACAAGACCAACCGTCCTGTGGCCTCGGTGAAGTTCGTGGAAGCGGATTGCCCAGCACCGGCAAAAAAGAAAAAGTAATGGCTTGACCTCCGCGCGCTGCCGTCCGGTGGCGCGCACTCCCCCCCGCTTCAACGCCTTCAAGGCAGCTAGACTCTGTAGTGAGCAACCAATAAGTGGTTGCCAGCCAAGGGTTTTCCGGCCCATGATCAAGCCATCCTGACCGTTCATTCACAGCGTTTTTCATGCTGTTCTGTAACATTTTCAGGGCAAAAGAAGGTTGCCCCCTGCGGCAAACACCGACACAAGCAGTGTCGTCGCCTGCGGCGAAGGTGCCCTGCAAGAAGGAGAAGTTGAATGCCTTACGAACCGAATGACCGCCTGCTCCGACATTTCGAAGAACACGGCACCGACCTCACCCAGCAGGTCGACGCACAACTCCAGCTGATCGCCCCCAACAGCCCGAATATCCCCCTGTATCGCGACATGATCCTCACCGTGCTGCGCATGGCCCAGGACGACCGCAACCGCTGGAACGCCAAGATCACCCTACAAGCCATCCGCGAGCTGGACAATGCCTTCCGCGTGCTCGAACAGTTCAAGGGTCGCCGCAAGGTGACGGTGTTCGGCTCGGCACGCACCCCGGTAGAAAGCCCGTTGTATGCACTGGCCCGAGAAGTCGGCGCGGCACTGGCACGTTCAGACCTGATGGTGATTACCGGCGGCGGTGGCGGCATCATGGCCGCCGCCCACGAAGGCGCGGGCCTGGAACACAGCCTGGGTTTCAACATCACCCTGCCGTTTGAACAGCATGCCAACCCGACCATCGATGGCACCGAGAACCTGCTGTCCTTCCACTTCTTCTTTACCCGCAAGCTGTTCTTCGTCAAGGAAGCCGATGCCTTGGTGCTGTGCCCAGGCGGTTTCGGCACGCTGGATGAAGCGCTGGAAGTGTTGACACTGATTCAGACCGGCAAGAGCCCGCTGGTCCCGGTCGTGCTGCTGGACGCGCCAGGCGGCGGATTCTGGCAGGGCGCCCTGGACTTCATCCGCAGCCAGTTGGAAGCCAACCGCTACATTCTGCCCACCGACCTCAAGCTCATACGACTGGTTTACAGCGCCGAAGAGGCTGTGGACGAGATCAACCAGTTTTATGCCAACTTCCACTCCACGCGCTGGCTGAAACGCGAGTTTGTGGTGCGCATGAATCACCCGCTCAGTGAACGGGCATTGGCCCATTTGCAAGGCGAGTTCGCCAGCCTGCGACTGAGTGGAGAGTTCCAGCAGCTCGCGTACACCGGCGAGGAACATGATGAGCCGAGGTTCAGTCATTTGACGCGGCTGGTGTTCAATTTCAACGGGCGTGACCAGGGCCGGCTGCGGGAGTTGGTGGATTACATCAACCTGCCGGAGAACTGGGCGCAGGCTCAGGGCAAGGCGCAGCAGCGGGTGGCGCCGGAGCCGGCGTGATTTTTTGAGGGCAAAAAAAAGACCCACTATTTTCATAGTGGGTCTTTTGTTTGTTCGGTCGATCAGTCGTCCATGTCCCGACCGCTCAATAAACGACTGATCATCTCCATCGAAAACCCGCGATAGCTGAGGAATCGTCCCTGCTTCGCTCGTTCCCTGGCATCAATCGGAAGATGACCAGAGAACTTGCGCCGCCAGGTGTCCTCCAACTGCGCCTGCCAACTGATCCCGCACTCGCGAAGGGCAAGATCGATATCAGCACGTTGCAGACCACGCTGGCTCAACTCTTCGCGAATACGCGCAGGGCCGTAGCCGGAGCGGGCTCGGTAGGAAACAAAACTTTCGAGGTATCGGGCTTCGGAAAGCAGCCCCTCTTCCGTCAAGCGGTCGAGGGCGCTTTCGATCATCTCGGGCTCTGCGCCGCGCTGACGCAATTTACGCGTCAGCTCGACTCGACCATGCTCGCGGCGAGCGAGCAGGTCCATTGCAGTGCGCCGAACAGCGACGAGTGTATCCAGTACAACTGTCATCGCGCGCTTCAGATGTCAGTGTCAGCTTCTTCCACTTCTTCAACCGGCTCGCGGTTGGCGGCAGCTTTCACGTCTGGAGCGGCGGTCAGCAGCTTGTCGCGAATCTGTTTTTCAAGCGTGGCGGCGATGTCCGGGTTGTCTGCCAGGAACTTGGCCGAGTTGGCCTTGCCTTGGCCGATCTTACTGCCGTTGTAGGCATACCAGGCACCGGATTTCTCGACGAAACCGTGCAGCACGCCCAGGTCGATCATCTCGCCGTTCAGGTAGATGCCCTTGCCGTAGAGAATCTGGAACTCGGCCTGACGGAAAGGCGGGGCCACTTTGTTCTTCACGACTTTAACGCGGGTTTCGCTACCGACAACCTCGTCACCTTCTTTCACCGCGCCGGTACGGCGGATGTCCAGACGGACCGACGCGTAGAACTTCAGCGCGTTACCACCGGTGGTGGTTTCCGGGCTGCCGAACATCACGCCGATCTTCATACGGATCTGGTTGATGAAGATCACCAGGCAGTTGGCGTTCTTGATGTTACCGGTGATCTTACGCAGTGCCTGGGACATCAGACGGGCTTGCAGGCCCACGTGCATGTCACCCATTTCGCCTTCGATTTCAGCCTTGGGCACCAGGGCGGCCACGGAGTCGACCACGATCACGTCGATGGCGTTGGAGCGCACCAGCATGTCGGTGATTTCCAGGGCTTGCTCACCAGTGTCCGGCTGGGAAACCAGCAGGTCGTCAACGTTGACGCCCAGTTTGCCAGCGTACTCAGGGTCCAGGGCGTGCTCGGCGTCGACGAACGCACAGGTGGCGCCCATTTTCTGCGCCTGGGCAATCACCGACAGGGTCAGGGTGGTTTTACCGGAAGATTCAGGGCCGTAGATTTCAACGATACGGCCTTTTGGCAGGCCGCCAATGCCGAGAGCAATGTCCAGACCCAGAGAGCCAGTAGAAATAGCCGGGATCGCCTGACGGTCGTGATCGCCCATACGCATTACGGCACCCTTGCCGAATTGACGTTCGATCTGACCCAGGGCCGCAGCCAAGGCTTTCTTCTTGTTGTCGTCCATTAAAGTCCTCACGTAATCAATAAGGCCGGGGCGGCCAACACCTGTATAAGTAGACAGTATTGTTCCACAAAGATCGGAGATCGCCTACCCCTGATTTTCTATTTCTGCTGCAGCTCGTCGCAACAAGCCCTCTAGCGCGGCCTTTACCGTTTGTCGGCGGACCTCGTCGCGGTTGCCGGTGAAGTGCTCAAGCTCGGCTGTGACCTCATCGCCGACGCCGAAAGCCAGCCACACCGTGCCCACCGGTTTGTCCGGCGAACCGCCATCAGGGCCCGCGACGCCACTGACCGCCACGGCAAAGCGCGCCAGGCTTTTTTCCTGTGCACCACGCACCATTGCCTCCACCACTTCCTGGCTGACGGCGCCGGCTTTTGGAAACAACGTTTCCGGCACATTCAACTGGCGGGTCTTCTGGCGGTTGGAATAGGTGACATACCCCGCCTCGAACCAGGCCGAGCTTCCCGGAATCCGCGTGATAGCTTCCGCGATTCCGCCGCCGGTGCAGGACTCGGCGGTGGTGACGTGGGCATTGAGCACCTGCAAACGGCGCCCTAGTTCAGCAGCCAGTTGAGTGATTTCCTTCACGGTCGTCTCCAGTCGTGGGCGGGGGTTCGCCTACCCTACAGGAGACAATCTCACACGCAAGTGACGGACTGTCTCAAGACACTAACGGGCGACGGCTCGCACATACGCCTGGCAGGCACGCAAGGCAATCAGGGCGCTGTCGCCGTCGTCGGTGATGCGGATAATTCGCTGAGCATGCGCTGGGTCAAGTCGGGCTCGCGGGGCTGCATGAACCACGCTGCCGGCGGCGGTGGCGGTGGCGGCTGGCATTGGGCAGCCACTGGGAGCGTCGAGAAGGACTGACAGCCGCACATCAGCACTGGCAATGCGGTCACGCAAAGCTGCTTGAGTACGTTGGGCATCGCTCAACTCCCGGGCATGTTGTTGGTCGATGGCACTGAGCTGTTGCTCAAGGGCCAGCCGTCTGTCTTGCTCGGCCTGCTGTAGATGCAGGGCTTTCTGGGTCTGTACGGCCGACAAGCGTTCAATCTGTGTCCCGTACCGCCACGCCTGCACCTGCCAGACAACGACCACCAGCACGCATACGCCAATCGCAACTAAGAAACGCATAACACCGCCTTCGCCCGCGCCCACAACTGCAAACGGTCCTCCAGGCCATTGAGCCCGCCGTTGATACGCCGGGTGATGGTGGTGAACTGGTCCTTGTCGGCGAGTTCATTCAAGCCATTGCTTTGCCAGAACCAGGCGGCGGATTCACAGGCCCATTGTGGTTGCTCCAGTAATTCGGGTTGTTGCAGCAAGCGATCATCGCCGAACAACGCTTGGCTGCATGCCAGGTAGTTGCGGCGACCGGTGACCTGGATCAGCCCCCTGCCCCGGTACTTCTGGCCGTCGCCGTCCGCTTCAGGCGTATTGCCCAGGCGCGCTGCCAACGTACCGGTGTCGTACTTGCTCAAATAAGTATCGCTGCCGAGTTCGCGCACGTAGTGCAGTTCGCCGGATTCGTGGCCGATCTGCGCGAGAAAAGCAGCAGCGCGCAGTACGCTGTTGATTTCGTACCGAACAAAAGTCGCATTCAGCGCGGTTGAAAAAAGGCCCGCCATACGGCGAGCGCCTGGCATGATTTGAATCAATTGAGGCTGCGTTATCAACACCACAGTCACCTTGAAAGCCCCTCTAGGTAGACAAACCAACGTCCGTGTTGGAACTGCGATAGGCACTGACCATTCCAGCCAGGTGCAACGAACTCGCGCCCCCAGTGATTGAGAAGATCACCCAGGTACGCCAATTCGCCAGGTCGTCCTTGTGCCACCAACTGGCGATCACCGCCCCAACGAGGCCCGCAATCAACAATTCGAACCTGTCGATCTTGTCGAGCAGGCGCTGTAAATACTCCATGCGCTCGACTCCGTGGGGCATGACTTGAATTGGAACGGACCCAGCAGCACTCCCAGCTCGGAGCAATGGGTGTGGTGGAGCCGAAAACGAAAAGGCCCCGATCATGTCGAGGCCCTGAATAGGTGCGCGGTCTTTCCCGCTGTCAGCCAAAGACCAGCCCAGCGTCGACGCCCCAATGCATCGATCTCGCCAATCCAGTCTCGCGCCACTCTGGAAGTCTGGTGTGAACAGAGCGCACGGGCTGCCGGTTTTTTTCCGTAGCGCTGCACTACCGGCTTATCAGCGTCCAGGCATCCCCCGAAGGGCCACCCTGGCTGTGGCGAGCCTGAATCAGAAATGAAAAAGCCCAGCGCGACGGCTGGGCTCTATTACGCAGGGAGGTAGAAGATCATGGAGTCCAGTAAGCAATCTTGCCGCCTGCACCAACAGCTACAAAATTGCCGTTGCCGTAGGCGACGCTCCGGATATCGGTTCCTGCGAAAGTGTTGGCTTGCTGAACCCAGCCGATCCCATCCTCGGAAACGGCTGTCTTGCCGCCGTCGCCGACAGCTACATACTTGCCATTACCGTAAGCAATGTCGCGGATGATGGTTCCACCGAAACTGGTATCTCCAACAGCAGTCCAGTTAAGCCCATCGGATGAATATGCCATCTTGCCATCCGCACCAACGATAAACATTTTCCCGTTGCAAAGCTTCATGGAAAGGATGGTGCTAGTGCCGAAGGTGCTGATTCTGCTCCCGAATGATTGCGAATCACCCGTCGCCATCTTCACAGCGCTAAGCAGCTTCCCATTCGATCCCGCAACCAACACAAAAACGCCAATGACGTTGACGCAGTGCACAGTCTCGCCAGAAGTGAAGGTCGTAGTGCGCTCCACCTGGCCTGACCAATCGCCATAACGGGAAAAGACTTTACCGTTAGACCCAACCAGTATCCAGGTCGCGTCGGTGCCGGAAATTGGCTGATAATACACAATGCCTTGCAAGTCTCCGGACACGCGAACAGTTGCCGTAATGTTTGTCCAAGCCCTTTCAGGGCGTGCTGTGCTGCCGTAGACCACATTGCCGGATTGAGAAAGGGCTTGAAGCTGTGTCCCAAGACCGTTCCAGTACAGATCGTTGAGGACCTTTCCGCTATCAGAGGTGACGACGTCCTTAAGCTTGGTCCACGCTGTACCAGTCGCGCCTCCGCTGACAACCTGAGTGGTTGTGGGAAGACCGTTGCCACCAGCCGCATAAAACTTGCCGTCCCCAAAAACCACGCGCCTAAGCATGCCGGTGTTATCCACCGGTTGCACTTGGGTCCAAAGATCTTGCAAGGTTTGAGACGCCGAATTTGCGTTTTCCATTTTAAACTCCGTTACTGAGCTGATTTAAGTTCAGGCCTCTATATTGGGCGTATGGCGCTCATCGGCGATTGCTCGAGGCTCGCGGCCTTCACATGATTCAGCGTCCCACATCGGGAACATTTGATCTGGAGCTCTGTAAACCCACCCGTGCGGGCGAGAAGTCGGTTGCAGTTACCGCATCTGAATTCTTTCAACATCTGCAAATTCCTTTTACTGAACCACCTTTTCCGTGTGATTGAGTAGGAAGCGGCGTTACATTCGCCGCCCTCTCACACCCACCTACACACAGGTCCGTAGACGGCGGCATGCCTGCGGGATCTTTGAGCAGAGACAGTCCGAGGTAGAAGTTCTGGGCGAAGGATACAATCCAAGTGTCATAGTCCGTTTCCGCGCTGGTGAGCACGGAAGGTGCCGCGACAATCGCGGTGGGCAGGTCACATTGATCGGGCGGCAGGCCCCAGCGGTTATCCAGGGCCAAATCCATCAGTCGGCTGGCCAGGTCGCAGGCGTCAAAGGGCGCCGAGCCACTGACGACCGTGGCCCTGAGTGAAACCGACAAGGCATGCGCCTTGCGCCCGGCAAGGGAGCGAACGCCCGGGCCATTGCGCTCCACGCTGATCAAAATGCCGGTTTTGTCGCCCGAGTCGGAGAGGTCATGGTGATTACCGACCCGTAGTTGTGGGAACGCGCGCTTCAGCGCGTCGCCAATCGCCACAGGCAGTTGGGAAGGTTTTTCGAGAAGTGTCATCTGCTTGCATCCTTGCAGCGGTTACTGCTGATCCGGGCGAGAGGTTGGGGTCTCGTTGACCCCGATGCGCTTGGCTGCCCAACGCTCATAAAGGCCGATGGCCACGTCCGCACCGGCCATGGCGGTCAGGCAACCAATGGCCCCGGCGGTCCAGATCGACATGCCGGCGGCGTAGCACAGCATCAATGCCGATACCCCGCAGACCATGCACGCCCCAGACCGCAGCGCCAGGCGCCGGATCAGCGACCAACCACGGGCGCCCTCCTTATCGGCGCGCCACATTTCGCCGGATACACCGCCGATCAGCGCCAGTACGATTACCAGCCAGATAGGCATTTCCGCTAACGCTTGCTGCTCGTTTGTCATGTCACGCCTCCTGGCTGAGCACTACCGGCACAGGGCCGGCTCTTGGGTAATCCATGTAGGTAGGCATTCCAAAAAGCCCGGTTACCCGGGCCTTTCAGTAATGCGGTCCAAACTTGATCTTTCGGCGCTACTGGCGCGGTACGGATCTTTCCTCGATGTTTTTCCGACCACGATCCCTGTCTGCCGGATAACTGCTTCTGGTGCTTTACGCTGCACACCCGGGTCAGTTGCCAACCCTCTGAACCATTAAGGCCGGTTCATCGCTGCCTGTTTGTTAAGCGGTGAAACTAAAGAGCGTCGGCATCCTTGCCGGTGTTGCTGGCGTCCTTGCCATCGCTCGGATGGCGTCCTTGCCGGTGCTGCGTGACTTCCTTGTGTTGACTGGCAGCATCCTTGCCGCCTCCACCAGACCTTGTTGGCTGGCTTGAGATGAAGAATATGCATGTATGCATATACAGTCAATGCACAAATGCATTTATTTTTGATATGCAAATGCATGAATGCATTTTTGTCCTTATGGGCAGCGGGTTTGGTGGTTTTTCCCAGGCGAAAAAAAGCCCGCTCGTTGGCGGGCTTTGTCTTACAGAAGAAGGTTAACGGGCGTACATACCCCACCAGAACACATGACCCAGGATACTGATCTGCTCATCCTGGATATCCTGGAAGCTGTAGTCCTCATCCGGGTGCTCATCGCGATTGAAACTGCGCAGGCGAATCCCGGAAGGCAGGCGGTAGAGCTGTTTCACCCGCAATTGGCCGTTGTGGTTGATGGCATACAAGTCACCATCGACGATGTCACCAATGCCACTCTTGCCCGCATTCACCCCGACCGTCGCGCCATCGCGCAGCACCGGCAACATGCTGTTGCCGCGTACCGTCACGCACTTGGCCTGGTCGAACTGTACACCGTTATGCCGCAGGCTGCGCTTGCCGAACCGCAGGCTGGCTTTCTCGCTTTCCTCGATGACGAATCTTCCTGATCCAGCAGCCAATTCAACCTCGCGCAGAAAGGGGATCGACACCTCGTCATCATTAACGGGGGTGTCATCGTCCCACAGGCTTATGTCCTTGAGTTCCGAATGCATCGGGTCGCGCCCGTCCTCCCGCGAAACGCCCACCGCCACGCGCCCGCGCAGTTGGTCGGTGCTCACGCGGAAGTACTCGGCGATGCGGGAAATGTGCTTGTCCGACGGATCAACGATCTTGCCGCTGAGGATCCGGGACAGCGTGGATTGAGGCACGCCGGTACGCCGGTGAAGCTCCGTGGGGGAGATCCGGTCGCGGTCCAGCAGTTCGCGTAAGACGATAGAAACGTTGCGTTTTTGCATAACGGGGATAGTGACGAGAGATTTCGGGGTTGGCAAATGCTAATTTGCATTATTTATGCATAACCGATGCATTTCTTGGGCCCTTTTAAGTGTGATGATGTGGACTGCGAACCGCAGACCTCGCGTGTTAACCTTGCGCCCATCGCAAAATCGCAGGGCGGAATGCCCCACCTTTGCCCCACTCCTTTCAACGAATTTGCCTACGACCCAATGAGTAAAACCACTTCAGACCTGTCCTCCCACACTCCGATGATGCAGCAGTACTGGCGGCTCAAGAACCAGCACCCTGATCAGTTGATGTTCTACCGCATGGGCGACTTCTACGAGATTTTCTACGAAGACGCGAAGAAGGCCGCCAAGCTGCTGGATATCACCCTGACGGCGCGTGGGCAATCGGCGGGGCAGTCGATTCCGATGTGTGGGATTCCTTACCACTCGTTGGAAGGTTACCTGGTCAAGCTGGTGAAGTTGGGCGAGTCGGTGGTGATCTGTGAGCAGATCGGCGACCCGGCCACCAGCAAGGGGCCGGTGGAACGTCAGGTGGTGCGTATTATCACGCCGGGGACGGTGAGTGATGAGGCGCTGCTGGATGAGCGTCGCGACAACCTGATTGCGGCGGTGTTGGGCGATGAGCGTCTGTTTGGCCTGTCGGTGCTGGACATCACCAGCGGCAACTTCAGCGTGCTGGAGATCAAGGGCTGGGAAAACCTTCTGGCGGAGCTGGAGCGTATCAATCCGGTGGAGTTGTTGATCCCGGATGATTGGCCAAAGGATTTGCCGGCAGAAAAACGCCGTGGGGCCAAGCGCCGTGCGCCGTGGGATTTCGAGCGTGACTCGGCGCTGAAAAGTCTGTGCCAGCAGTTTTCGGTGCAGGACCTTAAAGGCTTCGGTTGCGAAACCCTGACCCTGGCCATCGGTGCCGCCGGTTGCTTGCTGGGTTACGCCAAGGAAACCCAACGCACGGCCTTGCCGCATTTGCGCAGCCTGCGCCATGAGCGTCTGGACGATACCGTGGTGCTCGATGGCGCGAGCCGTCGCAACCTGGAGCTGGACACCAACCTGGCCGGCGGGCGTGACAACACCCTGCAATCGGTGGTCGACCGTTGCCAGACCGCCATGGGTAGCCGTTTGCTGACCCGTTGGTTGAACCGTCCTCTGCGCGACTTGAGCGTGCTGCAGGCGCGTCAGACCTCTATTACCTGCCTTCTGGACGGTTATCGCTTTGAAAAGCTGCAGCCACAGCTGAAGGAAATCGGCGATATCGAGCGCATCCTGGCGCGGATCGGCCTGCGTAACGCGCGTCCGCGTGACTTGGCGCGCCTGCGTGACGCCCTCGGTGCCTTGCCACAATTACAAGCGGCGATGACCGAACTGGACACGCCACACCTGCAACAGCTCGCGGTCACCGCCGGTACTTACCCAGAACTGGCGGCGTTGCTGGAAAAAGCCATCATCGACAACCCGCCCGCGATCATCCGCGACGGCGGCGTCTTGAAGACCGGTTACGACAGCGAGTTGGACGAACTGCAAGCTCTGAGCGAAAACGCCGGGCAGTTCCTGATCGACCTGGAAGCCCGCGAAAAAGCCCGTACCGGCCTGGCCAACCTGAAAGTCGGCTACAACCGCGTGCACGGTTACTTCATTGAGTTGCCGAGCAAGCAGGCCGAGTCGGCGCCCATCGACTATCAACGTCGCCAGACGCTCAAAGGTGCAGAGCGGTTTATCACCCCTGAGCTGAAAGAGTTCGAAGACAAGGCACTGTCGGCCAAGAGCCGTGCCCTGGCTCGAGAAAAGATGCTCTATGAGAACCTGCTGGAAGACCTGATCAGCCAGTTGGCACCGCTGCAGGATACCGCCGCCGCCCTGGCCGAGCTGGATGTGCTGAGCAACCTGGCCGAGCGCGCGCTGAACCTTGACCTGAACTGCCCGCGCTTTGTCAGCGAGCCGTGCATGCGCATCGTGCAAGGTCGCCACCCGGTCGTAGAGCAGGTGTTGACCACGCCGTTCGTCGCCAACGACCTGTCGCTGGGCGACGATACCCGCATGCTGGTGATCACCGGTCCGAACATGGGCGGTAAATCCACCTACATGCGTCAGACCGCTTTGATTGTGCTGTTGGCGCACATCGGCAGCTTTGTGCCGGCGGCCAGTTGCGAGCTGTCCTTGGTGGATCGCATTTTCACCCGGATCGGCTCCAGCGATGACCTGGCCGGTGGCCGTTCGACCTTTATGGTGGAGATGAGCGAAACCGCCAACATCCTGCATAACGCCACCGAACGCAGCTTGGTGCTGATGGACGAAGTGGGCCGCGGCACCAGCACCTTCGACGGCCTGTCCCTGGCTTGGGCGGCGGCCGAACGCCTAGGGAAACTCTGAAAAAGA